>JAFLCY010000213.1 GCA_017303485.1 Rhodobacterales bacterium
CGCTCAACTCGGCAACCACGGTTTCAGACTGGCCGACACCCACGGTTTCGATCAGAACCACGTCGAAACCCGCCGCTTCGCACAGGGCCACTGCCTCGCGGGTGCGGCGGGCGACGCCGCCGAGTTGCGACTGGCTGGGCGAGGGGCGGATGAAGGCATTCGGCTCGCGGGAGAGACGTTCCATCCGGGTCTTGTCGCCCAGGATCGAACCGCCGGAGCGGGCGGAGGAGGGATCGACCGCCAGCACGGCAACGCGGAGCCCCTGCCCGGTCAGCTGCAGTCCGAAGGTTTCGATGAAGGTCGACTTGCCCACGCCGGGCGTGCCGGAAAGGCCGATGCGCAGTGCCTCGCGGGCCGGGCGCAGCGCGTCGATCAGGGCCAGGGCTTCGGCCCGGTGGTCCGAGCGCGCGCTTTCGACCAGCGTGATGGCGCGGGCAAGGGCGCGGCGGTCGCCGGCGCGGATCAGTCGGGCGCGTTCTTCGGTCTGCATGGGGCCTCCCTCGCCGCCTTTCTGCCGGATGCGGGCGGGCTTGGCGAGAGCGGTTTTGGGCGCGAAGGGCGCGATTTCCGCCGGACTAGTCCAGCCGCACCAGTGTCTTGCCGAAATTCCGGCCTTCCAGCATGCCGATGAAGGCCGCAACCATGCTGTCAAGGCCGTGGCTGACATCCTCGCGGTTGCGGATCGCGCCCTCGGCCAGCCAGCGCGCCATTGCGGCTTCGAACTCTGTCGTATCGGCGTTGAAATCGTCGACGATAAAGCCGCGCAGGGTCAGGCGCCGGGTCAGGACCAGCCGCATCAGGTCGGGCAGCCGGTCGGGTCCGGGGGGCGGGGTGGTGGACGCGAAGCCCGCGATGGTGCCGCAGACCGGCATGCGGGCGAAGGGGTTCAGCAGCGGCAGGACGGCGGTAAGGACATCGCCGCCGGTCAGCTCGAAATAGATGTCGATGCCCTTGGGGCAGGCTTCGGCAAGGCGCGAGCCGAGGTTGGGTTGATGGCGGTCGAGGCAGGCGTCGAAGCCGAGGGCCTCCACAGCGTAGCGGCATTTCTCCGCGCCCCCTGCCACGCCGACAACGCGCAGGCCCTGCAACCGGGCGATCTGGCCGACGACGCTGCCGACCGCGCCGGTGGCAGCGCCGACCACCAGGGTCTCGCCGGGTTTCGGCTGGCCGATGTGCTTGAGGCCGGTATAGGCCGTGCGGCCGGGCATGCCAAGGATGCCGAGCCAGGCCTGCACCGGGGCCGCTGCGGGGTCGAGCTTGCGGCAGTCGGCGGCCTTGGCGACCGCGTGGTCGCGCCAGGCGTCGTAGACCAGAACCTGATCGCCGGGGGCAAGGCCCGGATCGTTCGAGACCAGGACCCGCGCCACCGCCTCGCAGGGCGGCGGGTCGCCCAAGGCGGTAGGCGCGGCGTAGGACCGGGCCTCCGACATCCGGCCGCGCATGTAGGGGTCGAGCGAGAGCCACTCCATCCTGAGCAGAACCTCCCCCGGGCCGGGGTCGGCGAGAAGACTTTCGGCGATGCGGAAATCGGAGGGTTTCGGGGTCCCGACGGGGCGGGCGGCAAGCTGGATGACACGGGCGATCTGGGGCATGGGGCCTCTCCTTTCGCCCATCATGCGCCGGGTTTGCGGGGTTGAAAAGCCGGTCCTCTGGCCATGCGCTGCGCCGCGGGCCATAAGCGGGCTATGGATGCCCTGCCCGTCACCTCGATCCTTCCCGCGCTTGCCGATGCCCTTCTGGCGCACGGGGTGGCCGTTCTGCAGGCGCCACCCGGGGCGGGGAAGACGACGCTGGTGCCGCTGGACCTTCTGGCGCGCGGGGTGGTCAAGGGCCGCATCCTGATGCTGGAGCCACGCAGGCTGGCGGCGCGGGCTTCGGCGGAACGGATGGCGGAAACGCTGGGCGAGCCGGTGGGGCGGACGGTGGGCTACCGCATCCGGGGCGAGGCGAAGGTCTCCGCCGCCACGCGGATCGAGGTGGTGACCGAGGGCATCCTGACCCGGATGATCCAGTCGGACCCTGAGCTGTCGGGCGTGGGACTGGTGATCTTCGACGAGTTTCACGAACGGTCGCTGAACGCCGATCTGGGCTTGGCCCTGTGCCTTGAAGTGCGGGGCGCGCTGCGCGAGGACCTGAAGCTTCTGGTCATGTCGGCAACGCTGGACGCCGGGCCGGTGGCCGCGCTGATGGGGGATGCGCCGGTGGTGACCTCGGAAGGACGCGCCTACCCGGTCGAGACGCGCTGGCTGCCCCGGCCCCCGGATGCCTCGCTGCGGCTGGAGGCGCTGGTTGCGGGGGCGGTGAAGGCGGCGCTGGACGAGACGGAAGGCGGCATGCTGGTCTTCCTGCCAGGCGAGGGCGAGATCCGGCGGGTGGAGGGGATGCTCTCGGGTCTGCCCGGGGTCGTGGTGCGGCCCCTATACGGCGCGATGGACTTTGCGGCGCAGCGGGCGGCGCTGGGGCCGGCGGAGGGTCGCAAGGTGGTGCTGGCGACCGCGATCGCCGAGACCTCGCTGACGCTGCCGGATATTCGCGTCGTGGTGGATGCAGGCCGGGCGCGGCGGGCGCGGTTCGACCCGAACTCGGGCATGTCGCGGCTGGTGACGGAACGGGTGACCAAGGCGGAGGCCGAACAACGCCGGGGCCGTGCGGGACGGGTGGCCGAAGGGGTGTGCTATCGGCTGTGGACGAAGGGCGAGGAGGGCGGGCTGGCACCCTACCCGCCCGCCGAGATCGAGGTGGCGGACCTTGCCGGGCTGGCGCTGGAACTGGCGCTTTGGGGCGGCGCGGAGCTGCCGTTCCTGACGCCGCCCCCCGCCGGGCCATTGGCCGAGGCGCGGGCCTTGCTCATCAGCCTCGGGGCGCTGAACAACAAGGGGCACATCACAGAGCATGGCCGGACGCTGGCCGCCCTGCCCCTGCATCCGCGGCTGGGGCACATGCTGGCGGTGGCGGGGCCAGAGGCGGCGACGCTTGCGGCCCTGCTGGCCGAACGCGATCCCTTGCGTGGGGCCGGGCCGGAACTTGCCCTGCGGATACAGGCGGTGGCGCGACCGGGGCCCGAAGCAGACCGGGGCGTGGTGGAGCGAATCCGGTCCGAGGCGAAACGGCTGGAGGCGGCGGCGAGAAGTTTGGCAACGGGCGGGACAGAGCGCCCGGCCAAGGGCTACTCCCTCGCAGAAATGGCGGCACTGGCCTACCCGGACCGGATCGGGTTGCGGCGGAAGGGCGAGGCGCCGCGCTGGGTGCTGTCGGGCGGCAAGGGCGCGGCGACGCCGGCCGGACTGGCCCTGTCGGGGGCGCGGCTGATCGTGGCGACCGATCTGGACGGCGACGCGCGGGAAGCGAC
>JAFLCY010000214.1 GCA_017303485.1 Rhodobacterales bacterium
GTTAATAAGATGCCCTGGGCATCTTATTAACGATAAAAAGATTACATTATGTATCTTTTTATAGGGGGCGAAAAGCACAACCTGCAGGAACACTCGGTTGTTCTGATCCGCGGCGGCCGCGTCAAGGACTTGCCGGGTGTGCGTTACCACATCCTGCGCGGTGTTCTGGATACCCAGGGCGTCAAAGACCGTCGTCAGCGTCGTTCGAAGTACGGCGCCAAGCGTCCGAAGTGAGGTATTGAGAGATGTCCCGTCGTCACGCCGCAGAGAAGCGCGAAATTCTCCCGGACGCCAAGTATGGCGACCGCGTTCTGACCAAGTTCATGAACAACCTGATGCTCGACGGCAAGAAGTCTGTCGCCGAGTCGATCGTCTATGGCGCGCTTGAGCGCGTCCAGACCCGTCTGAAGCGCGAGCCGGTGCAGGCTTTCCACGAAGCGCTGGACAACGTGAAGCCTTCGGTCGAAGTGCGCAGCCGCCGTGTGGGCGGTGCGACCTACCAGGTTCCCGTCGAAGTCCGCACCGAGCGTCGTGAAGCCCTGGCGATCCGCTGGCTGATCACCGCCGCCCGCAAGCGCAACGAGAACACCATGGAAGAGCGTCTGGCCGCCGAACTGGCCGATGCCGTCAACAACCGTGGCACCGCCGTGAAGAAGCGCGAAGACACCCACAAGATGGCCGACGCGAACAAAGCGTTCAGCCATTACCGCTGGTAAGGAGCGCCTCAAATGGCACGCGAATATCCGCTGAACCTCTACCGCAACTTCGGGATCATGGCCCACATCGACGCGGGCAAGACCACGACGACCGAGCGGATTCTGTATTACACCGGCAAGTCCCACAAGATCGGCGAAGTCCACGACGGCGCCGCGACCATGGACTGGATGGAGCAGGAGCAGGAACGCGGGATCACCATCACCTCGGCTGCGACCACCACCTTCTGGGAACGCACCGAAGACGGCAAGACCCCGCAGTCGCCGAAGCACCGCTTCAACATCATCGACACCCCCGGCCACGTTGACTTCACCATCGAAGTCGAACGTTCGCTGGCCGTGCTTGACGGTGCCGTCTGCCTGCTGGACGCCAACGCCGGCGTTGAACCCCAGACCGAAACCGTGTGGCGTCAGGCTGACCGCTACAAGGTTCCGCGCATCGTGTTCGTCAACAAGATGGACAAGATCGGGGCCGACTTCTTCAACTGCGTGAAGATGATCAAGGACCGCACCGGCGCCACCCCCGCTCCGATCGCCCTGCCGATCGGCGCCGAGGACAAGCTGGAAGGCATCATCGACCTGGTGACCATGAAGGAATGGGTTTACCTGGGCGAAGACCTTGGCGCTTCGTGGGAAATCCGCGACATCCGCGCCGGCCTGCAGGCCGAAGCCGATGAATGGCGCGGCAAGCTGGTCGAACTCGCCGTCGAACAGGACGACGAGGCGATGGAAGCCTATCTGGAAGGCAACGAGCCTGACGTTGACACCCTGCGGAAGCTGATCCGCAAGGGCTGCCTCGCCATGGCCTTCGTTCCGGTGACCGCCGGTTCTGCCTTCAAGAACAAGGGCGTCCAGCCGGTTCTGAACGCGGTTATCGACTTCTTGCCCTCGCCGCTGGATATCCCGCCCTACATGGGCTTCAAGCCCGGCGACGAGACGGAAACCCGCAACATCGCGCGGTCGGCCGATGACACCCAGCCCTTCGCGGCGCTGGCGTTCAAGATCATGAACGACCCCTTCGTCGGCTCGCTGACCTTTACCCGCATCTACTCGGGCGTCCTGAAGAAGGGCGACCAGATGGTCAACTCGACCAAAGAGCGCAAAGAGCGCGTTGGCCGGATGATGATGATGCACGCCATCAACCGCGAGGAAATCGATGAAGCCTTTGCCGGCGACATCATTGCTCTGGCGGGCCTGAAGGAAACCACCACCGGTGACACCCTGTGCGACCCGAACCATCAGGTCGTTCTGGAAACCATGACCTTCCCGGAACCGGTGATCGAAATCGCCGTGGAACCGAAGTCGAAGGCCGACCAGGAAAAGATGGGCCTCGCCCTTGCTCGCCTGGCTGCCGAAGACCCGTCCTTCCGCGTCGAAACCGATCTGGAATCGGGCCAGACCATCATGAAGGGCATGGGCGAACTTCACCTCGACATCCTCGTCGACCGCATGCGTCGCGAGTTCAAGGTCGAGGCGAACATCGGTGCCCCGCAGGTGGCCTATCGCGAGACGATCTCGAACGCGCACGAAATCGACTACACCCACAAGAAGCAGACCGGCGGCACGGGCCAGTTCGCCCGCGTCAAGCTGCAGATCACCCCGACGCAACCGGGCGAAGGCTATTCCTTCGAATCCAAGATCGTTGGCGGTGCGGTGCCGAAGGAATACATCCCCGGCGTCGAAAAGGGCATCAAGTCCGTCATGGACTCGGGCCCGCTCGCTGGCTTCCCGGTCATCGACTTCAAGGTCGCGCTGGTTGACGGTGCGTTCCACGACGTCGACTCGTCGGTTCTGGCCTTCGAAATCGCGTCCCGTGCAGCCATGCGTGAAGGCCTGAAGAAGGCCGGCGCGAAACTGCTGGAACCGATCATGAAGGTCGAGGTCGTGACGCCGGAGGAATACACCGGTTCGATCATCGGCGACCTGACCTCGCGTCGGGGCATGGTGCAGGGCCAGGACAGCCGCGGCAACGCCAACGTCATCACGGCGATGGTGCCCCTGGCCAACATGTTCGGCTACATCAACAACCTGCGCTCGATGTCGTCGGGCCGCGCGGTCTTCACGATGCTGTTCGACCACTACGACGCGGTTCCCGAGAACATCTCGCAGGAAATCCAGAAGAAATACGCGTGATGCGTGCGGTGGGCGGCAACGCCCACCCTACCCCGTAGGGTGCGTGATCCACGCACCGCAACCGAATGTAAGGAGTTGCCACGATGGCAAAGGCAAAGTTTGAACGGAATAAACCGCATGTGAACATCGGGACCATTGGTCACGTTGACCATGGGAAGACGACGCTGACGGCTGCGATCACGAAGTACTTCGGCGAGTTCCGCGCCTATGACCAGATTGACGGTGCGCCGGAAGAGCGTGCGCGGGGGATCACGATCTCGACCGCGCACGTCGAGTATGAGACCGAGGCGCGTCACTACGCCCACGTCGACTGCCCCGGCCACGCCGACTATGTGAAGAACATGATCACCGGTGCCGCCCAGATGGACGGCGCGATCCTGGTCTGCGCGGCGTCCGACGGCCCGATGCCGCAGACGCGCGAGCACATCCTCTTGGGCCGTCAGGTGGGCATTCCCTACATGGTCGTCTACATGAACAAGGTTGACCTTGTTGACGACG
>JAFLCY010000215.1 GCA_017303485.1 Rhodobacterales bacterium
CCGCAGGTCTCCAGGGACCGAACCGCGAAGGTATGGCGCAAATCGTGTAGCCGGGGGCCGGGACCAGTCGGATTGCGGTAACCGAGCTTGCGCACGATCCGTACGAAGACCACGTGTGCTCTCGTCGCCGACGGTGCGTGACCATGGCCGAGCACGAAAAGGTCATGACCAGCCTCACGGACGATGCGCCGCTGATCGAGATAACGCTCCATCACTGCACGGGTCGAGGCGTGAAGAGGGACGAGACGGCTCTTGCCAAATTTGCCCTTGCGGATCATCAGCCCATCTTCCGTCAGGTCGTCGCAACGCAGGGACAATGCTTCCGAGATGCGCAGACCTGTCGAGGCCAGCAATCCGAACAGCGTGTGATAGGTCTGTGGGCTGATCGGGGACAGGCCGGGAACCAGCAGTGCCTCCGTCAGGATGCCATTGATCTGGTCTTGCGACAGGATGCGGGGAGCGGGTCGGCGGCGCCTTGACCGGCCGAACAACCCTGCCACTGGAACCTCGTGCTGCACGTCCTCTGCATGCAGGAACATCGCGAAGGCCCGGGCCTGATCATATCGGTCTTGTGCAGAATTAGGCGTGGCCGCCCTGCCTGCCCACTCGAGGATTAGTGCCGCGGTTAAATGCGGATCGGTCCGGTCAGAAGCAAATGCGGCGAACTCGCGCAGAGACTTCTCATGTTTGGCAAACCCCTTTCCGAGGGCGCGATGCAGGTTGATGTAGCGGTCGACATGGCGATGCATCATGCTGCGTACCCCGGCCACGGCTGGGCCACGGCCCCCAGCATATCGACATCGACCTTGGCGTAGATTGCGGTTGTGTCGCGTGACACGTGGCGCAGCGCGGCCCCAATCTGATCCAGTTCCGCCCCACCGCGCAGCCATGTCGAAGCCAGTGAATGCCGAAACACATGTGCGCCGGTCGGAAGGCCGACGAAGCCGCCGCGGGAAAGGACTCGAGAGACGATACCGGCGATCTCGGCCGATGAGCGAAATGGAGTGAAAGGGGCTTGTATGCGCAAGAAGACTCGATCGGATGAAACCACCGGCCGGGCGTCCTCGATATAGGCGAGCAGCGCATCACCAACGTCTTGCGGCAAAGGCATAAACACCCCACGTCGGCTTTTGCCGTGCAATCGCAACCTGCTCGTGCGCCAGTCGATGTCGCGGAGATGGAGTTGCCAGATATCGCCAGCCCGCAGGGCCATCCGCGCGAGAAGCAGGATGATGGCGCGGTCGCGCACTTCAACCGCTGTGCCTGTGCCGCAGGACGCGACGATCTCTTCGATGGTCGAAGCCGGGATCGTCTTTGGGACGGTCGAAAGCCTGCGTCGCACCCCTGACGGCACCGCAAGAAGCAGAGACGGAGCACACAACCCCTCGCCGATCATGAAGCGTAAGAATGTGCGCAAAACTGTTATCGTCATTCGGACTGACGATCGGGAGCGGTCCTCGCCTTGATCCAGAACGATCGAGCGGACGGCTGCAGCGGTGATCCCCTGCGGTTCCGATCCAAGCTTCATCAGCCAGCGGCCCAACTCTTGCCGATAGCGCCTGATCGTCTCGGACGTGGCGCCGCGCTCCCGGCGCATCCAAGTGGCAAAATCGGCGACGCGTGGATCGACAGGTAGTTCAGTGGCCAACGCGGCTGGGATCGATCCTTCTACTCTGAGGAAAGACACGAAGGCGCGCGCACCACGGCGGCGATCCTTATTGCCGGTGCCCTCGACCCGCTTGCCGCGTTTAGTCTTGATCCCGCACCGGCAGTCGTGATGGGCAAACTGCTCAATCAGGTCGTGATCGATGTGGCTGGCCGGAATACGTCGCTGCAGAGACCATTCCGCAAAATGCCGCGCCTGACTCATGCGGGAGTTGTAGGTGACCTTGCCGTAGCCTTGGCCAGCAAGCCACGCGGAAAAGCCGGCCAGATGCGGGCCAAGCCGGGCAACCTCGTCTGGAATGGCCACATGGCCGGCATCCTCCAGATAGCGAAGAAATCGCCCGACCTCGGTGATGTAAGCGGGGTCCCGCAACTGCGCGGCGCTATAGCGACGACACCGACAGCGGTGTTGCGCAAAACGACTGATCGCTGCGGCATCGAGATCATTGATCGCGACACGTCGGTCGGCGGCCCACTTCAGGAAATGCCGGGCGGCGCTGAGTGCACCAGAAGACAAGTTGGGATTATCCGCAAGATAACCGGAAACCAGTGCTTGGCTGCTGACAGCCCCGGCAGCTGCTGCGCCGCCGGGGTGAGAGTTTGAGGGGGAGGTCATGTCGGGGTGTCCTTCTGCGGTTGAGAGCAGAGGCATCATGATTATGCCAAGTGGAGATCCCGAAATGAAACATCATATCAACGACATGAAACGCCGCGCTCTGCATAACGCGGACGCGGCATATTACGCCCTCGATTACCTCGCCCATTCCTTCCCGGTGCAGCTCTACGAGCCTTTCACCGACAGCGAGGGCAATCTGTCGTCGCGCCCCGTGGTGCGCGATGGCCAGCCGGTCGAATGTCGCGAGGCTGCGCGCCGCCGCGATGCGCTGATCGAGCATCTGGCCTCGTTGCCACCGGTGCCGGGGGCGCTCGACCAGATCGTCCAGCGCTTCGGCACCGACCTCGTGGCTGAGGTCACGGGCAGGTCGCGCCGCATCGTGCGCAAAGGCGAGGGTCCTGCTGCGCGACTGGTCGTCGAAAGCCGTGCCGGCTCTGCCAACCTAGCGGAAACTGCCGCCTTCATGGATGACCAGAAGCGCATCCTGATCTTCTCGGATGCTGGTGGCACGGGGCGCAGCTATCACGCCGATCTCGGCGCCAAGAACCAGCGCCTGCGCGTTCACTACCTCCTGGGACCCGGCTGGAAGGCCGATGCGGCGATCCAAGGCTTGGGCCGCACCAACCGTACCAATCAGGCGCAGCCGCCGCTGTTCCGGCCTGTGGCCACGGATGTGAAGGCAGAAAAGCGGTTTCTCTCCACCATCGCCCGTCGTCTCGACACGCTTGGCGCGATCACGCGCGGTCAGCGCCAGACCGGCGGGCAGGGGCTGTTCCGGCCGGAGGACAACCTCGAGTCCCCCTATGCCCGCGACGCGCTGCGTCAGCTTTACCGCCGCATCTATCGCGGCGATGTGGCGGGCTGCTCGCTTGGCGCTTTTGAGGATGCGACGGGCCTTAGCCTGACCGATGACAATGGGCTGAAGGATGACCTGCCGCCGATCACGACCTTCCTCAATCGCCTGCTGGCGCTGACGATCGACATGCAGGCCGTGCTCTTCTCGGCCTTCGAGGAATTGCTCGACCAGCGGATCGAGGGCGCCATCGCCGCCGGGG
>JAFLCY010000216.1 GCA_017303485.1 Rhodobacterales bacterium
TGGCGCCGATCTGGCGGCCGTCGGTGAAGGCGACCGCGGCGGGACCGTCCCACGGCTCCATCATCGCGGCATGGTATTCGTAGAAGGCACGACGGTTTTCATCCATCAGCGTGTGCTTTTCCCAGGCTTCGGGAATCATGAGCATGACCGCCTGCGCCATCGAATAGCCGCCCATGACGAGCAACTCGAGCGCATTGTCGAACGACGCCGAGTCGGACTGGTCGGGGTAGTGTAGCGGCCAGACCTTGTCGAGGTCCTTGCCGAGGATGGGCGAGGAAATCGCCTGCTCGCGGGCCTTGAACCAGTTGACGTTGCCGCGGAGGGTGTTGATCTCGCCGTTGTGGGCAATGTAGCGGAAGGGATGGGCGAGATCCCAGGTCGGGAAGGTATTGGTCGAGAAGCGCTGGTGCACCAGCGCCAGCGCCGAGACGGCGCGCTTGTCCTGCAGGTCGTGGTAATACACGCCAACCTGATGCGCAAGCAGCAAACCCTTGTAATTGACCGTACGCGCGGAAAATGACGGAACGTAGAATTCCTGACCATGCTTCAGCTTGAGCGACTTGGTGGCATTGGCAGCGCGGCGGCGGATGATGTAGAGCTTGCGCTCGAGCGCGTCGGTGACGAAAACGTCCGGCCCGCGGCCCACGAACACCTGCCTGATCACCGGCTCCTTGGCCTTGACCGTCGGCGACATGGGCATGTCGCGATTGACCGGCACCTCGCGCCAGCCGAGAACGACCTGACCTTCAGCCTTGACCGAACGTTCGATTTCCTCGACACAGGCATGGCGTGAGGCGGCTTCCTGCGGGAGGAAGACCATCCCGACACCGTATTCTCCGGCCGGAGGCAGGATCACCCCCTGCCTGGCCATCTCCTCGCGGTAGAACTGGTCGGGGATCTGGATCAGGATGCCGGCACCGTCGCCCTGTAGCGGATCAGCGCCAACGGCGCCGCGGTGATCCAGATTCTTCAGGATCAACAGGCCCTGCTCGACGATGCCGTGACTCTTCTGTCCCTTGACATGGGCGACAAAGCCGACGCCGCAGGCATCGTGCTCATTGACCGGATCATACAATCCCTGCCGCTCGTATACTGCCGGTTCCATCACACTATTCCTTCAAAACACTCGGTCAAAGAATACAGCCGCCGAAGGCAGAAAAGCCCAACCTCCGTTGCGCCAGGCAGCCTGCAGAAAATTCGGGCAACTTTGGAATATACCGCCAATAGCCTGCTGATTCAAGATGCTGCGATGCACCAACGTGGTTCATCCCGGGACCGGCGGTCCCTCTTCAGGTGCATCGCGCTTCGATTGCGGCGCAAATCATTCCTTCGTCCAGTCCGTCCGCAACTACCGCCAGGCCAATCTCCCTCAACAGGACCAGACGCAGACTGCCGTCGCGGACCTTCTTGTCGTGGCGCATCAATTCGAGATAGCGCGCCGCGCCCAGCGGAGCTCCAAGAGCCGGCAAACCGGCCTGCCGATAGAGCGACTCGATGCGCTGCACCGACGGCTCCGCAAGCCAGCCGAGCCGCTTCGACAGTTCCGCAGCAATAAGCGTGCCGGCAGCGATCGCTTCACCGTGCAGCCATTTGCCGTAGCCGAGGCCTGTCTCGATCGCATGCCCAAAGGTGTGCCCGAGGTTGAGCAAGGCGCGCTCTCCGGTTTCGCGCTCGTCCGCGGAAACGACCTCGGCCTTGTTGGCGCAGGAGCGATGAACGGCGTAGGCCAGCGCCTTTGCGTCCCGCGCCAGCAACTTGTCGAGGTTCGCTTCGAGCCAGGCGAAAAAGTCCGGATCACGAATCAGGCCGTATTTGATGACTTCGGCGAGGCCGGCTTTCAATTCCCGGTCAGGCAGGGTGTCTAGCGTCGAAATATCGGCCAGCACCATCTTGGGCTGGTAAAAGGCGCCGATCATGTTCTTCCCCAGCGGGTGGTTGATTGCAGTCTTGCCGCCGACCGACGAGTCGACCTGGGAAAGCAGCGTCGTCGGGATCTGGATGAAGGGCATGCCCCGCTGGTAGCATGCCGCGGCAAAGCCGCCCATGTCCCCGATGACGCCACCGCCGAGAGCGATCAGCGTGGTGTTGCGCTCGCAGTGACCACCGATCAGCGCGTCGAAAATGAGGTTGAGCGTCTCCCAGGTCTTGTACTTCTCGCCATCGGGGAGGATCACCGGCAAGGCGGAAATTCCCCCCTTTTGCAGCGTCGACCGCAACACATCGAGGTAGAGCGGCGCGATCGTCGCATTGGTGACGACCACGGCCTGCTTCCGGACCAGGTAGGGCGTCAGCAATTCCGGTTGCGACAGCAGTCCGCTGCCGATGTAAATGGGATAGGAACGCTCGGCGAGTTCCACATTCAGGGTCTGGATCATGTCTGGCATTGGTGATGAAATTCCCGGAGCAGGTACTGAACGACGCCGGAGGCGATGAGGTGCGATCCCTCGACGACGAGATGAGCGGCTTCCCGGTACAGAGGGTCGCGGAGGGCGTGAAGTTCCTCAAGTTTGCCCAACGGATCGGGCACGCGCAGCAGCGGGCGATTGCGGTCGTGGCGAGTGCGTTCGAAGAGGATCGCCGGGGGAACGTTCAAATAGACGACCCACCCCGTGTTGTGCAGCCGCACCCGGTTCTCGGGATTCAGCACGACACCGCCGCCTGTGGCGACAACGCTGCCCGAGCCGGAGGTCAGTTCGCTGATCGTCTGTGCTTCACGGCGCCGGAACCCCTCCTCGCCCTCGATTTCGAAGATGGTCGGGATGGAAACTCCGGTACGCTCGACGATTTCATGGTCGGAGTCATGAAACTGCCAGCCGAGCCGCCGGGCAAGCTGCCTGCCGATGGTCGTCTTGCCGGCTCCCATCAGGCCGACGAGGTAGATATTGCTGCAGTTGTTCACGACAGCATTCTAGCCGATGCCTGGAGCGTGCAACAAAAGACAAGGGCCGGCAAAGCCGGCCCTTGAACCTGTCACCCGGACTTTCAGTTGATCTGCAACTTGTCCGAAACGATGCGCGGCGTGATGAAGAAGAGCAGTTCGCGCCGCTGCCCGGCATCGTTCTGGTACTTGAAGAGATAGCCGAAGAAGGGGATGTCGCCGAGCAGCGGAACCTTTTCGGTCACATTTTCCTTCTTGGTGATATAGACACCGCCGATGACGACGGTTCCGCCGTTTTCAACAACCACATTGGTCTCGACCGTGGCGGTCTTGATCGGCGGATTGCCGAGAACAGCGCGTGTCCAGTCGGGCTCTTCCTTCTTGACAACCAGCAACATGCGCACGGTCCCTTCTGGCGTAATCTGCGGCGTCGCTTCCAGCGAGAGCGCGGCGGTCTT
>JAFLCY010000217.1 GCA_017303485.1 Rhodobacterales bacterium
TGTGCCCCGCGTGGGTCGCGGGTGCGATACCGGTGGCGTTGATCCGCCAGTGTCGGCCATCATCTGCCAGAGGCTCTGGCAAGGTCAAGTAAAACCGCTTCGGATTGTGCCCCATACAACAATCGGACAGCGGCGGGCGGGACGAACGAAAGCTTCGCAAAACCCGCCACCGACCGCTGAAAGATTGTTACTGGCACAAGAGGAAAAAGCGTGCAGCCTCGTCCAGCGCCGCCTTCTTGGTGGCCTCAAGCGCCGCGGCTTCGTCGTCAACGCCCCAAAGTTCGGCCTGCCAATGCTCATCGATTCGGCTGATGCCGAAAGCTTCGGCAGAATCGATAAGCCCCCGCGCCACCGCCAGCCCGAGAATCAGCGAGCCGGTGATCGCGATCAGGTCATGCAGGGCGGCCAGTTGAAACGGCGTCGCGGCAGTCAGTTCGGCGCGCAGGCGCGACAGACTGGCCGGCGGCTGGGCAATGTGCATGACGCCTGCAGTCGCCACCATTGGCGCATCCAGAACCTCGGCCGACCAGCGCAACAGCGGGTCCCAGGCGGCGGCCTGCCGCGCCACCAGCGCTTCGGGGCCTGTGGCCCGGTAGCACAGCAGATCGGTTTCGCCATAGGCGGCCAGAACCTCGACCACGGCACCGAATTGGTGCGCGACCTTGTCAATGGCCGAATTGGCGGCGCGGGTGACCGGCATGGTCTCGGGGCGCACCTGGCCCTGCTGCGCATCCCATTCGGCCGCAGCCGCCTCGGCCATCGCCAGGGAGGGCAGCAGGAAGGCCGCCTTCGCGGGTGTTCTGACCGGCCGGCCATCCAGCCGGACGGTGTAGCCCCCCTCGGTCGCCTCTGCCGTTGCGGTGTTCCAGAAGCGTTTCGGCTTCCAGTTGCTCACTTGAACACCTCGAACGGGTCGGCAGGCACGTCGTCTTCCTTCCAGTCCAGCGCCTTCCAGGTGCGTGCCATGTGTTCGGGCAGCGGCGCGGTGAAGGTGAGGATTTCCTTGGTGATCGGGTGTTCGATGGTCAGGCTGCGGGCATGCAGGTGCAGCTTCTTCGACAGCTCACCGCCGATTGCCGCGCCCCAACCGTCACCGGCGTTTTCCTGCGCCGAACCGCCATACTTGCCGTCGCCCAGAATCGGATGCCCGATCTCGGCCATGTGGGCGCGCAGTTGGTGGGTGCGGCCCGTCACCGGCTCCAGCGCCATCCACGACAGGCGGGTGCCCAGGAACCACAGGGTGAAATAGTCGGTGTGGGCGCGCTTGGCATCGGGGAAATCGGCCATCTTGGCGGGATGGATGCAGACCATCTTCTCGCCCTCACCGCCGCGGCCATGGCCCGGCGCCTTCATCAGCCCGTATTTGATGCTGCCCTTCTTCGGGTGCGGCAGCCCGGCCACCACCGCCCAATAGATCTTGCGGGCGGCGCGGTGGCGCAGCGCTTCGGACAGTGCGCGCGCCACGCGGTCGGTGCGGGCCAGCATCAGGACGCCCGAGGTATCCTTGTCCAGCCGGTGAACCAGCTTGGGTCGGTCTTTATAGCCGAATTTCAGCGCCTCGGTCAGGCCGTCGACATGGCGGTCGCCCTGCCCCGATCCGCCCTGCGAGGGCAGGCCGGCGGGCTTGTTCAGGACGATGATATGTTCGTCCTTCCACAGCACGGCGTTCTGGATCATCCGCTCATCCGCGGCACTGACGCCACCGGCGCGCGGGCGGCTGGGCGCCTCGGTATCGGGAAGGGGTGGCACGCGCACCACCATGCCCGGCGCCACGCGGTCGCTGGCCTTGGCGCGTGCGCTGTCCACCCGGACCTGCCCGGTGCGGCACATCTTTTCCACCGCCCCCTGGGTCACATGTGGAAAGCGGCGGCGGAACCACTTGTCCAGCCGCTGTTCGCCCTCATCCTCGGACACGGTCAGCAGTTTCACGCCACTCATGCGAAGGCCCCCCGGAACAGATGCATGGCCAGCGCAATCGCCGCCAGCGACAGAACAACCGACACCGCCACATAAACCAGCGCCAGCACCGTCTCACCGCGCTGCCACAGTGCCATGGTGTCCAGCGAGAAGGCCGAGAAGGTGGTGAACCCGCCCAGAACCCCGGTCATCAGAAAGGGCGCCAGCCGCTGTCCGCCCTTCTGCGCCAGAAGCTCAACCAGCAGCCCCATCAGGAACGAGCCCAGGACGTTTACAACAAGCGTCGCAACCGGAAAGCCCGGCCCGAACAGCCGCAGCGCGCCGACATTGGTCAGATAGCGCAATCCGGCACCAATGCCCCCGCCAAGGACAACATGAAGAAGATTTGTCAGCATCCGGTCTCCATGGGCACGCGGGCCGAAATTGTCAACGCGGGCGGGCCAGAAACCTTATCCGCCCTGCCGTTTCTGGCGCAGCTTGGCAAAATACTCGACGCGCTTCTTCAGCTCACGCTCAAACCCGCGCTCGGGCGGAAGATACCAGACCGGGCGCTTCATGCCCTCGGGGAAATAGTCCTGACCCGAAAAGCCGTCTTCCGCGTCGTGATCATAAGCATAGCCCGAGCCATAGCCGATGTCCTTCATCAGCCGCGTGGGTGCGTTCAGGATATGCTTGGGCGGCATCAGGCTGCCGGTTTCGCGCGCCGCCGCCCGGGCCGCCTTGTAGGCGGTGTAGATCGCGTTCGATTTGGGCGCCAAAGCCAGATAGACCACGGCATTGGCCAGCGCGAGTTCGCCTTCCGGGCTGCCCAGCCGTTCATAGGTGTTCCAGGCCTCAAGGCAGATGCCCTGCGCCTGCGGATCGGCCAGACCGATATCCTCAACCGACATGCGGGTGATGCGGCGGGCCAGGAAGCGGGGGTCTTCCCCGCCCTCAAGCATCCGGCAGAACCAGTAAAGGGCGGCGTCCGGGTCACTGCCCCGCACCGATTTGTGCAGGGCGCTGATCAGGTTGTAGTGTTCATCCCCCGACTTGTCATAGCGCGCCGCGCGGCGCATCAGACGGCGGGCCAGTTCGTCGCGGTCAAGTGACTTGTCGGTCCGCCAGGCGGCCACCTGCTCGATCAGGTTCAGAAGCGCCCGGCCGTCACCGTCGGCCATGTCGATCATCGCCTCGCGCGCCTCGCCGGTCAGCGGCAGCGCGCGGCCCAGTTCCTTCTCGGCCCGCTGGGCTAGCCGTTCCAGATCGGCCGGCGTCAGACGCTCCAGCACGATGACCTGCGCGCGGCTGAGAAGCGCCGCGTTCAGTTCGAAACTCGGGTTCTCGGTTGTGGCGCCGACCAGCAGGATCGTGCCATCCTCCATATGCGGCAGAAAGCCGTCCTGCTGCGCCTTGTTGAAG
>JAFLCY010000218.1 GCA_017303485.1 Rhodobacterales bacterium
CGATGAACAACCTGCGTGAGCGGGTGACTTTGCGCACGGACGGTGGGCTGCGGACGGGCCGGGATATCGTGATGGCGGCGATGATGGGGGCCGAGGAATATGGCATCGGCACCGCGGCGCTGATCGCGATGGGCTGCATCATGGTGCGGCAATGCCAGTCGAACACCTGCCCGGTGGGGGTCTGCACCCAGGACGAGAAGCTGAGGGCGAAGTTCACCGGATCGGCGGACAAGGTGGTGAACCTGATCACCTTCTACGCGCAGGAAGTGCGGGAAATCCTCGCCCAGATCGGCGCGCGGTCAATCGACGAGATCATCGGGCGGGCCGACTTGCTGACGCAGGTGTCGCGCGGGGCGGCGAACCTTGACGACCTTGACCTGAACCCGCTCTTGATCACCGTCGATGGCGCGCGGTCGATCACCTATGACCGCACCAAGCCGCGCAATGCGGTGCCGGACACGCTGGACGCCGACATCATCCGCGACGGGCACCGGTTCTTCGAGGATGGCGAGAAGATGCAGCTGTCCTACGCGGTGCGGAACACCTTGCGGACCATCGGGACGCGGGCGTCGAGCCATATCGTCAAGAAGTTCGGGATGCGGAACGCGTTGCAGCCCGACCATCTGACCGTGAAGCTGACGGGGTCGTGCGGGCAGTCGCTGGGGGCTTTCAGCGTCCGGGGACTGAAGCTGGAAGTGCAGGGCGATGCCAACGACTATGTGGGCAAGGGCCTCTCGGGCGGCACGATCACGGTGCGGCCGCTGATGTCCTCTCCCCTGAAGGCGGAGGAGAACACGATCATCGGGAACACAGTGCTGTACGGGGCAACCGATGGATTCCTGTTTGCGAGCGGTCGGGCCGGGGAGCGGTTCGGAGTGCGGAACTCCGGCGCTTCGGTGGTGGTCGAGGGCTGCGGGTCAAACGGCTGTGAGTACATGACCGGCGGTGTGGCGGTGATCCTGGGTCGGATCGGTGCGAACTTCGGGGCGGGGATGACGGGCGGGATGGCCTATGTCTACGACCCGGAGGGCGTGGCCGAGGATCTCATGAACCTGGAATCGATCCTGACCTGCGCCGTGGGCCACCCGCATTGGGAGATGCAGCTGAAGGGCCTGATCACCCGGCACCATGAGGAAACCGGCAGCCGGATCGCCGAGCGAATCCTGTCGAACTGGGACCGCGAGCGGCTGAACTTCCTCCAGGTCTGCCCGAAGGAGATGGTGGACCGGCTGCCCTATCCGCTGTCGGACGAAGTGGCGAAGGTTCCGGCCGAGTGAGCTTTCGCCCCGGCCTTGGGCCGGGGCGAGGTTTTCAGTCCTCGGACGAACGCGCCCAGAGGTTGATGTCCTTTTCCTCGGAAATGGCGTCGATCCGGGCCAGTTCCTCGGCGGTGAAGTCGAGGTTCGTCAGCGCGCCGACGCAATCGACCACCTGTTCGGGTTTCGACGCCCCGATCAGCGCCGAGGTGATGCCGCCATTGCGCAAGACCCAGGCCAGCGCCATCTGGGCGAGGGTCTGGCCCCGGGCGGCGGCCATGTCGTTCAGCTTCCTGACCGAGGACAGGGCCTTTTCAACCACGGAAGGGTGCAGCGACTTGTCCTGTGCGGCGCGGCTGCCTGCGGGGATGCCGTTCAGGTATTTGTTGGTCAGGATACCCTGCGCCAGCGGGACAAAGGCGATGGAGCCTACGCCAAGCTCTTGCAGCGTGTCCTTCAGCCCGTCGGTTTCCACCCAGCGGTTCAGGATGTTGTAGCTGGGCTGGTGGATCAGGAGCGGCGTCCCCAGATCCTTCAGGATCGCCGCCGCCTCGCGGGTGCGCTGGCTGTTGTAGCTGGAGATGCCGATGTATTGCGCGCGGCCCGAGCGGACGATGTGGTCCAGAGCGCCCATCGTCTCCTCCAGCGGCGTGTCGGGGTCGAAGCGGTGCGAATAGAAGATGTCGACATAGTCGAGACCCATCCGCTTCAAGGACTGGTCGCAGGAGGCGATGACGTACTTGCGACTGCCCCATTCGCCATAGGGGCCATCCCACATCTCGTAGCCGGCCTTGGAGGAGATGATCAGCTCGTCCCGCAGCCCGCGGAAATCGGTCCGCAGAAGCTCGCCAAAGGCCTCCTCGGCGCTGCCCGGTGGGGGGCCGTAGTTGTTGGCGAGGTCGAAATGGGTGATGCCAAGGTCAAAGGCAGTGCGGCAGATCGCCTGTTTCACGCCATGCGGCGTGTCGTGGCCGAAGTTGTGCCAGAGGCCAAGGCTGATCGCCGGAAGCTTCAGGCCCGACTTGCCGCAGCGGTTGTAGATCATCCGCTGATAGCGGTCTGCGGCGGGGGTGTAGGTCATGAGGGTTCTCCTGTTGGCGCTATCATCCCATGCGCGGCAAGCGGCTTCAAGTTGCACCGCGCGGCAATCCGGGGGATGGTGGGCGGATGAGGCAGGTGCGACAGGTCTGGGATTTCCTTGTGGCGGTCTGGTTGCGGGTGGGCGACGGCCATTTCGGCCTGATCGCCGCCGGGGTGGCCTTTTTCGCGATGTTCGCGGTCTTTCCCGGCCTGGCTGCCGCCGTGGCGGTCTGGGGTCTGTTCGCTGATCCCGGTGTGATCCAGGGCTATCTGACGGTGGCCGAACGCTTCCTGCCGCCCGAGGCGCGGACGCTGGTCCATGACCAGGTGATGGGCCTGATCAACGCTCCGCGCGGCGCGCTGCAATGGACGACGCTGCTGTCGCTGATGATCGCGCTCTATTCCGCCCGGGCCGGGGTCTCGGCGCTGGTGCAGGGACTTGACGTGGTGCATCGGTCGCGTCCCCGGACCTGGCTTCGGGGCTGGGCGGTGGATTTCGTGCTGACCTTCGCCCTGATCGGGGCGCTGTTCATGGCATTGCTGACCGTGGTGGTGGTGCCGGTGCTGCTGAGCTTTTTCACCCTTGGCCCTTTCGAGGCCTGGCTGACCAAGGTGCTTCCCTGGGCGGCGATGTTCCTTCTGGTGGTGACCTGTCTTTCAATTCTCTACCGCTTTGGCCCGAACGTACCAGGCGGCTTCCGCTCGCCCTGGATCTCGGTCGGCGTGGTGGTTGCGGCGCTGGCCTGGTCGGGGGTGTCGATCGGGTTCTCGGTCTATCTGGCGAACTTCAACAGCTACAACGCGATCTATGGTTCCATTGGGGCGGGGATCATCCTGATGATGTGGCTGTACCTGTCGGTCTGGGCCGTGCTTCTGGGCGGGGCGATCAACGCGGAGATGGATGCAAGGATGCAGGACTGGCGGGCCGCTCGTCGGTGACTTCGTCCCTCCTCGCTGCGGGTCGGCGACGAGGAGACGAA
>JAFLCY010000219.1 GCA_017303485.1 Rhodobacterales bacterium
GCCGCAGCGAACGCTGCGTTGAAGGCGGCGCGGTGCAACTCCTCCGTTTCCGCCAGCGTGCCGTCGACGTCGAAGATCAGCGCGGCAAGGCTCATGACGCGACCCCGGCGACAAGCGAGGGCAAGGCGGCGTGGTCGTCAAAGCTCACACGATGCGGGATCTCCGCAGGTTCGGCCTTGCGGTAGCCCCGGGTGAACAGGAAGAACGGCACCCCGGCAGCAAGCGCCGTCTCGCCGTCAACCTCACTGTCCCCGACATAAAGGCCGCGTGCAGCTCCGAGCTGACGGAAGCTGTGCAGCAGGGGCTCGGGCCGGGGCTTCCGATGCAGCAGGCTGTCACCACCAAGAACGGTGCCGAAATGCCGGAGCAACCCGAGATCACCTAGGATCGCCCGGCTCGTCGCCTCGGGCTTGTTGGTGCAGACGCCAAGCGGGTGGCCCCGTTCGGTCAGCGTGGCAAGCGCTTCCTCCACACCGGCAAAGACCGTGGTCAACGCGCTTGGCGACGAGTCGTATTCTGCTTGGAACCGCGCCAGCAGGCGGGGATGCTCAGCCGCAGCGATGCCAGACGCTGCCATCACCCGCTCGACCAGTACCACGACGCCGTTGCCGATGAACCCCCGCACCACGTCAAGCGGCAAGGGCGGCAGCCCCTCGGTCGCCAGCATCCGTGCGACGGCGGCGTGAATGTCGGGCGCTGAATCGATCAGCGTTCCGTCAAGGTCGAAGACCACCGGCAGCGGCATCACCGCGCAGCCTCCGCCGCCGCCCGGATCGCCGCGATGTTCCGGCCATACACCCCGGGATCATCGACCGACCCGCCGGAAAACACCGCCGACCCCGCCACCAGCACATCCGCCCCCGCCGCCGCGACCAAGGGGGCGGTGTCGGCCGTGACGCCGCCATCCACCTCGATCAGCACCGGCCGGTCGCCGATCAGTGCCCGGATCGCGCGGATGCGATCCGTCATGTCGATGAACTTCTGCCCGCCGAAACCGGGGTTGACGGTCATCACGCAGACCAGATCGACGCTGTCCAGCAGCGGAGCCACCACCGAGGCCGGCGTGCCGGGGTTGATCGCAAGGCCCGCCTTCTTCCCCAACCCCCGGATCGCCTGCAGCGTCCGGTGGATATGCGGCCCCGCCTCGTAATGCGCGGTGATGATATCGGCCCCCGCATCGGCATAGGCCTGAAGCGAGGCATCGACCGGCGCGATCATCAGGTGAACGTCCATCACCGTCCTGATATGCGGCCGGATCGCCTTGCAGAGTTGCGGCCCGAAGGTCAGGTTCGGCACGAAATGGTTGTCCATCACGTCGACATGGACCCAGTCCGCGCCCTGCGCCTCGATGGCGCGGATTTCGGCGCCGAAATTGGCGAAATCGGCGGAAAGGATCGAGGGGGCGATCCTGATCGGGTCACGGGTCATCTCGTTTCCTCCTGCATCTTGGACTTCGCGGTTCTCTCGGCCAGAAGCCCGCCCTGAAACACCCGGCTCGCGGTGATGTCCGCGCTCTCGATCCGGCTCAGCGCGGCGGCGTCCAGCGCGCCTTTCGCCTCGACGAAAAGCCGGTTCGCCTGCCGCAGCCGCGCCCGGTCGAACGCATTGCGGATCGAGCGCGCATTGGCGAAATGCGGCTGGGTCCGGCGCAGGCGGATATAGTCGCCAAACGCCGCCTCTGCCTCGGGCGAGAGGGTATAATTCTGCGCCGCCAGCATGTGGCGGACGATCCTCAGCAGTTCATCGTCCGAATAGTCGGGAAACTCGATATGATGGGCGATCCGCGAGCGGAAGCCGGGGTTCGACTGGAAGAAGCTCTCCATCCGGTCGGCATAACCGGCCAGGATCACGACCAGATCGTCGCGCATGTTCTCCATCACCTGCAGCAGGATCTCGATCGCCTCCTGCCCGTAGTCGCGCTCGTTGTCGGGGCGGTAGAGGTAATAGGCCTCGTCGATGAACAACACGCCGCCCATCGCCTTCTTCAAGACTTCCTTTGTCTTCGGCGCGGTATGGCCGATGTACTGGCCGACCAGATCGTCGCGCGTCACGCTGACCAGATGGCCTTTGCGCACATAGCCCAGCCGGTGCAGCAGCCCCGCCATCTTCAGCGCAACCGTCGTCTTGCCCGTCCCGGGATTGCCGGTAAAGGACATGTGCAGCGTCGGCGTCTCATGCGCGAGGCCAAGCGACTTCCGCGCCTTCTCCACCAACAAAAGCGCCGCCGTCTCGCGGATGCGGTCCTTGACCGGCTTCAGCCCGATCAGCTCGCGGTCCAGCTCCTCCAGGACGGCGCGCGCGCCCGAGCTTTCGAATTCGGCCATCAGGTCGACCGTTGGCGGTGCCTGCCCTTCCATGGCTCACCCTCTCATCTTGCCGGATTCCTGTAGGGGGCGGGGGGCGTGAAGCCCCCCAATCGGTCATCTCCGCACATCATGGCTGTAGCGGATCGACCTCCCGTCCACCTCGGTCCGCAGCATGTGGATCGAGGGTTCCGCCTTCGGACGGTTGACGATGAAGCTCATCACCACCGTCTCGAAACCACGGGTCGAGTCGAAGGCGTTGAAGCGGATATAGGCATCGGCATTGGCCTTGCGGCACTCCTCAAGCTCCAGCATCACGCCCCTGGCGTCCTTCAGGTCGAACATCGGGTTGCCCCACATCTCCCAATAGGTATTGCGCGGATGCGGGTCATGGGTGAACTCCACCCCGATGGCCCAGCCTTTCGACAGGCAATATTCGACCTGCGCGGTGATCTGCTCGTCGGTCAAATCGGGCAGGAAGGAAAAGCAGCCCTGAGTGATACGCATGTCCGGTCTCCCTTAGCTGACCGAGGCCGTCGGCACGAAGTCCGACGTGTCGGTGGAGGTGTAGTTGAAGGTGATGTTGCCCCAGGTATCCAGCGCGGCCTCCAGCGGCTTGCACCACTTGGCGGCGGCGCGCAGGATCTCCGGCCCTTCGACGGCGATGTTGCGGCCCTCGTTGCGCGCCAGGGTCATCGCCTCCAGCGCCACCCGGTTGGCCTGTGCGCCCGCCTGGATGCCCATCGGATGCCCGATGGTGCCGCCGCCGAACTGCAAGACCACATCGTCGCCGAAGAGGTCCAGCAACTGGTGCATCTGCCCGGCATGGATGCCGCCCGAGGCGACCGGCATGACCTTTTTCAGATCCCCCCAGTCCTGCTCGAAGAAGATCCCGCGCGGCAGGTCCACCTTCGTCACCGCATCACGGCAGACGTTGTAATAGCCCTGCACGGTCATGGGGTCGCCCT
>JAFLCY010000220.1 GCA_017303485.1 Rhodobacterales bacterium
GGCCCCGCCACAGCAAGGTCGCGCCATGACCCTTGCCGCCCGCATCACCCGCCAGCCCATCGCCTTTGACCCTGCTGCCGCCTTCGACCTGCGGTCCGAGCTTTCCGGCTTTGCGCCCGAGGTGATGGACCTCATGGCCGCCACCGCCGGATGCAGCCCCTATCTGCGCGGCCTGATGCTGCGCGAGGCCGACTGGCTGCGCGTGGCGGTGGAGGCCCCGGAAGCGGCACTGGATACGACCCTCGATGCGGTAAGGGGACTTTCGGCCGACGCCCTTTCCCTTGCCCTGCGCGAGGCCAAGCGGCGGATAGCGCTTCTCGCGGCCTTGTGCGATCTCGGTGGCGTCTGGCCGCTGGAACAGGTGACCGGCGCGCTCACCCGGCTGGCCGACACCGCGGTCCACACGGCACTCACCACCCTCGTCGCCGAGGAAATCCGGCGCGGCAAACTGCCCGGCGCCACCCCCGACGACGCCGCCACCGCAGGCGGCATGGTCGCACTCGCCATGGGCAAGATGGGGGCGGGGGAGCTGAACTATTCCTCCGACATCGACCTGATCTGCCTGTTCGACGAGACCCGCTACCCCGGCGAGGAACAGGAGGCGCGGGCGAGCTTCATCAAGGTCACCCGCCGGATGACCGCGATCCTGTCGGACACGACTGACGGCTATGTCTTCCGCTCCGACCTGCGCCTGCGCCCCGATGCCTCGGTCACCCCGGTCTGCCTGTCGATGGCCGCCGCCGAGGCCTATTACGAGGCCGAGGGCCGCACCTGGGAGCGCGCCGCCTATATCAAGGCCCGACCCTGTGGCGGCGATCTGGCCGCAGGCGACCGCTTCCTGAAAACCCTCACCCCCTTCGTCTGGCGCAAGCATCTCGACTTCGTCGCGATCCAGGACGCCCATGACATGCGGTTGCGCATCCGTGACCACCGGGGCCTGCATGGGCCGATCGCGGTGGAAGGCCACAACATGAAGCTCGGCGCGGGCGGCATCCGCGAGATCGAATTCTTCACCCAGACCCGCCAGCTGATCGCCGGCGGCCGCGACCCCGCGCTGCGCGACCGGACCACTGTTGGCGGTCTTGCAGCTTTGGCCGAAAAGGGCTGGGTCCCGCCCGAAGTGGCGCGAGACCTCACCACCCTCTACCGCGCCCACCGCGAGGTGGAACACCGGCTGCAAATGGTGAACGACGCCCAGACCCATTCCATGCCCGCCAGCGCGGAAGGTGTCGCCCGCATCGCCGCCTTCTGCGGGCAAGACGATACCGAGTTCCGCCGCGACCTTCTTGACCGGCTGAACTGCACCGACCGGCTGACCGAGGGCTTCTTCTCGCCCTCCGAAGTCGAGGAGGGACCGCAGCTTTCCGACGCGGCGCGTGAGATCACCAAGCGGTGGGAGAACTATTCCGCCCTGCGTTCGGACCGCGCGCAGACGATCTTCCGCAGGCTCCGGCCCCGTCTTCTGAAGGAGCTTGCCAAGGCCGCCAACCCTGATGAGGCGCTGGTGGCGCTGGACGGTTTCCTTGCCGGACTTCCGGCCGGGGTGCAGATCTTTGCCCTGTTCGAGGCGAACCCGACGCTGGTCGAACTGATCGTCGATATCGCGGGCTCGGCCCCGGCGCTGGCCCGCTACCTGTCGCGCAATGCCGGGGTGCTGGACGGGGTGATCGGGGGCAGTTTCTGGGACGACTGGCCGGGCATGGCGGCCCTGCGCGCCGAGCTTGCCACCCGCATCGCCACCGCGCCCGACTACGAGGGCCGGCTCGACATGGCCCGGCGCTGGATGAAGGAATGGCACTTCCGCATCGGCGTCCATCATCTGCGCGGGCTGATCGACGGGTTCGAGGCCGGAAAGCACTATGCCGATCTGGCCGAGGCCGTCGTGGGCGTGATCTGGGCCGAAGTGACTGCCGATTTCGCCCGCAAGCACGGGCCGATGCCGGGGCGGGGGGCGGTGGTCCTTGGCATGGGTTCGATGGGTGCGGCACGGCTGAACGCGGGTTCGGACCTCGACCTGATCGTGATCTACGATGCGGCAGGGGTCGAAACCTCGGACGGCGCGCGTCCGCTGGCAACCCGGCCCTACTACTCGCGCCTCACGCAGTCCCTTGTCACCGCGCTGACCGCGCAGATGCCCGAGGGGCGGCTCTACGAGGTCGACATGCGCCTGCGCCCCTCGGGGCGGGCGGGGCCGGTGGCGACCAGCCTGCAAAGCTTCACCACCTATCAGGAGACCGAGGCCTGGACCTGGGAGCATCTGGCCCTGACCCGGGCGCGAGTGCTGGCCGGAGAGCCGACACTGGCAGGCGAGGTCGAGGCCTTCCGCCGCGCCCTTCTGGCAGCGAAGGGGCAGGGGGTGAAGGTGAAGCCGGACGTGGCCGAGATGCGCGCCCGGCTGCAGGCGGCGAAACCGGCACAGGGCGTCTGGGATGCGAAGAACGGGCCGGGCCGGATCATGGACATCGAGCTTGCCGCCCAGACCGTCGCCCTGATCGCGGGCAGCCCGGCGCGTGGCGTCGAACGCCAGATCGCGGCGGGAGCAGGCCGGATAGTGCCGGATTCGGACGCGCAGGCGCTCGCCTCCGCCTACAGGCTCCTGTGGCGGCTGCATGCGGCGGCGCGGCTTCTGAGCGACCGCGCGCTGGACTGGGAGAGCCTGGGCGAAGGCGGGCGTGCTTTCGTCCTGCGCGAGACCGGGGCGGCGGATGCGGGCGCGCTGGCGGGTGATCTGTCGCGCGCGATGGAACAGGCAGAGGCTGCGGTCACGCGGCTGGTGGGGACGACCGATGGGGAGACGGGCGATGGATCTGGCGGAGGCTGACCCGAAGGGGCTGGTGCGCGAAAGCTACCAGATCGAAGGGATCACAGGTGGCGAATGCCGGTCGATCTTCATGGACTGGGCGCTGTCGATCCCGGTCGGCCGCTCGGTGCCCGATGCCGTGCGGGTACTGATCGCGACCTATGCGATCCCCGAGCCGGGCCACCCGATGTCGACCGTGTTGCACCAGGCCCTGACCCAGCCCGAGGCCCCGCGTCGCCGGGGCGGGCGGATCGGACGCCAGGGCCTGACCGGCTAGGGCACGTACCCAATAGGGGATTCCTGTTTGGGCGAAGGCGTGATTCACTCTTGTCGTGAGGCGGGAGGGAAAGATGGCACGCTATGATCTGAGCGATGAGGAGTGGCAGGTGGTTGAGCC
>JAFLCY010000221.1 GCA_017303485.1 Rhodobacterales bacterium
CCCGGGCAAGTGGTTCGGCGACCAGTTTGCCAAGATGATCGGCGCGGAGAAGACGCTGGTGCAGAAGTCCGGTTATTTTGCCCGCGCCGCGGCGGCGAATGCGGCGGATCTGCGCCTGATCCAGAGTTGCACCGACCTGGCCGTGGAGTGCGCGCTGCGCCGCGAGAGCGGGGTCATCGGGCACGACGAGGATCGCGGCGGCGTGCTGCGCGCGATCGAGTTCGACCGCATCAAGGGCGGGAAGCCGTTTGACCCGCAGACGCCTTGGTTTGCAGAGCTGCTGGGGCAGATCGGGCAGCCGGCGGGTGGCCCGGTCAAGGCAGCGGCGCACTAGGCGGTGCCAGGCAGACCAAACTCATACCGCAGCGTCCACGCACGGGTGGCGCCGGGGGCGACCTCGGTCTGCAGGTAAGGCTCGACCGACCAGGTGTTGCTGTTGCCCCAGACCGGGCAGAAATCCGGCGTGAAGTCGGCCGCCATCACCAATCCCGTCAGCGCCGGGTGCGAGAGTGTGACGCGGAACGGCGCGGCGCCAATGCGCAACGGCTCGAAGTGGCCGTCGTCGCGGTGCAGGAAACGGCGCTTGAACGACAGGCGGTTGTTCGCGTCGAGAGCGTAGCCCACATTTTCATTCAGGCCCCAACCGGCGGGCAGGTCGCACGTGAGCAGGCGATCGGTGAGCGCGAAGAACGGATGGGCGAACCAGTGCAACGGGAGCGGGCCGGCTCCGGTGTTGGTGAGTTGCGAGGCCGAGACGAGGGTTCGGCCCTCGAGCGCGATGCGGCGCGTGAGCTGGCAGGCGTAGCCGTTGCCGACCTGCGCGGTGCAGAACTCGAGGGCACCGGGCAGGGCGGTGATGGACCAGATGCAGGGTTCGGTCACGGCGAGTTCGCCGGCCATGTTCGGGGCGACGTCGCCGATGCCGATGATGAAGCCGCGGCGCTCCTTCAGGATCAGGGGGCGACCGGTGCCGAAGGCGGCGTGGCGGAAGGATTCCGGCAGGCCCTGGCCGTTGAAGGGCGTGGGGCGGTCGTGGGGCCACTCGGGGCCGGCGAGCAGCGGGCCGGCGGCGCGGTCGTGCACCTGCCAGACGTAGCCGCCCCAGCAGTAGCGCGTGCCCTGCCGCAGGCGGTCGGCGGGATCCGCGGGATCGAGCAGCTCGACGCGAAGGGAATCGTTGGCGAGGGTCAGCATGGGAGAAGTGCGGTCATGCACCGCAACCCGTTAAGCCACCAAACCCGGCCTTACTTGACGCGGACGACGCGGACCGTGGTGTTCTTGCCCTCGACCTGGAGGGCGAAATGGCCGCCCGGACGCGGGGAGATCTCGACCTCGCGGTTGACGAGCTCGAAGGGAATGGGTTCGGCGCCCTGCCAGACCTGGCCGTTGTCGAGGCGGAAGCTGTTGCCTCCGACCCAGCCGGTGACGCGGCCCTTGATGCCGGGCTGGTCGCGCCAGTCGCCGCTGATGTCGGGCAGGCCGAAGCGGTTGAGGAAGGAACTCTCGCGGTCGGCCTGGCGCATCTTCTCGGCGATCTGGGCGGCCTCGGAGCTGATCTGCGACTTCATGTTGCTCGCGTAGAAGCGCACGATGGCGGTGTCGATGACGGCGAGCTGGTTGGCGGTGAGCTGGTCGATGCCGGCGTTGCGCTGCTCCTCGGGGCTCATGATGGCCTTGATGCCGGGGAAAAGGGACTCGGCGACCACGGGGGCGGCGACGAGCAGGAAGGCGAGGAGGATTCTCTTCATGGGGGAGGGGACGGTTGGAATGACTGGGATAGGAACTGTTTCCTGCCGCCGGCGGGATTCAAGCCTGCAGAAACTCCGCCCCGGCGGATTGGGCGGCGATCAACTGGGCAAAGACGCCTCCGCGGGCATTGAGTTCCCGGAAGTTGCCTTCCTCGACGATGACGCCGTCGCGGAGGACGATGATGCGGTCGGCGTTCTTGATCGTGCTGAGGCGGTGGGCGATGGTGATGACGGTGCGGCCCTGGGACAGTCGGTCGAGGGCCTCCTGGATCAGGCGCTCGCTCTCGTAGTCGAGGGCCGAGGTGGCCTCGTCGAGGATGAGGACGGGCGGGTTGCGCAGGATGGCGCGGGCGATGGCGATGCGCTGGCGCTGGCCGCCGGAGAGGGCGACGCCGCGCTCGCCGACGGGGGTCTTGTAGCCCTCGGGCATGCGCGCGATGAACTCCTCGGCGTTGGCGAGGCGGGCGGCCTCGCGGATCTCGGCCTCGGTGGCGTCGGGCTTGGCGAAGCGGATGTTGTCCCCGATGGAGCCGGAAAGGAGGATGCTCTCCTGCATGACGACGGCGAGCTGGCGGCGGACCCAGCGCATGTTCCATTCGGACTGCGGCACGCCGTCGATGAGGATGCGGCCGGAGGAGGGGGCGTAGAGGCCGAGCAGCAGGTTGGCCAGGGTGCTCTTGCCCGACCCGGAGGGACCCACGAAGGCGACGTGCTCGCCCGGGTGGATGGTGAGGTTGAGGTTCTTGATGACGGTCTTGTCGGGGGCGGTCGGGTAGTGGAACGAGACATTCTCGTACACGAGGTCGCCGCGCAGCCGCGCCTCCTTGCGCGTGCCGTGCCAGGTCTCGACGTAGCGGGAGTCGATCAGCTCCTTGATGCTGTTGTAGCCTTCCTTGGCGGCGAAATAGGGCTCGCTCAGGCCGATGAACATGTGGACGGGGCCGAGGATGTAGCCGAAGCCGGCCATGAAGGCGAAGAGGGTGCCGATCGAGATGCTGCCCTGGATGGCCATGATGGCGCCGCCGGCGATGACGATGAGGGAGAGGAACTGCATGCCGACGTGCACGTACGTGCCGAAGAGGGCGTTGACGTACGATTGGGCGATGCGGCTGCGGGCGAACGATTCGCTGCTGTGGTCGAGCTCGCGCTCGGCCTGGGCCTCCTCGCCGAAGCTGCGCACAAGGCGCAGGGCGGACATGTATTCCGAGGCCGTGCCGGTGAGCCGCTCCTGCGCCAGCCGGTTCTCGTTGTTCACCTGCTGGATCCGGGTGAAGAAGAAGTACTTCGCGGTGGCATAGACGGGGATGGCCAGCAGGAGCACCAGCAGCAGGAACCAATTCATCCAGGCCAGGATCCCGATGATGCACGCGCCCATGAGGATGTTGGGCAGGAGCTGGTTGAGGACCGCATAAAGCAGGCC
>JAFLCY010000222.1 GCA_017303485.1 Rhodobacterales bacterium
GCCGGGTCTGATATCAACGCCCTCGACGAACGCAGGCGCACGCCGCTGCATGTCGCCTGCTATGCCCGCAAGGTGGAGGCAATGCATGCTCTGGTCGCTGCGGGGGCCAATCCGCGCGCGCTCGAATTCCAGGCTTACGACTGCATCACCATTGCGGCCGTGGCCGACGATCTGCCGACGCTCAAGGCCGCGATCGCCCTGGGCGGAAACTCGCGCGAAATCACGTCCCCCTATCACGGCACCGCCCTGATCGCGGCGGCGCATCTTGGCCACGACGGCGTCGTCAAGACGCTGATCGACGCCGGCGCTCCGCTGGACCACGTCAACAATCTCGGCTGGACCGCGTTGATTGAAGCGGTCATCCTCGGCGACGGCGGCCCCAGGCATGTCGAGACCCTGCGTCATCTTCTGCAGGCGGGGGCACGCCGGGATATTGCCGACCGCGAGGGACGCACGCCACTGGACCATGCCAAAAGCCGTGGTTACGCGGCCATGGTGGAACTGCTCTCCCGACCCCGATAAACCCGGACCTGGGCGACAGGCCCGTTGCTGATCTCGGAGAGCATGTTGGGGAGCGCCCGCCCTAGGCATTGAGGCACGGAAAACCTGGTGCTCCCAAGAGGAGCATGGAGATCGAAGGATTCCAAAGGGTTCCGGGCTGCTATCCGAAAGACGTTTCCCGTTGCGTTCCGAGCGGCGTGGATAGCAATTCCCTCCCGATAAACAGAAGCCTTCATCGCTCGTCCCGATGAGTGACCATCCCCGAGCGAACTCTCCCGGATAGACGCCTTTCGCACCGCAGGATTGACGCGACACAGAAGCCGGTGTTGCCTGACCAAAATCCTAAAGTTCTACGGGGGTGGATCATGTCTCGCAGGCTGGGTTTGGTCTTCGGCATTTTGCTGGCGGGTCTTCAGGGGGTGATGGCACAGCCGGCGCCTGCTCCCGCACTTCCCGAGCCGGATTGGGAAATCGAGAACCGGTATCCGCTTTTCCGCCGGGCCGAGGACTTCCGAAAGATCCTCGGCGTCTACAACGGCCTCTCGGAGGAAGATCGGAAAGCTAGCCCCGCGCTCGCGCTTGAAAAGAAGCTACAGGAACTGGCGAGCCAGCGGAAATTGAGCTTCCGGTCCGAAGGCAGCGTCGGCGGCTCCGCCGACCGTGTGGAAAGTTTCGGCTGGGCATGGCCGCTCAGCCGGCCGGAGACCAATTGCTACCAGCCCTCCAATCAAGGCTTTCATCCCTGCACTGTGGATGGCGAGAGTTTCATGTCCCCGACGCGGACAGCAATTCTCGTCCGTCCGCCCAGGAGCCTGACCTTGCCGGCCGGAAAGCTATGCCGCTTCCGGATCACCGGTGCCTTCGACACCATCGAGAGCGCCGAGACACCTTGCGACAAAATTGCAGAAATTCGGTTTGGCCGCGTTCCGCTGGATACGGATTTTTCCCTTGCCCTTGTCGCGCGCGAACCGGCGCGGCGCGGCCAAGTGCGTGCACGTCAAGCCACCGAAGAGAACCTCGCGATCAGTTGGGGGCAGAAAGCACGGAATTTCTTCGTGGCCGGACTGGGCGACAGCTTTGCCTCGGGCGAGGGCAATCCCGATCGCCCTGTGGCGTTCAGCGACACCACGCAGGGGCTCGACTACAACCGATCCTCCAAGGTCCCCGGATTTGGCGGCGTGCGCTACTATCCGCTTCGCTATGGTCATCACGGCTATCAGTTCGGCGGGGCCAACGGCGCGGTCTGGAGCAATCCGCAATGCCACCGCTCGCTTTATTCGCAGCATGTCCGCTCCACACTGGCCTTGGCACTCGAACAAAAGCACGCTGCGATCCGGTTTACGGCCTATGCCTGCACAGGCGCGGAGATCCTGAGCGGCATCCTCGGCCCGCAAGCCGCCCGCCATAACGACATCCGCCGGGAATGGCGCGATGACGTCCCCCAGATCGTCAAGCTGCTGCGCGACTACTGTTCACGCGCCGAGCAGGGAAAATACGCGCCCGCCACGGGCACAAAGCAAATGAGTGAAGGATACGCGGCCTGCCAGAACTGGCGCATCCGGCCGCCGGACGCGGTGCTCCTTTCGGTCGGTGGCAACGACATCGGGTTCGCCCGGGTTGTTGCCGGCCTGACGATGAATCCGGACGCTGCTGCCCATCCGGGGGGTGGGACGATCGGTGACTTTCTTCGCGTCAAGAGCTACGAGCTGTGGCGCAGCTTTGCGAAGCCCCTGAGCATCAAGGACGCTCTTGACTGGATCGACAAACCCCGAAACAGCGAGGACTTCAAACCATCCCTCGCGACCAAGTTCCAGGCATTGTCCAGGGAACTGGCCCGCCTTCTCGCCGGGCCGGACGGGAAGCAACCGCCGATCATCCAGACCGGTTATCCGTATCTGACAGGGGACCCGACCAACCCGGCCTGCAAGCCTTCTGACAAGGGGGCCGTCGTCCCCGGAATGCAGGTGCACAGCTTGCTGAGCCTTGGTGAAAACATCAAGAAGGCAGGCAACGTCCCTTCGACACTGAACAAGAAACTCGCCGGTTTTGTTGGAGCATATTCCGGTGGCCTCGACTGGACCTTTCTGTCGGAGCATGCCGCGAAATTCATTCCCCACGGCCTCTGTGCAACGGACGCGCGGGACGATCCGGGACTGTTCAAGACGATCGTCAGGGATGGGATCGAATACGTGGCCGAAGATCGCGGGAGACAAAGGCTGCGCGAAGGCACGCAGATTCTCACGAATTGCGGACGGATACCCTTCCCTTTCTCTCCGAAGACATGGGACGGATCGGCGGGTTCTGATGCTTGGCAGTGCCTCTGGCCGTCCAGTTGGCGCGCCTACCGTGAGCGCCAACGCTGGTTCGTGACCCCGAACGATGCGTTTCTTACAGCGCATTATCTGAACACCCAGTTCCCGGCGAGTGACCCGACCCAACCGCTCGTGGCCGCAACCTATTCCGGCGCTTTCCACCCCAACGCGCTCGGCCATGCTGCAACTGCCGATACGGTCTTGCCGAAACTTCGAGAGAAGCTCGGATTGCTTTCAACGAGGCCGAGCCAATAAGCAGCAGATAAAACAAGGTCGCGGCACCGAAAAAAGACATCCAACGCGTACAGTCGGCGGGCCTACGCTGCCCTTTGCCGATCCGTC
>JAFLCY010000022.1 GCA_017303485.1 Rhodobacterales bacterium
CCCAATCCCGCCATCAGCGCCACGCCGGCGGGCACCAGCCCCAGATAGGCCCAGGTCGCCACCTGGAACGTCCCGATCCGCGCTGGCATCACCCTTGTCGTCAGGTCGCGCACCGCCAGCACCAGCACGCAGGCGACAGTCAGCAGGCCCGTCGGGTCGAAAGCGGCCCCCCAGGGCTCCAGGATCACCAGAACCCCGATGAACCCGACCAGAATCGAGGCCCACCGCCGCCAACCCACCGTTTCGCCCAGAAACAGCGCCGCCCCGGCGACCACCACCAGCGGCGAGGCCTGCAACAGCGCCGAGGTCATTGTCAGGGGCGCCAGCGCCAGCGCCATGATATAGAGCATCGCCGCCGCCGCCTCGGACAGCGTCCGCGCCAGCGGTATGCCCCGCAACGCCTCACGCGACAGGATCGGCTGACGCTGGCGCGCCGCAAGCAGCCAGAACACGCAGGCGCCCGCACCCCCGGTCAGCGCCAGCACCTGACCCGGAGGCAGCGCCTCGGCCGAGCGTTTCAGGAACAGGTCCTCGACCGCGAAGAACGCCATCGAGGCGACCATCATCAGCGCGGCGCGCGTGTTGTCGGTCGCTGGCGTCGCGGGGGTCATGGCAGGCTCCTGACGGTAGGACAGCGTCAAGGCCTACAATGCCGACACCGGGAAGGAAACCCTGCCAAACGCCTGATTTGTTACCGATACAACCGCTGCACCCCGGCCCTGTCATGGATCGCGTTCACCTGATCCGGCGACAGGTCAAGCGCCCCCGCCAACTGGTTCAGGTAATCCGCCTCGGTCCGCTGGTCGAGGTCGATGGCCATCAGCGACACCATGTAGACCTGCGGCTCCAGCCCTGCCGGGACCGCCCGCGCCAAGCCCTGCACATCGACCGGGCGCTGCAATTCCGCCTGCACCGCCTGCACTTCGCTCTGGTCCGCCTCGCCCATCGCCTTGACCAGCCGGTCGCGCTCCTGATCGTCCAGCTCGCCGTCGCATTTCACCGCCTGGATCACCGCCCGCAGCATCAGCGCCGCCGACAGCGCTTCTTCCCGCTCCGGCTCCGGCAGGCTGATCGGTCCGGTCCTCAGCCCGCCACCACTGCCGCCGGGCTTGTCGGCCAGCACCTGATCCAGAAGGTCACCCACGCCGCCGCCCGACCTGCGCGGCTTCGGAGCTTCCCGCGTCTGGGTGGTCCCGCGCCCGGTCAGGCTGTCCAGAAGGTCGTCCAGCCCGCCCTTCGGCGCATTGGCCCGGGGCTGGGCCCGCTTCTGACCCGAGATCTGGTCCAGAAGGTCGCCGAGGCCACCGCCCGATTGCCCCGTCGTGCGGGTGCCCGATGACCGGCCGCTGCCCAGCACATCGCCCATCATGTCCTCAAGCCCGCCCTTCGAGCCGGTGTCGATCCGCGTGCCGCGTCCCGCCGTGGTCGTCGCGCCGGACGATCCCTTGGTCAGGCCCGCCACCCCCTTCGCGATCAGGACGCCGATCGCGACCTTCATCAATGTCTTGCCGATACCCATCACGATCCTCACTGTTCTATGGCCTTCGGAACAGCCTTCCTTGCCGCCGCGCGCCGGTCAATGCAAAAGGGAGGTCGGGCAGGGGGGAAAGATGCGCAAATCGAGACTCGACGGGGCCGGTGTCGCCATGCTTCTGGCCGTGCAGGGTCTCCTTGCCATCAACCAGGTGATCATCAAGCTGGTGAACGCGGGCCTGCAGCCGGTGTTCTTCGCCGGTCTGCGGTCGCTGCTTGCCATCGGCTTCGTCTGGGCCTGGCTGGTCTGGAAGGGCCGCCCGCCGCGTCTGCGGCGCGAGGCCTGGGGGCAGGGGCTCTTGATCGGGGCGCTGTTCGCGGCCGAGTTCCTGTTCCTTTTCCTTGCCCTTGACCTTACCACGGTGGGACGCTCCTCGCTCATCATGTATTCGATGCCGGTCTGGTTCGCGCTGCTTGCACATTTCGGTCTGGGAGAGAGGATCACCCGCACCAAGGCTGCGGGCCTTGCGCTCGCCTTCGCGGGGTGCGCGGTGGCGATCCTGTCGCGCCCTGCCACCGGCGAAGCCAGTCTGGCGGGCGATCTTTGCGCGCTTGCCGCAGCCTGGGGCTGGGCGCTGACCGCCTATGTCGCCCGCCGCCCGGTGATGCGGGCCGAGGGGCCGGAAATGCAGCTGTTCTGGATGGTCCTCGTCTCGGCCCCGATTCTGCTTCTGGCCGCGCCCTTCTTCGGTCCACTGATCCGTGACCTTCACACACTACATATAGTGGGTCTGGTCTTCCAATCGACCTTCGTCGTGGCGGGTGGCTTCATCGCCTGGCTCTGGCTCCTTTCGGTGTATCCCGCCTCGACGGTCGCCTCTTTTTCCTTTCTCACCCCGATCCTGGCGATCCTGCTCGGGGCGGTCCTTTTCGGCGAGACCATAGGTCTGCCGATTCTTATTGCCGCCGGGCTGGCCGCCGCCGGGATCGTGTTGATCAACCGCCCGGTCCCGGCTTCGCGCTGAGGTCTGGCAGGTGGAATCGCTTCGCAAAACGCCAGCGGCGCCTGTGGGTCGCTCAAGGTCGCGCGCCAAACGGGCCGCAACGCTTGCAAATCCGCCGCTCTTCACAAACTGCGCGAACTCTGTCCCCAGAGATGTCCACAACCCCCGCTCGCGCGGGCTGACTTTCCCGTGATGTGACCAAAAAAACGTCAAGCCGAAAATCTGCGCCCCGGTGCAATTTTCTCGTTGATCGAACCACGGGATTACGACACTTTGACAAAGCGGCAGGGGAAACCACAAAATCTAGTGTCGCGGTAACAGGCGGAACGATCCACACAAAGGGCATCCCAAACGGATGCGACCCTCTTGACGGCCAGCACCGTCAGGACCGGATAGGTTTTGCCCGAAGCTGCGTCAAAGTTTGGTCCCCGCCTGTTTTGTCAATTCTCGGCCGCAAGGGCCGCAAAAACGGAGACCAGGGGCATGAAGATCGAGCGGAAGTTCACCACCGAGGCCACCGGCGCCTATGGCGCGATGGCCTTTGCCATCACCACCTCGGAAATCCGCAACCCGGACGGCAAGATCGTCTTCCGCAACGAGGCCGTCGAAGTGCCCGAGGGCTGGAGCCAGGTCGCCTCGGACGTGCTGGCCCAGAAGTATTTCCGCAAGGCGGGCGTCCCGGCGGTGCTGAAGAAGGTCAAGGAAAAGGGCGTGCCCGAATTCCTGTGGCGCTCGGTCCCCGATGAGGAGGCGCTTGCCAAGCTGCCCGCCGATCAACGTATTGTGGGCGAGACCTCGGCCAAGCAGGTCTTCGACCGCCTCGCCGGGGCCTGGGCCTATTGGGGCTGGAAGGGTGGCTATTTCACCACCGAGGCCGACGCGAAAGCCTATTACGATGAGATGCGTTTCATGCTCGCGCGCCAGATGGCCGCGCCGAACAGCCCGCAGTGGTTCAACACCGGCCTCCATTGGGCTTACGGCATCGACGGCCCGTCGCAGGGCCATTTCTACGTCGATCACCAGACCGGCAAGCTGACCAAATCCGCCTCGGCCTACGAACACCCGCAGCCCCATGCCTGCTTCATCCAGTCGGTGAAGGATGACCTCGTCGGCGACGGCGGCATCATGGATCTCTGGGTCCGCGAGGCGCGTCTCTTCAAATACGGATCGGGAACCGGCACCAACTTCTCCTCGCTCAGGGGCGAGGGCGAGAAACTGTCGGGCGGCGGCAAGTCCTCTGGCCTGATGGGCTTTCTCAAGATCGGCGACCGCGCCGCCGGGGCGATCAAGTCGGGCGGCACCACCCGCCGCGCCGCCAAGATGGTGATCATCGACATGGATCACCCCGATATCGAGGATTTCATCAACTGGAAGGTCATCGAGGAGCAGAAGGTCGCTTCCCTCGTCGCCGGGTCCAAGATGCATGAGGCCCGCCTGAACGACATCTTCGCCGCCATCCGCCAATGGGACGGTGCGGAAAGCGATGCCACCGACCCGGCGAAGAACACCGCACTGAAGGCCGCGATCAAATCGGCCAAGAAGGCGATGATCCCCGACACCTACACAAACCGCGTGCTGCAATACGCGCGGCAGGGCTTCGACAGCATCGAATTCCCGACCTACGACACCGACTGGGATTCCGAGGCCTATATCTCGGTCTCCGGCCAGAACTCGAACAACTCGGTCCGCGTGACCGACGCCTTCCTTGACGCGGTCAAGAACGACAAGCCGTGGGAGCTGGTCCGCCGCACGGACGGCAAGATCGCCAAGACCGTCTCGGCGCGCGACCTCTGGGACCAGATCGGCCACGCCGCCTGGGCCTGCGCCGACCCCGGCATCCAGTTCCACGACACCGTCAACGCCTGGCACACCTGCCCGGAAGACGGCGCGATCCGTGGCTCCAACCCCTGCTCGGAATACATGTTCCTCGACGATACCGCCTGCAATCTGGCGTCGATGAACCTCCTGACCTTCCATCACGACGGCAAGTTCGACGCCGAAGCCTATATCCACGCCACCCGTCTCTGGACCGTCACCCTGGAAATCAGCGTAATGATGGCGCAGTTCCCCTCGAAGGAAATCGCCCAGCTCAGCTACGACTTCCGCACCCTCGGCCTCGGCTACGCCAATATCGGCGGCCTTTTGATGAACATGGGCCTCGGCTATGACAGCGACGAAGGCCGCGCGCTCTGCGGTGCCCTGACCGCGATCATGACCGGCGTGACCTATGCCACCTCCGCCGAGATGGCCAAGGAAATCGGCCCCTTCTCCGGCTACGAGCGCAACAAGCATCACATGCTCCGCGTCATCCGCAACCACCGCGCGGCGGCCCATGGCACGGCTTACGAGGGTCTGAACGTGCCCGCCGTGGCCCTTGACCACGCGAACGTCCCCGACCAAAGCCTTGTCGCCCTTGCGAAATCCGCCTGGGACGAAGCGCTGCGCCTTGGCGAGGCCCATGGCTACCGCAACGCCCAGACGACCGTGATCGCGCCCACCGGCACCATCGGCCTCGTCATGGACTGCGACACCACCGGGATCGAACCCGACTTCGCACTGGTGAAGTTCAAGAAACTGGCAGGTGGTGGCTATTTCAAGATCATCAACCAGTCGGTCCCCGCGGCCCTCGAAACCCTCGGCTATTCCACGAGCCAGGCCGCCGAGATCGTCGCCTATGCCGTCGGTCATGCCTCGCTGGGTCAGGCCCCGGCCATCAACCACACCGCGCTGATCGGCCATGGCTTCGGCCCGCGCGAGATCGAGAAGATCGAGGCGGCACTGCCCTCGGCCTTCGACATCCGCTTCGTCTTCAACCAGTGGACGCTGGGCGAGGACTTCTGCAAGGGCACCCTTGGCATCCCCGCCGAGAAACTGGCCGACCCGACCTTCGACCTCCTGCGCCACCTCGGCTTCACCAAGGCGCAGATCGACGCCGCCAACGACCATGTCTGCGGCACCATGACGCTGGAAGGTGCGCCGCACCTCAAGGCGGAACACCTGAACGTCTTCGACTGCGCCAATCCTTGCGGCAAGACCGGCAAGCGGTTCCTGTCGGTGAACAGCCACATCACCATGATGGCCGCCGCGCAGTCGTTCATCTCGGGCGCGATCTCGAAGACGATCAACATGCCGAACAACGCCACCATCGCGGAAACGCTGGCGGCCTACGAACTCTCGCACTCGCTCGGCATCAAGGCCAACGCGCTTTACCGTGACGGCTCGAAACTCTCGCAGCCCCTCGCCGCCGCGCTGATCGAGGACGACGAGGAAGCCGAGGAGATCCTGACCTCCGGCTCCACGATGGAGAAGGCCCAGGTCATCGCCGAGAAGATCGTCGAAAAGGTGATCGTCAAGGAGATCGTCAGCCGCCACCGCGAGAAGCTGCCCGAGCGCCGCAAGGGCTATACCCAGAAGGCGATCGTCGGCGGCCACAAGGTCTATCTGCGCACCGGCGAATATGGTGACGGCTCGCTTGGTGAGATCTTCATCGACATGCACAAGGAAGGCGCGGGCTTCCGGGCGATGATGAACAACTTCGCCATCGCGGTTTCCGTGGGCCTGCAATACGGCGTGCCGCTGGACGAATTCGTCGAGGCCTTCACCTTCACCCGGTTCGAACCGGCGGGCATGGTGCAGGGCAACGACTCGATCAAGAACGCGACCTCGATCCTCGACTACATCTTCCGCGAACTGGCGGTCAGCTACCTTGACCGCACCGATCTCGCCCATGTCGCCCCGAAAGGCGCGTCCTTCGACGAGCTTGGCCGCGGCGAAGAGGAAGGCAAGCGCAACATCGCCGAGCCTTCGGAGACTGCCGCCTCGAAGTCGCTGGAGGTGCTGAAGCAGATTTCCTCCACCGGCTATCTGCGCAAGCGCCTGCCGCAGGAGTTCACCGTGCTGCAAGGCGGTCAGACCGTCACGGCTTTCGGCGGCGGCCTCGCCACCGGCACCGACATGGCGGCGCCGATGACGGCGGTCCTCTCCGAAACCCGGGTTTCCGGCTTCTCGGAATCGACCTCGACCTTCGCGCTGGGCGCAGCGGATGCCCGCACCAAGGCCAAGCTGCAGGGCTACACCGGAGACAGCTGCGCCGAATGCGGCAACTACACGCTGGTCCGGAACGGGACCTGCCTGAAGTGCAACAGCTGCGGCTCGACGACGGGGTGCAGCTGAGCCTGGACCGCCAGACCAGATGAAACGGCGGGCCAAGTGCCCGCCGTTTTCGTAGGTCGGGGTTCACCCCGACTCCTTCACGACCGATGGAACAATCGTAGGGTGCGCTACAGCGCACCATCCGACCGGTGCGCTGTAGCGCACCCTACGATGTCGCCGCCGTCCCGCCTTTGCCTCGTCGCAACAGGGTATGCCCCCACCCATCTCTACGACACCTGCGAAATCGCCTCCCCCCTCCGTGGGGGAGGGATGGGGTGGGGGGCACCCCCGTGGCCAAACCTTAACGCCACCCTAATGCCCACACCCAACCCACTGAAATCATTGACCCGGAAAACCTGCCCACGCGTGGGCACCCCCAAGCGTTTGACCCGCCCCGAACCCCCCGCTACCATCCCCCCATGAAGCTCGACCCCACCCAGGCCCTCCGCGACACCGGAGTCCGTGTGACCCGCCAGCGGGAAGCCCTTCTCAAGGTCCTCACCGAGGCCCGCGACCACCCCGACGCCGCCGAGTTGCACCGCCGGGCCCGCACGCTCGACGACAGCCTGTCGCTGGCCACCGTCTACCGCACCCTCTCGGTCCTGGAGCGGGAAGGTGTCGTCCTGAAGCTCGCCCTCGAAAACGGCGGCGCGCGCTATGAGGTGGCGGATGCCCCGCATCACGACCACATCGTCGACCTCGACAGCGGCCAGATCACCGAGTTCCGCTCCGAGAAAATCGAACAGCTCCAGCGCGAGATCGCAGCCGAACTTGGCTACGACATCGTCCATCACCGGATGGAACTGTACTGCCGGAAGCGGACCTAAACGGTCCGCACCAGCCGCAGCGCGTCATAGATCGCCGCATGGGTGTTCCGCGCCTCCACGGCATCACCGATCCGGTACAGCTGGAACCCCTCCACCTCGGGCTGCGTCCGCCCGTCGATCATCGCGTCATAGTCCACCGCGCCCTTGTTGCCCGACTGCGGCTTCAACGCGAAGTAGACATCGGCCAGCGGCAAGGTCCCGGCGTTCACCACCACCTGATCGTGGATCGCCGTCTTGTCGAGCTTCATGTAGTCCGACCCGACCGTGGCCTTGAGCTGGTTCCCGGCCTTCTCCACCGACAGCAGCCTGTAGGTGACGGTGAAGGTCACGTCCTTGTCCTGCATCGCCCGCATGTAGGGCACCAGGTTCATCGCCATCACCTCAGGCGCGAAGCTGCGGTCGCGGGTCATCACCTCGACCTTGCCGCCTGCCTCGGCGATCACCTGCGCCGCCTGCAGCGCGGAATGGTCGCCCGCGTCGTCGTAGAGGAGGACATTTGCCCCAGGCTTCACGTCACCCGAGATGATGTCCCAGGACGAGACAACAAGGTCGTTGCCCGCCGACAGAATGTCCGTCTGCGGCATCCCGCCGGTCGCGATCACCACCACGTCGGGCTTTTCGGCCATGACGTCCGCCGCTTCCGCCCAGGTGTTGAAGCGGAACTCCACCCCCTTGGCGGTGCATTGCGCCATCCGCCAGTCGATGATCCCGATCATCTCGGAGCGCCGCTTGGACCGCGCCGTCAACCGGATCTGTCCGCCGGGCTGGTCGGCCACCTCGAAGACCACCACCGAATGCCCGCGCTCCGCCGCCACCCGGGCGGCTTCCAGCCCCGCGGGCCCCGCGCCGACCACGACGACCTTCTTCTTCACTGCCGCTTTCTCGATCGCATGCGGCATCGTCTGCTCGCGCCCTGTCGAGGGGTTGTGGATGCAGAGCGCCATGCCGCCCTGGTAGATCCGGTCAAGGCAATAGGTCGCCCCGACGCAGGGGCGGATGTCGTCTTCCCGCCCCTCGACGATCTTCCGCACGATATGCGGGTCGGCCATGTGCGCGCGCGTCATCCCCACCATGTCGACCTGTCCGGTCGCCACCGCGTGCCGGGCTGTCGCCACGTCGGGTATGCGCGCGGCGTGGAGCGTCGGCATTCCGACCTCGGCCCGGATGCGCCCGGCGAAGTCCAGATGCGGGGCGGAGCGCATGCCCTGGATCGGGATCATGTCGGTCATCGCCGGATCGGTGTGGATGCGGCTGCGGTTGACGTTCAGGTAGTCGACCATGCCAGAGTCGCGGAACATCTTGCCAAGGGCGATGCCCTCTTCCATGTCGATCCCGCCCGGCTCCATCTCGTCGACGCCGTAGCGCAGGCCGAGAATGATCTTGTTGCCGATCCGCTTCCGGACGGCCGCGACAATCTCCAGCGTCAGCCGGGCGCGGTTTTCCAGCGACCCGCCATACGGTCCGTCCAGCATGTTGGTCAGCGGCGACATGAACTGGTCAAGAAGATGGCCGTGGCACAGGAACTCGATCCCGTCGACACCGGCGACCTTCATCCGTTCCGCTGCATCCACATAGTCGCGGATGATGCGGTCGATGTCCCAGTCCTCGGCCGGTTTCGGGAAGGCCCGGTGCGCCGGTTCGCGTTCGTGGGTCGAGGACACCACAGGAAGCCAGTCGCCCTTGTCCCAGCGGGTGCGGCGCCCGAGATGCGAGAGCTGGATCATCACCGCGGACCCGGCCTCGTGGCAGTCATCGACCAGCCGCTTCATCCACGGCACGATCTCGTCCTTCCAGACGAGGAGGTTGGAGAACACCGGCGGGCTGTCGCGGCTGACACTGGCCGAACCCGCAGTCATCACCATCGCGACCCCAGCCTTGGCGCGTTCCAGATGGTAAAGCCGGTAGCGGTCCTTCGGCATGCCGTCGTCGCCATAAGCCGGCTCATGGCTGGTGGTCATGATCCGGTTGCGCAATGTCAGGTGTTTCAGCTGGAAGGGCTGGAGAAGCGGATCGTTGGACATGTGCCCTGGCCTTTTCGCGGGGTGGAATCGTGGTCTGGCTGGAGTATGGCAAAACTTGACATATGTGTCGAGTTTTGTTTTCGTCCAGCTTGTGCCAGAGAGTGCCGGATGATGAGGTCGCTTGCATGAACAGGGCAAAGACAGAGCGCGGCTGGCGGGGAACGCCGGATCTTTGGCTGGATGCGGCCTATGCGATGCTGGTCGAAAGCGGAGTCGAGGCGGTGAAGGTCATGCCGCTGGCCGACCGGCTGGGCCTGTCGCGCACCAGCTTCTACTGGCATTTCCCGGACCGTGAGGCGCTTCTGGCCGGGTTGGTCGCGCGCTGGCAGGCGAAGAACACCGGCAACCTTGTCGCCCGCTGCGAGGCACCGGCAGCCACCATCACCGAAGCGCTCCTGAACCTGTTCGACTGCTGGTACGACGACGCTTTGTTCGACAGCCGGCTGGAGTTCGCCATGCGAACCTGGGCGCTGACCGATGCCGCGGTCGCCACCGCGATGTCCGTCGCCGATGCTGTACGGGTGGCGGCGATCACCGCCCTGTTCCGCCGCTTCGGCTATAGCGAGTCCGAGGCCGATACCCGTGCCCGCACGCTCTACCTGACCCAGGTGGGATATATCGCGCTGCGCTCGGACGAAAGCCTGGAGGTCAGGATGGGCCGGAACCCGGCCTATGTGCTGACCTTCAGCGGCACCGCCCCGACCGAGGCAGAGGTGGCCGCGTTCCGGGCGCGGCACATGGTCAGGTAAGGCGCAAGAGCAGGGCCTGCAGCGTCCTCGCCTCGTCCTGCGTCAAGGGCGCGACAGTATCCGACGAAATCTGCAGGGCGGTGGCCGCGCGTGCGCTGAAAAGCTTGGCCCCGGCGTCGGTCAGGCTGACCGTCCGGCGACGCCGGTCGGCCGGATCGGCGCTGGTAGAAAGATAGCCCAGCTTCGTCAGCCGGTCGACCACGCCCTTGATCGTCGCTGCATCCATGGCGGTCGCGCGACCGAGGTGGTTTTGCGACACCGGGCCGATCTCTGCCAGCCGGGCCAGCACGGCGAACTGGGTGGTCGTGACCTCGGGGATGGCGGCGGCGAAGATCGACAGGTGCCGCTGCGTCACCCGGCGCAGGATATAGCCGATCTGGTCATCGAGGCGGTAGTCTATGTTGTCTGCCATCCGCCCGCGATACGACTTGCGGTTGATCGGTGCAAGGTTGTTGACAGAATCCCGGTGGGGTCACAGTCTTGTTGTTACGCAAATGAATTTGGGGCTTGCCGTGCCGGACTTCGCCCGTCCCCAGTCGATGACCGAGGCCGTCCGTTTGCTGGCCGAAGGCCGCAGGCGGATGCTGGCCGGAGGGACCGACCTTTACCCGGGTGCCGGGCCGCAACTCTCGGGGCCGATGCTGGATCTTGGCGGCCTTCCCGAAATGTCCTCGATCGAGACTGGCGCGGGGCTGCGCATCGGGGCGGCGGTGCCCTGGACCGCGATAGCCGACGCGAAACTGCCGGTGGCGTGTCGTGTCATGCAACAGGCGGCGCGGCAGGTCGGCGGGCGGCAAGTGCAGGCGGCGGGGACCATTGGCGGGAACCTCTGCAACGCTTCGCCTGCGGCAGACGGGGTGCCGCCGCTTTTGGCGCTGGAAGCGGAGGTCGAGCTGATTTCGGTGCGGGGCACGCGTCGGTTGCCGCTGCAAGGGTTCCTGCTTGGCCCGCGCCGGACGGCTTTGCAGCCGGATGAGATGCTTGCGGCCGTTGTGATCCCCGACGCCGCCCTGCGCGGCCGGTCCGCCTTTGTGAAACTCGGGGCGCGGTCGCATCTGGTGATCTCGATCGCGATGGTCGCGGCCCGGGTCGTGGTCGAGGGGGGGCGGATACGCGAGACCGCAATCGCGGTCGGGTCCTGTTCGCCGGTCGCGGTCCGGCTTCCGGCGGTCGAGGCGGCGCTGGTCGGGGCCGCGGTGAAGGACGCCGTGGACAGGGTGAGGGCAGCGGATGTGCAGGCGGCGCTGTCGCCCATCGACGACGTGCGGGCAACGGCGGAATACCGGCGTGCGGCAGCGGTGGAACTGGTCCGCCGTGCGCTGGCGGAGGCGCTGGCATGATCCGCTTTGTGCTGAACGGAAGCGCCGTCGCGGTGGAGGCCCCGCCGACCGAGCGGCTGTCGCAGACCCTGCGCGAGCGGTTGGGCAAGGTCGGCACCAAGGTAGGCTGCGACGCGGGTGACTGCGGGGCCTGCACGGTCCTCGTCGATGGGGTGGCGGTCTGCGCCTGCCTGACCCCCGCCGCGCGGGTGGAGGGGCGGGCGGTCACGACCATCGAGGGGACGACGCCGGAACTGGCCCGCCTGCGTGCAAGCTTCCACGCCCATGGAGCGGCGCAATGCGGGATCTGCACGCCGGGGATGCTGCTGACGGCGGCGGAGTTGCTGACGAGGAACGCCCGGCCTTCGGCGGCCGAAGTGGAGCAGGCACTGGGCGGCGTCCTGTGCCGCTGCACCGGGTATCGCAGCATCATCGCTGCCGTTGTCGCGGCGGGGCAGGGCCAATTGCCCGAAAGCCCCGATAGCTGCGCAGTTGGTGCGGCGATCCCCCGGGTTGACGGTGCCGCCAAGATTGCGGGCGACCGCTTCGGTGCCGACGAATGGCCGGAGGGCGCGCTTGTCGTGAAGGCGGTCCGCACGCCCCACCCGCATGCGGCTTTTTCCCTTGGCGACCTTGCCGCGTTCCGCGCCCGTCCGGGTGTGGCGGCGGTCTTCACCGCCACCGATATCCCCGGCCGCAACACCTTTTCCGTGATCCCGCCCTTTGCCGACCAGCCCGCCATCGCTAACTCTCCCGCCCGGTTCCGTGGCGAATGCGTGGCGCTGGTGGCCTTCGAGCCGGATGCCGAGCCTGATCTGAGCGGTTTTCCCATCACATGGACCCGGCTTGCTGTCCTTTCCACACCAGAGGAGGCGGAGGTGGGCGATCCTCTCCACTCCAACCGCCCCGGAAACCTGCTGATCGAGGGCCGGGTGACCAGAGGCGACGCCGCTGCCGCGCTGGCGACGTCGGCGCATGTGGTCGAGGGGGCGATGACCACCGCCTTCGTCGAACACGCCTATATCGAGCCCGAGGCCGGGGCGGCCTGGATGGAAGGCGACACCCTTGCCATCCGCGCCTGCACGCAAGCGCCGGGCATGGACCGCGACGACACCGCCGCGATCCTCGGCCTGCCGCTGGAGCGGGTGCGGATCATCCCTTCGGCCACCGGCGGCGGGTTCGGCTCCAAGCTCGACATCTCGCTGCAACCACTGATCGGCCTTGTCACGCTGAAGACCGGGCGGCCCAGCCGGATGACCTATTCGCGACAGGAAAGCATGGTCTCGACCACCAAGCGCCACCCGGCGGAGATGCGGGGGCGGATCGGCTGCGATGCGGGCGGGCGGATCACCGGGATGGAATTCGAGGGCCGCTTCAACACCGGGGCCTACTCAAGCTGGGGGCCGACCGTGGCGAACCGGGTTCCGGTGCATGTGTCCGGGCCATACCTTACGCCCGCCATCACGGCCCGGGCACGGGCGATCCATACGCACGGCCCGGTATCGGGCGCCTTCCGGGGCTTTGGCGTGCCGCAAGGCGCGCTCTGGCAGGAGACGCTCTTCGACCGGCTGGCCGACAAGGCGGGGATCGACCGGCTGGAGTTCCGCCTGCGGAATGCGCTCCGCGATGGCGATGCCTCGGCGACCGGGCAGATTCTGCAAGCGACGGGTATTCACCAATGCCTTGTCGCCCTGAAACCCCAGTGGACCCGCGCCCTTGCCGAGGCCGCGGGGCGTCCGGGCAGGGGCGTCGGAGTCGCCTCTTGTTGGTATGGCTGCGGCAACACGGCGCTTCCCAACCCCTCGACGATCCGCATCGGCCTGTCCCAGCGGGGCGAGGTCATCCTGCACCAGGGCGCGACCGACATCGGGCAGGGCTCGAACACCGTCATCGCCCAGATCGCAGCCGAGGCACTTGGCCTGCCGGTCGCTGCCTTCCGCCTGATCGGTCCCGACACCGCGCTGACCCCGGATGCGGGCAAGACCTCGGCCAGCCGGCAGACCTATGTTTCGGGCCGGGCCGCCCAGGCGGCAGCCGAGGCGCTGCGGGCCGATATCCTTTTGCGGTCGAATGCCGGGCCGGGCGCGCGGCTGGCGCTGGAAGGCTGCCACCTTGTCATTTGCGAGGGCGCGGTGGCCCAGCGGCTCGACCTGTCGACGCTGCCTGCCGACGGGCATGGTCAGGTGCTTTCCGCCGAACGGACTTACGATCCGCCGACGACCAAGCTCGATGCGGACGGGCAGGGGTCGCCCTATGCGGTCTATGGCTACGGCGCGCAGATCGTCGAGCTGGAGGTGGACGAGTTGCTTGGCACCGTGCGCCTCCTCAAGATCACCGCCGCGCATGACGTGGGGCGGGCGATCAACCCGATGCTGGTCCGGGGCCAGATCGAGGGCGGCATTGCGCAGGGCATCGGCATGGCGCTGATGGAGGAATACCTGCCGGGCCGGACCGAGAACCTGCACGATTATCTGATCCCGACCTTCGGTGACGTGCCCCCCATTGAAAGCCTCGTGATCGAGGTGCCGGACCCCGAAGGGCCTTTCGGCGCCAAGGGTCTGGGCGAACATGTCCTGATCCCGACCGCGCCCGCGATCCTGAACGCGATCCGCCACGCTACGGGGGCAGAGATCACCCGGCTTCCGGCCTTGCCGCATCGCATTCTGGCCGCACTGGAGGGCTGCAATGACCGAAGCGCCTGAGAAGATCCGCTGCGACGCCTGCCCGGTGATGTGCTACATAGCGCCGGGCCAGACCGGGGCCTGCGACCGCTATGCCAACGAGGCGGGCCGCATCGTGCGCACCGACCCGGTGGTGCTGTTGTCGCACACGGTCGAGGCCGGGGGCCGCGTCGTTCCCTTCGCGGCGCGGGACTGGGATGGCTCACCCGTGCCCGCCGATGCCTTCGTGACCGGGATCGGCTCCGGCACCACCTACCCGGACTACAAACCCGCGCCGTTCATCGTGTCGTCCCGGGTCGCGGGCGCGGAGATGGTGACGGTGGTGACCGAGGCGATCTTTTCCTATTGCGGAGTCAAGGTGAAGATCGACACCGACCGTTTCCTTGGCCCCGAAGGCGCGGAGGTCCGGGTGCAGGGCGAACCCGTGGGCCATGTGACCACCGCCGAATACGGGTCGCAGATGCTGTCGCTGGGCGGGGTGCATCACCTGACCGGGGGCGGTAAGGCGGAGGGTCGCGTCACCTGTGCCGCCATGCTGGCGCTTTGCAATGGCGAGGCGGTGGAACTGGCCATCGACGGCGGCTCGACGGTGATCGTGCAGGCGGGGCAAGCCCCGGTGGTGGACGGGGTGCGCGAACGCCGGATGCGGGTGGGCTGCGGCTCCGCCACCATCGGGATGTTCGCGGTGCAGTGGCAGGGGCTGGTCGACGAGGTGGTGGTGGTTGACGACCACATCACCGGCGTCGTCAGCGAGCATCAGGCCGGCAAGGTCATCGGCTGGGAACCTTCGGGGATCAGGATCAAGGGCCATCGCTCCACTCCCGGCCGCTATTTCCGGGTTTCGGACCCGGGACAAGGCTGGGGCGGGACCCGGCTGACCGACCCGCTGGAGATCCTTGGCGAGTGGAACCCGAAGAAGGGCGCAAGGCCGGGCCTGCGG
>JAFLCY010000023.1 GCA_017303485.1 Rhodobacterales bacterium
TTACCTGAAGAAGACCGTCGAACTGATTGACGAGAATTGCGAACCTTCGCTTTGCACGGTCCTGTTCGTCGGTGGTGCCGGGGGCAGTTTGCGCGCGGGGGTGGCGAAGAACCCGGTCCGGCTCACCCGCTCGGTCCAGGGCGGTGTGACGCGGCTTACCGCGGGCGGGGCGGAGACCTGGGTCTGGCCCGGCGGCGGGATCACCTTCATGGTCGATGTGACGCGCCTGCCGAAGGGTGCATTCGGCTATGTGCCGACACCCGCGCTGGTGGCCCCGCTGGAGTTCACCCTGCCACGGGCGGAATATCTGGCGATGGGCGGGCATGAGGCGGCGATCCGGACGCTGGAGCAATCGGTTGCCGAGGGCGGTGAGTATCCGACCGCGGCCAGGGTGGCGCCATGGCCATGACACTGGCTTTCGACCGGGCGATGCCTGTGGCCACTGTCGGAGCCTCCGGCGGGAGTATTTTTGAAAAGAGCAAGCCTGAGGGGGCAGTTGCGGCCCTGTTGCCGGACGGGCGGCTGCATTTGCAGCACGGGCCGATCGACATCCTGGCCGAAGGCTTCGGTGATCCCTTGGCGGTGCGGGCGGGATATGCCAGGGCGGCGGCGCGCTTTGCTTTGGTCCTGGAAGAACTGGTGGCGGAACTGCCCGCCCTGCGGTCGGAGCGGGCGGAGGTCAGTGGGGGGATCGCCCGGCGGATGGCCAAGGCGGTGGCGCCCTTCCGTTCCGCCTTCGTCACGCCGATGGCGGCGGTCGCCGGTGCGGTGGCCGAAGAAGTGCTGGGTGCGCTGAGGGGGCCGGGGATCATGCGGGCCTATGTGAACAACGGCGGCGATATCGCGCTGTGGCTTGCGCCGGGAGAGCGGCTGACCTGTGCGCTGGCGTTGACCGGGGGGCTGGACCGGGTGACCGTCCGCGCGGGCGATCCGGTGGCCGGCATCGCGACCTCGGGCTGGCGTGGGCGCAGCTTTTCGCTTGGAATTGCGGACGCGGTGACAGTGGTGGCCCGGACGGCGGCGATGGCCGATGCGGCGGCCACGATGATCGCCAATGCGGTAAGCCTTGACCATCCCGGCATTTGTCGCTGCCCGGCGCGGGATCTGCAATGCGACAGCGATCTCGGCGACCGGCTGGTGACGGTGGCGGTGCCGGTGCTGACGCCGCAGGACCGGACGCGGGCGCTGGCGGCGGGTCTGTTGACGGCGGAAAGGTTCATGGCGCGCGGGCTGATTGCAGGGGCCGCGCTTTTCCTTCAGGGTGAGGCATGCAGGACCGGCGCGCTGGCGCTGGAACAGGGGGATGCAAGTGGCTGATTTCGCAGTGCGCAAAGTCGTGGTGCAGCTGGAGGAGATCCGGCACGAGGGCGGGCCTCTGGTCACGCCGCCGCCGGTCCGGGGCGCGATCTACGCGATCTGCGCCAATCCTTTCGCGGGCCGCTATGTCGCCGACCTGCAACCGGCGATGGAGGACCTGAAGCCGCTCGCGCTGGACCTGACCGACCGGCTGGTCGCCCTGCTTGGCGGCCGTGAGGGGATTGATGCCTACGGCAAGGGCGCCATCGTCGGCGAAGGCGGCGAGGCCGAGCATGGCGCGCTCTGGCATGTCGCGGGGGGCTACGGGATGCGCGAACGGCTGGGCGAGTGCCGGGCCATCGTGCCGAGCGTGATGAAGGTGGGCGGCCTGGGCGCGACGCTGGACATGCCGCTGGGCCACCTGAATGCGGCCTATGTCCGCTCGCGCTTCGATGCCATCACGCTGGCCTGCCCGGACGGGCCGCGCGCGGGTGAGGTGCTTTTCGCCCTTGGCATGGCGCGGGGCGGGCGGGTGCATAGCCGGATGGGGGGCCTTGAGATCGATCAGGTGAAGGGGGAGGACGGGTTGCGGTGAGACGGACGCCAAAATCCTTCGAAGGATTTTGCCAGGAGGTTTCGAAAACTCTTGGAGCCAGCGGTCTGGCTGTGCTTCTGACCCCGGGCCTTGCCTTCGCCTGTGCGCTGCCGCCGTCGGTGATCCTGACGCTGCCCACCGGGCAATACATCGCCGCCGCCGGTTTGACCGTCGCGCTGACGGCGATCCTTGGCGCCGCGGCGCGCTGGCTGCCCGGGATGGAGCCGCGGCTGGTGCATGAGCGCCGGGTGCTGGTCCCGGTGACGGTATCCTCTTACCTCGCGTTCCTGGTCTTCCTCGCCCTGGTCTTCATCGGCTTCTTTGGCGAGCGTGATCCGATGCACAACCTGATGACGCTGGTCTTTTGGACCGGGGTCTGGATCGTTGTCCCGCTGGGGTCGATGCTGTTCGGCAATCTCTGGCGCCCGATCAACCCCTGGACCGGGCCGGTCCGCATCGCCCGGACCCTGCTGGGGCGGACCGGACACATCGGCTTGAGCCGTTTGGGCCATTGGCCGGCGGTTGCGGGTTATGCGGGCTTTGTCTGGTTCCAGATGGTTTCGCTCTATCCCGACGATCCCGCTGTCCTGGCGCGGGCGGCGCTTGGTTACTGGCTGGTTGTCTTCGTCCTTGCCGTGCTGGAGGGCGAGGACTGGATCACCAAAGGCGAGTTCCTGACCGTCCTGTTTGGGCTGATCGCCAAGGTCGCGCCCCTGTGGCACGAACCCTTGGGGGATCGTACAAGGCTGATGCGCGGCTGGCCCGGCACGCAGATCCTGACGATGCCACCGCTCGCTCCTTCGGCTGTGGTCTTCGTCAGCCTTGCCCTGGCGGCCCTGACCTTCGACGGGCTGGCCGAAACCTTCTGGTGGCAGGCGCTGATCGGCGAGAACCCGCTGGAACCCACCGGGCGCAGCGCGGTGGTCTGGCAGAACAGTGCCGGACTGGCGGCGGTCTGGGTGCTGACGCTTGCCCTGATCGTGACGGCCATCGCCCTTGGCCGCCGGATCGGAGGCGGTTTCGCCGCCGGGCCGGTGATGCTGTCCTTTCTCGCCATCGCGGCCGGCTATCATGCGGCGCATTATCTGGTGATGCTGCTGACCGCCGGGCAATACACGCTGGCCGCCCTGAACGACCCTTTCCTGACCGGCGAAAGCTGGCTGGGCCTGCCGCCGTTCTATGTCTCCTTCGGTTTCCTGACCGACCCCGGCGTCATGCCGCTGATCTATGCCGCGCAGTTTCTGGCGATCCTTGGTGCTCATCTTCTCGCGGTGGTGCTGGCGCTGAAACTTGCGGGGCAGGGCGCGCGGCCGGTTGCTCACCTGCCCCTTTCGGTCCTGATGGTTGCCTACACGGTGCTTGGTCTCTGGCTGTTGTCCACAGCCCGAACCGGATGAAGAGACTGGACATTTCCGGGGCCCTGACCCCCCATGGCGACGATGGCCCGCAAGAGGGCCGCAACAGTGGAGAGACGGACATGACGAACTTCTTCCATCCCACCCGCCGCGGTCTTCTGATGGCCGGGGGCGCGGGCCTGCTGTCGGCCGCCCTGCCGGGCCATGTCGCGGCGCAAGGCAGCCCGATCAAGATCGGCTTCCAGCTGCACCGCACCGGGATCGGCGCCTCCTACGGACGCTGGTACGAACGCACGGCACAGGCGGCGCTGAAAGCGATCAACGATGGCGGCGGCATCGGAGGGCGTCCCGTCGAGATCCTGTTCGAGGATGACGCGACCGATCCCAAGCGTGGCTCGGAAGTCGTGGACAAGCTGACCCAGTCCGATGGTTGCGACCTGGTGATGGGGACGCTGTTCAGCCATGTCGTCATCGGCTCGGCCCCGCGTGCGGGTGAGCTGAAGGTGCCCTATCTGGTCTGCTCCGAAGGCTACCATGTCGCCTCGGGCATGCTGAACCGCTGGACGCTGCAACCCGGCATCACCGATGTCCGCAGCCAGATTTCGGCCATGGCGCCCTGGGTTTCGGCGAACCTTGGCAAGAAGGTCACGATGATCTTCCCGGACTTCGCCTTCGGCCACGATCACCGCGATTTCTTCACCGCCGCGATGGCCGCGCAGGGCGGCGAGGTGATCGCCCAGATCGCCATTCCGCCGACCGAGACCAGCTTTACCCGCTACTTCCCGCAGATCCCGGCGGAAACCGAGGTGCTGTATCACGTCATGGTCGGCCCCGCCGTCCTGACCTTTGTCAAGGAGCTGGGCGAGTTCTACGGTTCGGGCGCCAAGCCGCAGATCTTCGGCTTCATCGACAGCCTCGAGGCGGTGGATACCGCGACGCCGGGCCTTGAGTTCCTGGAAGGCACCCATTTCTGGGAGGGGCACAACCGGGTGAAACCTTCGGACGCGGGCGAGCATGAGGCGGCCTACCGCGCCGCCGTCGGGGTCGATGACAATGGCGCCAGCATCAGCGATGCCGCCGATGTGGCGACCTACAGCCACATGTTCTCGACCTGGGAGACGCTGTTCTTCATCAAGCAGGCGATGGAGGCTTCGGGCTATGCCGGCATCGCGGACCGGCAAAAGCTGGTGGAAGCGATGGAGGCCATGTCCGACCTGCCCTACGGGATCGAGCGGCCCCAGGGGGCAAAGGTGTTCAATGGCAAGACCCACCAGGTCTTCGGCACGCAGAACATCAGCCAGGTCCAGGGCGGCAAGCTGATCAGGGTCCACCAGACCTCGATGGCCGACGGCGCCTATGAGGATGCGACCGACTACACGACGATGTCGTTCTGATCCCCGCGCGGGCGGATCGTTCACCCCGTAGGGTGGGCGATCTGCCCACGTTTCCCTGATCCCAGCGGACCCTCATGGCCTTCGGACCCTTCCTGCTTCTCGCCCTGATGGAGGGGCTTGTCACCTCCGCCGTCCTTGCGCTGGCGGCGGCGGGGCTGAGCCTGGTCTTTGGGGTGATGCGGGTGGTGAACGTGGCCCATGGCGAGTTCGTCATGCTGGGCGCGGTTCTCGCCTGGGCGGTTGCGGCGACCATGCCCGGCCCCCCGGCGCTGGCCTTTATTGCTGCGCTTGTCGTGGCGCCGCTCCTCGTCGCAGCCCTTGCCGCGGCGGCGGACGGGTTGATCCTGAAACGGCTGAACTACGACCCCGAGGCAACGATCGTCGCCACCATCGGCCTTCTCTACATGATCCAGCAGGCCACGCTGTCGCTGTACGGCCCGAACGCCAACCCGGTCCGGGCCCCGTTCGACTGGCGGATGCAACTCCCGTGGTTCGGCTATTCCGGCTACAAGCTTTTCGTCGTCCTCGCCGCTGTGCTGGTGCTTCTGGCCCTGTGGCGCGTGATGACCCGCACCAAGGCCGGGCTGATCATGCGGGCGACCCAGGTCGACCGCTCGACCGCCCAGGCCTTCGGGATCAATGTAGACCGTGTCTACATGGGCACCTTTGCACTCGGGGCGGCGCTTGCGGCGCTGGCGGGCGTGCTGATCGTGCCGATCCAGCAGGCGCATTACCTGATGGGGGGCGATCCGCTCCTGTTGTCCTTCATCGTCGTCATCATCGGCGGGCTCGGCTCCTTGCGCGGCACGCTGGTCGCGGCGCTTGTGGTCGGCCTCTCAGACGGCGTGATCTCGATGTTCTTCACGCCCACGCTGGCGAAGATCCTCGCCACGCTTCTGGTGGCCATGGTGCTGGTCTTCCGTCCGCAGGGCCTGTTCGGAGCGAAAGCGTGAGGCTCTGGTTGCTGCATCTGGCGGTGATCGCCATCTTGATTGTCGCGCCGGCGCTGCTTTCGCCCTATCACGCCACCAACCTCGCGCGGATCATGGTGCTGGCCGTCTTTGCGATGGGCTACAACCTTGCCTTCGGCTACACTGGCCTCCTCAGCCTTGGCCATGCGCTCTTCTTCGCGGCAGGAATGTATGCGGCCGGTCTTCCGGCCCAGATCTGGGGCATTTCGGCGGGCCCGGCGCTGATCCTCGGCCTTCTCGGCGGGGGGGCGATGGCGGCGGCGGTCGGCCTTCTGGCGCTACGCACCGCCGGGGTCAGCTTCATGATCGTGACCCTGATGTTCGCCCAGGCCGGATACCTGGCCATCCTCTACTTCGGCGCGACGACCGGTGGCGACGAGGGCTTTACCCTTCCCGCCACTGCACGCACCCTTGCAGGGTTCAACCTGTCCACCGACACTCCGCGCTATCTGACGGCGCTGGCGCTCTACTCGGCGGGCCTTCTTGGCAGCCTCGCCCTCGTCCGGTTGCCCTTCGGGCGCACCATGGTCGCGATGCGGGAAAACGAGGAACGGTCCCGGATGCTTGGCTACAATCCCTTCACGGTGAAGCTCGTGGCCCTTGCCGTCTCCGGCCTCTACGCCGGAACCGCGGGGGCGGCCTATGCGGTCCTGTTCGGCTATGCCGGGGCTAGTTTCGCCACCATCCAGTATTCGATCCTTCCGATGCTTTACGTCCTCCTTGGCGGCGCGGGCACCACGCTTGGCCCCCTCCTCGGAGCGCTTCTGATGTTCGCGCTGATCGAGGTCGCGTCGGGCCTGACCTCGGCCTATCTTTTCTTCGTGGGGGCGGCCCTCGTCGCACTGGTCCTCTTTGCGCCCAAGGGCATTCTGGGCACGATCCGGGAAAGGTGGGCCAGATGGCTGCCCTGACCACGCCGCAGACACCCCCCCTGATCGAGACGCGCGGCCTGACCTTGCACTTCGGCGGGCTCAGGGCGGTGGACGGGGTCGATTTCAGGCTGGACGCGGGGGACATCCACGCCCTGATCGGCCCGAACGGGGCGGGCAAGACCACCTTCGTCAGCCTGCTGGCCGGTCGCCGCATGGCGCAGTCCGGCACTATCCTTTTGGCCGGAGAGGACATCACCCGGCTTCCCGCCCATGTCCGGGTGCGCAAGGGCATCGCCTATACGTTCCAGATCACCTCGATCTTCCCGCGCCTGACGGTGTTCGACAACGTGGCCCTTGCCGTGCAGTCGCACGGGGCGCGGGACCTTGCGGCCAAGACCCGGGCTGCGCTGGCCCGCGTCGGCTTGCAGGGGCTGGAGGAGCAGGAGGCGCAAACCCTGTCCTACGGCCACCAGCGCCTTTTGGAACTTGCGCTCGGGCTTGCCCTGAAACCCCGTGTGCTGATCCTGGACGAGCCGACCCAGGGCCTTGCCGCCAGCGAGATCGACGGCTTCAAGCGGCTGGTGGAAGGCCTGGTCCCGGACACCACCGTCCTGCTGATCGAACACAACATGGATGTCGTGATGGACCTTGCCACAAGGATCACGGTCTTGAACTCCGGTCAGGTTCTGGCGACGGGCACGCCCGGGGACATTCGCGCTAACCCGCTGGTGCAGGAGGCCTATCTTGGCGCTTGAGGTCAAAGGCCTGATCGCCGGATACGGCCCGGTCACCATCCTGCAGGGGGTGGATTTCGAGGCCGCGCCGGGGCGGATCACCTGCCTGATGGGGCGCAACGGGGTGGGGAAGTCGACCTTTCTCAAAAGCCTGATGGGTCTGGTCCCTGCGACAGAGGGCAGCATCAGGCTGGACGGAGTAGCCCTTGAGGGGCTGCCCGCGCATCAGGTTCCACGGCAGGGCATCGCCTATGTGCCGCAGGGGCGACGTCTGTTCGGGCCGCTGACCGTGGCCGAGAACCTTGCTGTCGGCGGCCTCGTGCAGGGCAACGACCCACAGCTCCTGGACCGGGTGCTGACCCTCTTTCCGCTGCTGCGTGCGCGGCTTGGCCAGACGGCCCAGACCCTGTCCGGGGGGGAACAGCAGATGCTGGCCATCGCCCGGGCCCTCTGCCTTGACCCGCGGGTCATCCTCCTGGACGAGCCGACCGAGGGGCTTCAGCCGTCGATGATCGCCTTGATCCAGGACGCGGTCCTGTCCCTGAAGGGGCAGGGCGTCGCCGTGGTGCTGGTGGAGCAAAGGGTGGAAGCTGTGTGCAGGTTGGCCGACAGCGTGGCCTTCATGCTGGGCGGCCGGGTGGTGGAGAGCCGGGATGCCAGGGGCCTGTCGGCGGCTGACCCGGTCTTCCGTACCTTCGTGGGGGTGTGAATGACGGGGCTGGTCGCAGGTGTCGACGTGGGGGGCACCTTCACCGATCTGGTGATCTTCGACCCCGCCAGCGGGGCGGTGCGGCTGGCCAAGGTGCCGACCACGCTGCCGAACCAGTCGGGCGGCGTGCTGGACGCCTTCCATGAGGCCGGGGCGGACCTTGCGGGGATCGACCTCATCGTCCATGGCACCACGACCACCACCAACGCGGTGCTTGAGCGCCAGTTGGCGAAGACCGGCCTGATCACCACGCAAGGATTCCGCGACGTCCTGGAACTCGGCCGCCGGACGCGACCGCAGGCCTACGGGATGCACGGGCATTTCACCCCGGTCATCCCGCGCGACCTGCGGATCGAGGTGCCGGAACGGATGGATGCACGGGGTCGGATTGTCACCCCGCTTGACGAGGCGGCGCTGACGGCGGCGATCCTGCGCCTGCGGGATCAGGGCAGCGAGGCGCTGGTGATCCATTTCCTGCATGCCTATGCGAATCCGGCGCACGAGCTGCGGGCCGGCGAGATCGCGAAAGACCTTTGGCCCAATGATTACATTACCTTGGGGCACAAACTTCTGTCGGAATCGAGGGAATATGAGCGCGGGGTGACGGCGGCTGTCAATGCCTCTGTTCAGCCGCTGCTGGAACGTTATGTCGCGCGGCTGGCCGGGGAACTGGCCGCAAAGGGCTATGGCCGCGACCTTCTGGTGATGAACGGCAATGGCGGCATGGTGGCCGCGAAGGACGTGGCGAAAGAGGCGGTCAAGACCGTGATGTCCGGCCCCGCCTCGGGCGTGATGGCGGCGGTCGCCACCGGGCGCAGGGCGGGGGTGGCGAACCTTCTGACCTATGACATGGGCGGCACTTCGACCGATGTGGCGATGATCCGGGGCGGGGTGGCGCCGGTGTCCAGCGAGATCGAGGTGGAATATGCCATGCCGATCCATGTGCCGATGGTCGATGTCCGAACCGTCGGCGCGGGTGGGGGGTCGATTGCCCGGATCGACGCTGGCGGGATGCTGCGGGTCGGGCCGGAGAGCGCAGGCTCGACGCCGGGGCCGGTCTGCTATGGGCGGGGCGGGACGCGGGTCACGATCTCGGATGCCAACCTGATCCTTGGTCGTCTGCCGGCCAGCCGGTTCGGTCAGGCGGCGGAGGCCGCCCATGCGGCGATGCGCGACCAGATCGCCGAGCCGCTGGGCCTGTCGGTGGAAGCGGCGGCCGAGGCGGTGATCCGGATCGCCAACACTCACATGGCGGGGGCGATCCGCATGGTCTCGATCTCGATGGGGGCCGATCCGCGCGACTTCGCCCTGTTCGCCTTTGGCGGGGCGGGGCCTTTGCACGCGGTGGCTTTGGCGAAAGAGTTGAACGTTCCCAAAGTCTTGATCCCCGCCCGCCCCGGCATCACCAATGCGCTGGGCTGCGTGGTGGCCGACCTGCGGCATGACTTCGTGCGCACATTGAACCGGCCGCTGGACGGGGCGGACATGGGAGAGGTCCATGGCGTGCTGGCCGCACAGGAGGCCGAGGGTCGCCGCCTGATCGGGCTGGAGCGCATCGCCCTGACCAGGGTGCGGGCCGAGTATTCCGCCGACATGCAGTTCGTCGGGCAGACCCATCTTTTGCGCGTGCCGCTGCCTTCGGCGGCCCCCTCGCGCGAGGAGGTGCAGCGCTTGTTCGAGGCGGCCTATCTTGCACGGTTCCGGGTGGAGCTGCCAACGATCCGGGCCAATCTGGTGAACCTCAACGTCTCGGTGATCGGCGAGCGCCCGGCGCTGGACCTGTCGCGGCTGATCGACCCCGCCGACCGCAGGGCGACCGCCGAACCTGCCTCGGTTCGCCCGGTCTGGTTCGACGGCTGGCAAGACACCCCGGTCTACTGGCGCGATCATCTGCCGATGGGGTGGAGCCTGCAAGGCCCTGCGATCGTTGAACAAATGGACACTACCGTCGTGATAGACCCCGGTGCGCGGGTCACGCAGGACGGGGACGGCAACCTGGTCATCGAGGTCAGCACATGATTGATCCGGTCACGCTTGCGGTCATTCAGGCGGGTCTCCAGCAGGTCTGCGACGAGATGGACCTGACCTTTTCCCGTGCGGCGTTTTCGCCCGTGATCGCAGAGGCGGATGATCGATCCGATGGGATCTATTCGGCCGAAGATGGCTCTCTGATCGCGCAGGGCTCCAAGGGCCTGCCGGTCTTTGTCGGGGTCATGCAGTTCTCCACGCGGACCATTCTGGAGCGGATCGCGGCGGGGCTGACAACCCCGCCGGACGAGGGTGACATCTACATCGTCAACGATCCGTATCTGGGCGGCACACATCTGATGGATGTGCGCTTCGCGATGCCGGTCTGGCGGCAGGGTCGCATCTGGTGCTGGCTGTCGAACACCGGGCACTGGCCGGATACCGGCGGGGCGGTGCCGGGTGGGTTCTCGGCATCTGCGATCAGCGCCGAGCAGGAGGGGTTGCGGATTCCGCCGGTAAAGCTGTTCAAGAAGGGCGTGCTGGATCAGGAGATCTATCAGATCATCTGTTCTAACATTCGTGTGTCGGAACAACGGATTGGCGATGTGAAGGCGCAGGCCTCGGCGCTGCTGGTCGGCGCGGAACGGCTGGGGGCGCTCTTGGACCGCTATGGCGATGCGACCGTGACAGAGGCCATCGCCGAGATGCGGCGACTGGCGGCCAAGCAGATGCGGGCGATGATCGGATTGATCCCGGACGGGACCTATCGGGCCACCGCCATTGTGGACAGCGACGGGGTGGTGAACGAACCCCTGACCATCGCGCTGTCGGTGACGAAGGCGGGCGAGGGGCTGCGGTTCGATTTTACCGGCTCGTCGGAGCCCTGCATGGGACCGATGAACTCGGTCCGGGCGACGACGCTGTCGGCGGTCTATCTGGCGATGCGGCATATTTTCCCCGATGTGCCGATCAGCGCGGGCGCGTTCGAGCCGCTGGAAGTGACTGGAATCGACGGGACATTCCTCGATGCCGCCTATCCGCGCCCGGTGTCGGGCTGCGCTGCCGAAGTCAGCCAACGGGTCGCCGAGGCGGTCTTCGCGGCCCTGGTGCAGGCGGTGCCGGGCCATGTGACGGCGGCCCCGGCGGGAACCAGCGGCAACTTCGGGCTTGGGGGGAATGACCCGGAAAAGGGCCGCGACTATGTGATGTACCAGATTTCCGGCGGCGGTTACGGGGGCTTTGCCGGGGGCGACGGGATCGCCAACGGCTGCTCCACCATCGGGATTTCCAAGGCGCCGCCGGTCGAGATCATGGAGCAGAATTTTCCCGTTCTCTACCGGCACTACGCGCTGCACGAAGGATCGGGCGGGGCGGGACAACACCGGGGGGGCTTTGGCCTCGACTACGAGATCGAGCTGTTGCGCGGCGCAGCGCGGGCGTCCTTCGTGATGGATCACGGGCGGGTCGGCCCGCAGGGGGCCTTGGGCGGCAAGGATGGTGCGGTGAACCGGGTGGAGGTGATCCGGGGTGGCGAGGTGCTGGTGCCCGAACATCTGTCGAAGGCGCAGGACATCGCGCTGACGCCGGGGGACCGGGTCCGGGTCCGGACGCCGGGGGGCGGCGGATTCGGGCCGCCGGAGCGCCGCGACCCGGCGCTGGTGGCCGAGGATGTGCGGCTGGGGCGCTATTCGGCGGAGGAGGCCGCAAAGCTATGGCCGGGACCAGGCAACCCGTTGGGAACGCAGGATTAACGGCTGCGAATTTGCCATTTTGACCGTATGGATCGCGTATGAATCGCGTATGCTTTCCATGCATACGCGCATGAATACTGAAAGGAGTTAACCCTTCCGGCGAATCGCCGCGCGGGAGCTGGTCCGTTCAATCTGAACCTCGCCTCCCAAGAGGGAGGAGAGGGGTCGCTTTGGCGAGAATGGCGCCCTATTCCGCCGCGTGCGGTTTCGCGGCACGGCGGACGAGGGCTTCCTCCAGCACGGAAATCCGTCCCTGCAACAGCGCCACGTCGATCTGGCTCCGCGCCAGGCTGTCGGCAAGGACGAGCGGATCGGGCGCCTGCGGTTCGACTTCCTTCTTGCCGATGAAGCGGCCCAGCACCCAGGAGAAGAAGCGCGAGAGGTCGTCCATCACCAGATACATCGAGGGCACGACGACCAGGCTGAGGACGGTGGAGACGATGATCCCGCCCATCACCGCAATGGCCATCGGCGCGCGGAAGGCCCCGCCCTCGCCGACGCCGAGGGCCGAGGGCAGCATCCCGGCGGACATGGCGATCGAGGTCATCACGATAGGCTGGGCGCGTTTGTGCCCCGCCTCGATCACCGCCTCGATCCGGTTCATGCCGCGGTCGCGCATCTCGATGGCGAAGTCGATCAGCAGGATGGCGTTCTTGGTCACGATGCCCATCAGCATCAGGATGCCGATCAACACCGGCATCGACAGCGGGTTCTGCGTGACGATCAGCGCCGTCGCTACTCCACCGACCGAGAGAAGCAGCGAGAAGATGATGGTCACGGGTTGCAGGACCGAGTGGAACAGAAGGATCAGCACGAACATCATCAAGAGGACGCCGAGGATCATCGCGTTCTGGAAGCTGCCGAGGAGTTCCGCCTGAACCTCGGCATCGCCCGAGGGCGCGACCTTGACCGAGGCCGGAAGACCCAGTGTCGGCAGGATTTCGTGGAAACGCTCGGTGACCTGGTCCAGCACGAAGCCGGGGGCGATATCGGCGCCGAGGGTGGCGACGCGCTGCCGGGTCAGGCGCTTGACGACCGAAGGGCCCTGCGACACCTCGACCGAGGCGACGGCGGAGAGCGGCACCGGGCCGGCGGAGGTCATCAGCTTCAGTGCCGAGATCCGGGCCAGGTTGTCGCGCGAGGCCTCGTCAAGCTGCACCCGGATCGGCACCAGCCGGTTGTCGATGGACAACTTGCCAAGGGCCGCCGACACATCGCCGATGGTCGCCACGCGCACGACGGTCGCGATCTGCTGCACCGTCACGCCCAGCCGCGCGGCCTCGTCCGCCCGGGGGGTGATCTGGATTTCGGGACGCGGCAGGGACGCCTCGGTCGAGGGGTTGAGGAACATCGGCTCGTCCTTCAGCGCCTCTTCGATCTTGCGCACGGCGGTGTCGAGATCGCCTTCGTCGGCCGACAGGATGTCAAAGGCAAAGGGCCGCGAGCCACCGCCGCCCATGGTGGAAACCTTGAAGGCGCGCACGTCGGGCACGGCCTTCAGCGCCTCGAAAACCTCGGCCTCGATCTCGACCTGCGGGCGCAGGCGGCCGTGCGAGGGGATTTCCGGGATGAGGTTGCCCACGATGGGCAAGGCGCGGCCGAGGTCGATCAGCTTGCGCTTGAGCCCGTTGTCAAGCCGGTCGAGGATGATGGTGAAGGTCGCGCGGCGGATGTCGCGGTCGCCGAGCGGGGTGGAACCGCCGATGACGAGGACGGAATCCACCCCTTCGATGTCCTTGACCGCGTCACGCATGGCATCGGTGGTCGCGGCGGTATCGTCGAGCTTCGATCCCGGCGGCAGTTCGACCGAGACGACGATGCGGCTTTCGTCTTCGGGTGGGAACAGCGAGCCCGGAACCTGCAGCATGGCGATCACCGAGACGATCACCACGGCGACGGCGACGATCAGGGTGACGTAATAGGTGGGCAACGCGATCCGCGGATGCTTCTTCCAGCGCCGCACCTTGGTGGTTGCGCGCACGATGTGCATGTACCCGCGCATGAAGGCGCTGTCCTTGTGGCCCTCGTCATGGCCGACGGCGTCCTTTGCCCGCATCAGATAGGCCGCCATCATCGGGGTGATGAGGCGCGCGACCAGAAGCGAGAACAGGACCGCAATGGCTACGGTCAGGCCGAACTGGCGGAAATACTGGCCGGGGATGCCGGGCATGAACGAGACGGGGACGAAGACCGCGACGATGGTGAAGGTGGTGGCGATGACGGCGAGGCCGATCTCGTCCGCCGCCTCGATCGCGGCGCGGTAGGGGGTTTTCCCCATTCGGATGTGCCGCGCGATGTTCTCGATCTCCACGATGGCATCGTCGACCAGGATGCCGGTGGCGAGTGTCAGGGCGAGGAAGCTGACGAGGTTCAGCGAGAAACCGAGCTGCGACATGACCCAGAAGGTCGGGATGGCCGAGAGCGGCAATGCTACGGCGGAAATCAGCGTCGCGCGCCAGTTGCGCAGGAAGGCCAGCACCACAAGGACCGCCAGAAGCGCGCCTTCCAGAAGCGTGTGGATGGCGGATTCGTAGTTGCCGTAGGTGTAGAAGACGGAATCGTCGACCATCGTGATGGCAACATTCGGATGCTGCACGCGCAGCTCGTCGACCACCTGGTTGGTGACTTCGGCGACCGAAACCTCCGACGCCCCCTTGGAGCGGAAGACGAGGAAGCTGACACTGGATTCGCCGTCGATGCGGGCGAAGCTTTTCAGCTCTTCATAGCTGTCGATCACCTGGCCGAGGTCGGACAGTTTCACGAAACGGCCCGAGGGCAGCGCGATAGTGGTGGCCGCAAGGCTTTCGACGGTACCCTGGTCGCCCAGCGTGCGGATCACCTGCTCGCCGGTGCCAAGGTTGATCTTGCCGGCGCCGAGATTGGCGTTGGTGGCCGCGATCTGCGCGCTGATGGCCTGTGCGGTGACGCCGTAGCTGTCCAGCTTGACCGGGTCGAGTTCAACCCTGATCTCGCGGTCGGCCCCGCCGACGCGGGTGACGCGACCGATGCCTGGCTTGCCCTGCAGCGCGCGGGTCACGGTGTCGTCGACGAACCAGCTGATCTCCTCCATCGTCATGTCGGGCGCATGGACCGAGAAGGTCATGATGGCCTGGCCCTCGACGTCGATGCGGGTGACGATGGGGGCCTCGATGCCGCCCGGCAGGTCGCCCCTGATCTGATCGACGGCGTCCTTCACATCCTGCACCGCCTTGTCGGTCGGCACGTCCATGCGGAATTCGATGACCGTGGTGGAGAGCCCGTCGGTCACGGTGGAGGTGACGCGCTTGGCCCCGGTCAGGCCCGCGACAGCATCCTCGATTTCCTTTGTCACCTGGCTTTCCATCTCGGCCGGGGCGGCGCCGGACTGGGTGACCGAGACGGCCACCAGCGGCACGTCGATGTTCGGGAAACGGGTGATCGGCAGGCTGTTGAAGCTTTGCCAGCCGAGGACCAGGAGCAGGAAAAAAGCCAGGAGCGGTGCGACCGGGTTGCGGATCGACCAGGCAGAGAAGTTCATGGCGCTTCCCCTCAGTTCGCGGCGGGAACGGGGTTGATCCGGTCTCCGGCGCGGACGAAGGCCCCGGCCTTGGTCACGACGCTGTCGCCCTCGGCCAGGCCCTCGGTGATTTCCACCAGCCCGCCGTCACGGATGCCGGTCTTTACGGCAACCCGTTCCACCAGGCCCTCCCGGACGCGCATGACCATGCTGCCTTCGGGGGTGGACCCGATGGCGGTGACCGGAACCGCGAGAGCGTCACGTTCGGCGGCGATGATCTCGGCCTCGACGAACATGCCGGTGCGCAGCTCGCCCGCGGCATCGACGCTGATCCGGGCGCGGCCAAGGTGGGTCGTGGGGTCGATGGCCGGTTCGACCAGCCGCACGGTGCCGGTGAGCGCCGCGTCCATCCCGACCGCGCGCAGCTTAGCCGTCTGGCCGGGCGCGAGGCGCAGGATGTCCGTCTCGGCCACATCGGCGCGCAGTTCCAGCGCGGCGTCGCGGGTAATGACGAACATCGGCAGGCCGGCGGCTGTGGCAATGGCGCCGATCTTGGCGTTGCGCGCGACGATCTTGCCGGCCACCGGGGCCTTCACCTCGGTGCGGCTGAGCATCAGGTCCACATTCTCAAGCCGGGCCTCGGCCAGCGCCAGTTGCGCGCGCGCCGCCTCCAGGCCCTGAGTGGCGACCGAGACACGCGCATTGGCTGCTATCGCGTTGGCGTTGGCGGTGTCCCAGGTGGCCTGTGGGGCGGTGCCGCTTTCGCGCAGCTTCGTCGTGCGGTCGACAACCCGTGCGGCCTCGGCGGCGGCGGCCTCGGCCTCGACCAGTTGAGCCTCGCCCTGGGCGATGGTGGAGCGGGCGGCAGCCAGCGAGGCGACGGCTTCGGTCTTCTGCAACTCCAGCGTCGTCTTCGACAGCACGGCAAGCACCTGACCCTCGGTCACCATGTCGCCGACATCGACCAGAAGCTGGTCGAGCGGCTGGCCTTCGACCAGGGGGGCGACCTGCACCTCCTCGATGGCGGCGATCAGTCCGGAGGCGATGATGCGGTCGGTCAGCTTGTGCGCCGAAACCGCCGAGACGGTGATCGCGGGCAGGGCCGGGGCGGGGGACGTGGTCACACTTTCGGCGGCAGCGGCCTCTTGCGCGCGGGCGGGAAGCGCGGGGACGGCAAGGGCGAGAAGGGCAGCAAGGATCAGGGTCGGGCGCATGACGGTGTCAGCCTTCTGCTGTGTCGTTGGAGATTTCGGCAATGATGCCGTCGATTATGCCAACCACCTGCGCCGCAAGTGCCGGGCTGGCCGGGCCGAACTGGGCCGTGCGGATCGCCATGGACTTCACCAGCAGGATGAGCATCCGGGACTGGCCTTCGTAGCGTTGAGGCGCCTCGGCGACGGGGCGTCGGGTGGTATGGGCGAAGATGATCGACAGCAGATGCATGATCGTCTCCTCCATCTCCGTTGCGGCTTCGCGGATTTCCGGTTTGCGGATCGCTGCGGCGGTGATTTCGGCCCAGAGCTGGCCGTTCTTCATCGCCTCTTCCGAAAAATGGTCCAGGATGCGCTCGCGCAGGCAGTCCATCGGGCGATCGGAGGCTTGGATATCGGCGAAGTCGGTCTGGATCTCGGCCAGGTCAAAGCCGCACATGGCCTGGACGATGGCGGCCTTGGAGGGGAAATAGCGGTAGAAGTTGCCCACGCTCATGCCGGCGGCGCGGGCGAGATCCTGCATCGAGGCGCCGTCGAAGCCCTTTTCGGCAAAGACCTGACGGATCGAGGCCAGGATCTCGTGGCTGCGCTCTTCGGCGGCGGGGGTAGTCTGGGGGGCGATGGCCATGAGGATGAGTCGCTGGGAATGAACGTTCATTCACTCCAATAGACGGATTGCGGTACAGGTCAAGCGGGATTGCGGGGTGGGGGCGAGCCCGGACGCCCGAGGCTTCACTTTTCGCCAAATTTGGCCCAAGGAAGCGGCAACAGGGGGCGGCTCAGATGGCGACGGGTATCAGTTTCAGCGTGGCGGCGACCGATGGTGCGGCGCGGACCGGGGTTATTTCCACGCCGAGGGGAGAGATTCGCACCCCGGCTTTCATGCCGGTGGGCACCGCCGGGACGGTCAAGGCGATGCTGCCCGAAAGCGTGGCCGCGACCGGGGCGGACATACTTCTCGGCAACACCTACCACCTGATGCTGCGGCCTTCGGCCGAACGGGTGGCGGCATTGGGCGGGCTGCACCGTTTCATGAACTGGGAGAAGCCGATCCTGACCGACAGCGGCGGCTTTCAGGTCATGTCGCTGGGGGCCCTGCGCAAGCTGACAGAAGAAGGGGTGCGGTTTTCCTCGCACATCGACGGCTCGAAGCACATGCTGACGCCGGAACGTAGCATGGAGATCCAGAAGCTTCTGGGGTCGGACATCGTGATGTGCTTCGACGAATGCCCGGCCCTGCCAGCGGACGAGGCGACGGTGGCCAAGTCAATGCGGCTGTCGATGCGCTGGGCGCAACGGTCGCGGGATGCCTTCGGCGACCGGCCGGGACATGCGCTGTTCGGAATCATGCAGGGGGGTGTCACGCGCGAGTTGCGGGAAGAATCCGCCGAGGCGCTGAAAGCTATCGGCTTTGACGGCTATGCGATAGGCGGCCTTGCCGTGGGCGAGGGGCAGGAGGCGATGTTTTCCGTCCTCGACTACGCGCCGGGGTTCCTGCCGGAAGACAGGCCGCGTTACCTGATGGGCGTGGGCAAGCCCGACGACATCGTCGGCGCGGTGGAGCGGGGCATCGACATGATGGATTGCGTGCTGCCCTCGCGGTCAGGACGCACGGGCCAGGCCTGGACGGCGCGGGGCCAGGTGAACCTGCGCAACGCCCGCCACAAGGACGACCCGCGCCCATTGGAGGAGGGCTGCCTGTGCCCGGCCTGCCGCAGCTACTCGCGGGCCTACCTGCACCATGTGGTGAAAGCGGACGAGATCATCGGTTCGATGCTGCTGACCTGGCATAACCTGCACTACTATCAGGTGCTTATGGAGGGCTTGCGGGAGGCGATTGCGGGTGGGCGGCTGGCGGCGTTCGTCTCCGGGTTCCATGCGGGGCGGGCGGACGGGGATGTCGAACCGCTCTGACGCACCGCGCGGGCTTCGGACGGGTCCGGCCCTTTCTCACCTTGCGCCTCATCACACAGAGGTTCATTCTGCCGAACCGCGAGGCAACTTGAATCCCCGCCTCGGGGACCACAAGTTAACACATCTGAAGGCGGAGCGGGCAGGGTTGCCGATGGTCGGGACCCCGGATCGCTGCCGCGAACGAAGGTAGACACATGAGCATCCAAAGCTATCCGGTCCTGCCGTTGCGCGACATCGTGGTGTTTCCCCACATGATCGTGCCGCTCTTCGTCGGGCGCGAGAAATCGGTCCGCGCGCTGGAAGAGGTGATGCAGGACGACAAACAGATCCTCCTCAGCTCGCAGAAGGATCCGACGGCCGATGATCCGGCCGCGGACGGCATCTTCCGCACGGGCGTGCTGGCGAACGTGCTTCAGCTTCTCAAACTGCCCGATGGCACCGTGAAGGTGCTGGTCGAGGGCAAGGCCCGGGTGAAGATCACCGGATTCATCGAGAACCCGGCCTTCTTCGAAGCCACCGCCGAAGTGCTGCCCGAGACCGAGGGCGACCAGACCGCCGTCGAGGCCCTGGTGCGCGCGGTGAGCGAGGAGTTCGAGCGTTACACCAAGGTCAAGAAGAACATCCCCGAAGAGGCGCTTGCCGCCGTCTCCGACACCCGCGAACCCGCACGTCTGGCCGATCTTGTGGCCGGTCACCTTGGGGTGGAAGTCGGGCAGAAGCAGGCGATTCTCGAAACGCTCGACGTGGCCGAGCGGCTGGAGAAGGTCTATGGCCACATGCAGGGGGAGCTTTCCGTCCTGCAGGTCGAGAAGAAGATCAAGTCCCGGGTGAAAACCCAGATGGAGAAGACCCAGCGCGAGTACTACCTGAATGAGCAGATGAAGGCCATTCAGAAGGAACTTGGCGACGGCGAGGACGGCCAGAACGAGGTCGCCGAGCTGGAAGCCCGCATCGCCAAGACCGAGCTTTCCAAGGAAGCCCGCGAGAAGGCGGATGCCGAGCTGAAGAAGCTGAAGTCGATGTCGCCGATGTCGGCGGAAGCGACGGTGGTGCGCAACTATCTCGACTGGCTCCTCGGCGTGCCGTGGGGCGTGAAGTCGCGCCTGAAGAAAGACCTGTCGGCAGCGCAGAAGGTGCTGGATACCGATCACTTCGGCCTCGAGAAGGTCAAGGAGCGGATCGTCGAGTACCTCGCGGTGCAGGCGCGGTCGACCAAGCTGAAGGGGCCGATCCTGTGCCTCGTCGGTCCTCCGGGCGTCGGCAAGACTTCGCTGGGGCGGTCTGTGGCCAAGGCCACGGGGCGCGAGTTCATCCGCATCTCGCTGGGCGGGGTGCGCGACGAATCCGAGATTCGCGGTCACCGGCGGACCTATATCGGCTCGATGCCCGGCAAGATCATCCAGTCCTTGAAGAAGGCCAAGACGACCAACCCGCTGATCCTTCTGGATGAAATCGACAAGATGGGTCAGGACTTCCGGGGTGACCCGGCGTCGGCCCTCTTGGAGGTGCTGGACCCCGAACAGAACAACACCTTCATCGACCACTACCTGGAGGTGGAATACGACCTGTCCAACGTGATGTTCATCACCACGGCGAACTCGTACAACATGCCGGGGCCGCTGATGGACCGGATGGAGATCATTCCGCTGGCGGGCTACACCGAGGATGAAAAGCGCGAGATCGCCAAGCAGCACCTCTTGCCGAAGCAGATCGCGGCGAACGGGCTGAAGAAGGGCGAGTTCAGCGTCAGCGACGACGCGCTGAACCACGTCATCCGCTACTACACCCGCGAAGCCGGGGTGCGGAACGTGGAGCGCGAGATCGCCAAGCTGGCCCGGAAGGCGGTGACCGACATCCTGAAGGGCAAGTCCAAGAAGGTGGAGGTCGATCCCGCGAAGGTCGAGGAGTATCTGGGCGTCCAGAAACACCGCTATGGCCTGGCGGAGAAGGAAGATCAGGTCGGCGTGGTGACGGGTCTGGCCTGGACCAGCGTGGGCGGCGACCTCCTCCACATCGAGGCGCTGAAACTGCCGGGCAAGGGCCGGATGAAGACGACCGGGAAACTGGGCGACGTGATGAAGGAATCGATCGATGCGGCGGCGAGCTATGTCCGCTCGATCTCACCCCAGATCGGGGTGAAGCCGCCGAAGTTCGACGCGATCGACATTCACGTCCATGTGCCTGACGGGGCGACCCCGAAGGACGGGCCGTCGGCGGGTCTGGCGATGGTGACCTCCATCGTCTCGGTCCTGACCGGCATCCCGGTGCGGAAGGACATTGCGATGACGGGCGAGGTTTCCTTGCGCGGCAACGCGATGCCCATCGGCGGGCTGAAGGAGAAGCTGCTGGCCGCCCTGCGGGGCGGGATCAAGACCGTCTTCATCCCGGAAGAAAACGCCAAGGATCTGGCGGAGATTCCGGACAATGTGAAGACCGGGTTGAAGATCATCCCCGTGACCCATGTCCGCGAGGTTCTGGCCCAGGCGCTGGTGCGCCAGCCCGAGCCGGTGGAATGGGACGAGGCGGCGGAAGAGGCGGCTGCGGCGGCCCGGGCGGCCTCTGCGCCTGCTCCGGCACCGACCGCACATTGACAGCAAGAACGGCGTGCGCCCCCGGGTTTCCGGGGGCGCGCGATTGTCAGGCCACGAGACGCGGGCTGAGCCCCAGCCGGGCATAGTCAACCGCCTTGTAGCCACCCGGCAGCATCCTGATCGCGCCGGGGTGCATCACTTCCACCTCTTGCGCCATCACGCCTTCCCATACGCCTTCCAGGCCGCGGTAGCGGTACTGATAGACACCGAGCCCCAGCTTGTTGGTCCCCACTTTCACGATGTCCTCCTTGAGGCGGATATCGCTGGGGGGAGTGTTCACGACCTCGTCATCATCGCCCGCGACCACGGCCACGACAACGGCGAGCAGCAACAACGGAATGACAAAGCCAGCCGACGAGGCGGGCTTTTCCACCACGACCTCCGGCTCTTCCGCGACGACGACTGGTCCACCTGCCAGCGCAGGATTCATCACGCCAAGCGTCAGCGCGCTGGAAAGAAGCAAAACTCGTTTCATGTGTCCCTCAACCCAAATATACCGGGCAGCACCATTTCCACCCCGCAAGTGCAGACTAGATAAGCATTTTTCTCCAAACAAGCAAAACCTGCCGATGGCGCGGATGGATTCCGGGTAGCCTTGTGCCGGAAGCCGTCCTATCGTTCGCCGCAACGTGAACCGACAGGAAACAGCAGGCATCATGGCTCCGCGCAGCACCAAGACCACCGAGAAGAAACCGGCCAAATCCGCCAAGGCCAAGGCACAGCCCGCCGCCGTGCCAAAGGCCGATGAAAAGCCGGCCGAGACGGCAGCGCCAGTGGCGCAGGGCGCGCTCAGGCTGAAGGATCTGGTCGAAAGTGTCGCCACCGCGACGGGCGGCCGGAAGCCCGAGGTCAAGGCCGCCGTCGAAGCCACGCTGCGTGCCATGGGTGAGGCGCTCTCCACCGGCAAGGCTCTCGCGGTGCCGCCCCTGGGCAAGCTGCGCGTGGTCAAGAGCAATGGCCCGGCGCTGACCCTGAAACTTCGGCGGACAGAAGCCGGCAAAGTAGCCGGAAAGGCCCTTGCAGCGGTCGAAGAGGATAGCTAAAAGCCCCCGCATCGGGCGATTAGCTCAGCGGTAGAGCGCTTCGTTCACATCGAAGATGTCAGCGGTTCAAATCCGTTATCGCCCACCATCATAGCAAAGGCGCGGGGTTCATCCTTGCGCCTTTTGTCTTTTGCGCCGGTCGCATCGGGGCTTGCCAGGCTGGGCCGGGCGGGTTAGGCACCGCAGAGGGGCGGTTAGCTCAGTTGGTAGAGCGTCTCGTTTACACCGAGAATGTCGGGGGTTCGAGTCCCTCACCGCCCACCACCCCCTGCCTGCATTGAAATCGCGACGGAAATCCTTAGCTGCAGCGTGAGACAGGGACGGAACGCGGCGGATCGGGCCGTGTTGGTACTGCGGCGCGGAATGACCAGGGGAAACGACGGATGGCGAACCCGGCGGACGACATGGCTCGGATCCTGGCCACGGGCAGGCGTCCACGCCGTCGCTGGCTCTGGCTGGCGTTTGCAGTGTTGCTCGCAGGGGCGGCGGGCGGTTGGTACTGGTTCGCGCTGCGCAGTGCGTCGGGTGAAGTCCGGTACGAGACCGAAGCCGTCAGCCGCGGCCAGGTCATCGTGACGGTCACGGCCACAGGCTCGGTCCAGCCGACGACGCAGGTCGATGTCTCCTCCGAACTGTCCGGCGCGCTGGCCGAGGTTTCGGTCGATTTCAACGACCGGGTCGAGGTCGGGCAGGTCCTGGCCCGGCTGGACGACAGCAAGCTGGCCGACCAGATCCTGACCGCGAAAGCGCAGTTGCAGGCGGCAGAAGCCAGCCGGGAGCAGGCCGCGGCGGCCCTGCGCGAGGCGGAGGTCACCTACGAATCGCAGATGGAACTGGACAGGCGCGGGCAAAGCACCCGGCTGAAGATGATCGCGGTCGAGGTCGCGCGCGACCGGGCCGTGGCCGTGGTCGATGGTGCGACCGCCGAGGTGTCGCTGGCCAGGGCCCGGCTTTCCGAAGCCGAGACGGAACTGGGCAAGAGCGCGATCCGCTCGCCGATTTCCGGTGTCGTGCTGAACCGGGCGGCCGAGCCCGGCCAGATCGTCGCCGCCTCGCTGAACGCCCCGGTGCTGTTCACCCTGGCCGAGGATCTGGCGCGGATGGAATTGCGGGTCGATGTGGACGAGGCCGACATCGGCCGTGTCGCCGTGGGCAACGAGGCCCGTTTCACCGTCGACGCCTTCCCCGGCCGCAGCTTTCCCGCCGTGATCACCACGGTGCGCTATGCCCCGGAGACGACGGACGGTGTGGTGACTTACAAGGCGATCCTGTCGGTCGACAACCGCGAGGGCCTGTTGCGCCCGGGCATGACTGCAACGGCGACCATCGCCGTGACCGTGGTGGACGACACCCTGCGGGTGCCAAGCGCCGCCTTGCGGTTCGAGCCGCCGCAGACCACCGAGACCAGCAGCAGCCGGGGTGGCAACGGGCTTCTGGGGATGATCATGCCGCGCCGTCCGATGTCCGCGCCGAAAGAGGCCGCGGCGACAGGTGTGCCGACGGTCTGGGTGTTGCAGGATGGCATCGCGACCGAGGTCGAGGTCGAACCGGGCGACAGCGACGGCAAGCTGACGGCCGTGCGGTCGGACGCGCTGGCCGAGGGCGATCCGGTGATCATCGACCAGACCTCGGGCAGCTGAGATGGCCGATCCCGCCGCCCCGCCGCTGATCGAGCTGTCGGACGTCTCGCGCAGCTACGGGACGGGCGAAAGCGAGGTGCGCGCGCTGGATCATGTCGACCTGATCATCCGGCAGGGCGAATTCGTCGCGATCATGGGGCCGTCGGGCTCGGGCAAATCGACGGCGATGAACACGATCGGGCTCTTGGACCGGCCAAGCGCGGGCCGGTTCCTGTTCAACGGGGTCGAGGTGCAGGGGCTGGACCGCGACCGGCGGGCGCTGCTCCGCCGGCATTTCCTGGGTTTCGTGTTCCAGGGCTTCAATCTTCTGGCCCGCACTTCGGCGCTGGAGAACGTGGAGTTGCCGCTGATCTACAAGGGGATGCCGCGTGCCGAACGGATCCTGCGTGCGCGGGCGGCCCTGCACAAGGTGGGGCTGGAGGGGCGCGAGGATCACGATCCCTCGCAGCTTTCGGGCGGCCAGCAGCAGCGGGTGGCGATTGCGCGCGCGCTGGTCGGCAACCCGATGGTGATCCTGGCGGACGAGCCGACCGGAAACCTCGACAGCCACCGCAGCCACGAGATCATGCGCCTGTTGCAAACCCTGAACCGCGAGGACGGCATCACCATCGTGATGGTCACGCATGAGGATGACATTGCTGCCTATGCCAGCCGTCTGGTGGTCTTCACCGATGGCAAGGTGGTGGGCGACGGGCCGGTGGCGGAAAGGGCCGCGGAATGATCTGGGAAACCGTGCGCCTGGCGCTGCTGGCCTTGCGCCGCAACAAGCTGCGGTCGGGGCTGACCATGCTTGGCATCGTCATCGGCGTGGCCGCGGTCATCGCGATGGTCACGGTGGGGCAGGGGTCGTCGCGGTCGGTTTCGGCCAGCGTGGCAAGCCTTGGGTCGAGCGTGCTTTCCGTGCGGCCTGACCGCAATCTGGGGCCCGGCGGCGCCCAGGTCTCGCGGCTGTTCAAGATGCGCGACGTCGAGGCACTGGCGGGGCTGTCGGTCGTTGCGAATATCTCTCCCTCTGTCTCCAGCACACAGACGGTCGTGGCGGGGGGGCGGAACTTGTCGACCAGCATCACCGGCACGACCTCGGGCTATCTGCAGGTGGGCAACTGGTCCCTGCGGGTTGGCCGGGCCTTCACCAGCGCCGAAGACCGTTCCGGCACCGCGGTCTGCATTATTGGCGAGACTGTTCGGCGGGGGCTCTTTGGCAATTCGGACCCGACGGGCCAGCAGATGCGCGCAGGCAACGTGACCTGCGAGGTGATCGGCCTTCTGCAAGCCAAGGGGGCCGGGACCTTCGGGCAGGATCAGGACGATGTCGTTCTGATGCCGATCCGGACCGTCCAGCGACGGTTTCTGGGCACGGACAACGTGAACTCGATTTCGGTCGCGCTGAAGGCCGGCGTTTCCAGCGCGCGCGGGATCCGCGAGATCCAGACCCTTATGCGCGAGCGGCGGCGCATCGCGGTGGGCGAGGAGGACGATTTCAGCGTGATGGACATGTCGCAGCTGGCCTCGATCCTGACCGGGATCAATTCGGTCCTGACGGGGATGCTGTCCTCGGTCGCGGCGGTCAGTCTTCTGGTCGGCGGCATCGGGATCATGAACATCATGCTGGTCTCGGTCACCGAGCGCACGCGCGAGATCGGCATCCGGCTTGCCGTCGGGGCCGAAGGGCGGCAGGTGCTGACGCAGTTCCTGGTCGAGGCGGTGGTCCTGTCGCTGGTCGGCGGCATCATCGGCGTGGCGGTGGGGCTGGCGCTGGCCTTCGGGGCCTCTTTCTTCATGGCGATCCCGTTCGCGCCGCAGCTTTATGTCGTGCTGCTGGCCTTCGGTTTTTCCGCGCTGATCGGCGTGATCTTCGGCTATTTCCCCGCCCGCAAGGCCGCAGCGCTGGACCCCATCGTCGCCCTGCGGCACGAATGAGGGGACCGGCGCGCGGCAGGTGAGGCGTGACTGTGGACGGGGCCAGTCAGGTCAGCATCGACCAGATCGCGGCAAGTCCGGCCACCACGAAGACGGTGCCCGCGCCGATGACATAGCCCATGTAGTCCCGCAGGAACCCGGCGGAAGTGACGGCGGGCCGGGTGACGGGCCGGGTCGTCACTTTCGGCGGTTCCTCGGTCAATGCGGCGGGCAGGTCGCCGCCATCCTCGCCGATGCGGATCCAGTCCAGCCAGTCGCCCGCCGACTGGATGCGGTCCTTCGGCATGACCCGCACCGACTTGTCGATGGCTTCCAGGAAGCCCGGCGGATAGCCCTGGAACCGGCCGACAAGCGGCTGGTAGGGGTCGGGCTCACCCTCGGCCACGCGGGCCAGACGGCGCTGGCTTTCCGGCGGTGGGTTGCCGGTGATGACATGGTAGAAGGTCGCGCCCAGCGAATAGAGGTCGCTCGCCGGGCTTTGTTCCGCCCCGCTCAGGTAGAATTCCTGCGGTGAATAGCCTTCCTTGATCACCCGCCGCCCCGTCAGCACCCGGGTTGCGCGCACCACCTGTTCGCTGGCGGCGCCAAAGTCGATCAGGATCGGGTTGCCGCCCTTGTCCACCAGGATGTTGTCCGGCGAGATGTCGCGGTGCAGGATGCCGACCTGGTGGATGAATTCCACCGCTGACAGCATCTTCTTCAGCATCGCGACCACCTGTTCGGGCGTGAAGGCCTGATCGGTCGAATCCAGGATATCGTGCAGGTCGCGCCCGTCGATGAAGTCGATCGCCATGTAGGCGGTGTCGTTGTCCTCGAACACCTGATGCACGCCGACGATGTTGGGGTGTACCAGACGCGCCAGACTTTTCGCCTCGGCGACAAAGCTTTCGACGAAGCTGCGCAGATCGCCCGAATGCTTGCGTGACCGGGCGCGGACCAGGCCGGTCGAGCGGCGGCAGAGCGCGTTCGGGAAGCATTCCTTGATCACGACCGTGCGGTCGAGGCTGTCCTTGGCCAGATAGGTGATGCCGAAGCCGCCGCTGTTCAGAAAGCCGATGATCGTGTAATGCCCGCCCAGAAGCTGGGTGCCCGGCTTGAGATCGTCAGCGAAGGCATCCGGGTCCACCCGACCCAGCTCGGACTCAAGCTGACTGCTGATCTGTGTCGGACCCTGTGTCACGGTGCATTCCTGTCGGGCTGGTCACTCATCAACGCGACGGCGAACGCGAGGCCCCGCGTAGCACCATCGTAAACAGTCTCACATTCCCACGGGTTAATCCGATCCGGTCTCAGCTCCGGATCGGTACTTTTCCCAAGGTCATTCTAGCCACGGACCTTGCCCTTTCGCAAATCTGCAGCAGCAGTCGCAGCATGGCCGGATATCGACGCATGCCTCGCCAAAACCGGCAGGCAACCGGTCCGGGGGGGATGGAAGGATGCAAGATATTGATTGCAAACGGTTTAAATGCACCGGCACAAGAGGTTTCGAGACTGTTTGCAAAATGCAAACTGTGACAAAAACGTCAGTGATCCCAGAGGGATGCGCCGTGATCCTGCCTTATTCTATGCAACGGATCGACCGCCGCGCGCAGGGGATTCGCGAAACAATACCTCAGGTTGCGCACGCCCTGTGGCACCACCCGGCGAAAGCGATTCGCACCGCTTAGCCCGGAGACCAGGCTTCCGGGGCCGCGGACTTGTGCAGGATCTGGAACGTGCCGGCCGGCAGATCCAGCCAGTCGCCCTCGGTTCCGTCCGGCCAGATCACCCGCAGCGCGGCGGTTTCGGCCGCGCCCAGCCCGAAATGCAGCCAGCCGACCGAACCCGAGGCATGTCCGCCGCCCGAGGTGATCTCGTGCCGTTCCACCTTGTCGCCGCGCCTGATCTCGATCACCGCGCCGATGGCGTCCCGGTTCGGAGCCTCTTCTGCCAGCCGCACCTCGACCCAGGCGCCCGCATCGCTGGTCTGGCGCCAGACCTCGGGTCCGGTCCAGCGGTTCTGCACCAGCAGATCCAGCTTGCCGTCGAGGTTCAGGTCCACCACCTGCGCCCCGCGCGCGACCGCCATGCTGGCGACCCCGGCTTTGTCCCCGGCCTCCAGATAGGTCCCGTCGCCCGCCGCCAGCATCAGGTTGTTGGGGTCCTTCTCGGCGAAGTCCGGCATCTTCGCCACATTGCCTTTGGCCACGAACAGGTCTTGCAGCCCGTCGTTGTTCACATCGGCAAATTGCGCGTGCCAGGCGGTCGAGGGATTCTTGTCGCCGCCGGTATAGGGCATATGCGCGGTGATCCCCGACTTGAAGGCGATGTCGGCATAGTCCGGTTTGCCGCTGCCGGTGTCCTTCAGGACCTGCAGCTTGTTGTCCGCCATCGAGGTCAGGTAATAGTCCGGATAGCCGTCGAGGTTCACATCGGCGCTGGCGATCCCCATCCCCCAGATCCGCAGCCGTTTCCAGCCATCGTCCTTCTCGGTGTAAAGCTTCGGCGGCTGGCCCGGCTCCAGATGCCAAAGCTGTTCCTGCCCGCCCTTGTAGTATTCGCGGTCGTTCGACACCCGCAGCGACGGATGGCCCGAGCGGTTCCAGTCGGTGAAGATCATCGACAGCGCGCAGAACGAGGGCTTCAGCGGGACCGGCGCAGCGAAGCGGTCGCCGTCCGGGCGATGCAGCCAGTTGTCGGTGCAGGAACCCCAGGGGAAGGCCTCTTCCTTGCGGTCGATGTAGTTGCCGATGGCCAGCGTCGGCCAGTCCTGCCCCTTTTCCCAGATCGCGGCAAAGGCGGTTGACCAGGCATCGCCGCCGTCGAAACCCCAGGTCTCGTTCGCATTCTCGAACCGGCAGTCGCCAAGGCCCCGCATCAGGGCGTTCTCGCCTTGCCGCAGGACGACCAGATCCGTCGCCCCGTCGCTGTCGATGTCGATGGGATAGGCCCCCAGCACCGCATCCAGTGTCAGCGCATCGGTCTTCTCAAAGGCCAGCGCCCCGCCTTGCGGACTGCGGTTGAGGTAGAGTGCCGAAGGGCCGGCGCCCCCGGCCAGGAACACCTCGGGGAAACCGTCGCCCGAACAGTCGAAGGTCGCGACACCGCCGCCGACCATGTATTCCCATTCGCCCTCATAGGCGGTGGCAAGGCCCGCCGACTTCGTCTCGTCGGCGAACTGCGGGATCGCGGGCTCGGCCGAGGCGGGCGCCGCAAGGGCCAGAAGGACCAGCGCGCGCATCAGGCTTCGGTCTTCAGCGCGGCGGCATAGGCACCGACGGCGCGACCCTGTGCCAGCCCGTTCTCGTTGGCAAAGCGGTAGTGGATGCCGCCGTAAAGGCGCGAAACCGCCGCCTCGTCTGCCGCCGCCGCGAACGAGGCGAAACTGCGCACCGGCAGGCCCTCATCCTCATGCGTGGCATCATCGAAGGCAAAGCCGTCGCCGAAGATGGCGGTCAGAACCGCCGAGGCCGCGCCGGACTGGCAGGAATGGCCCGATGTATATTCCGGGAAGGGCGGGGTGATCAGCAGCGGCTCCCACCCCTTGTCGATATGGCGCTTGATGTAGGTCACCGGGCGCAGGAGGTTGTACTTGAACTTGGTGGACCAGCAGGAAATGAACGCATCGGCCTGCGCCACGCCCAGTTTTGCCAGGACGGTAGAGATCGTCTCGACTGGCAGGGCATCGCGGTCGGCGATCTGCATCACGATGGAGATCCAGTGTCCCGCCGGGGTGGGGGTCAACATCGCGTCGTCCGACCAGAAGCGGGCGATCAACTTCTGCTCGTCGGTCAGC
>JAFLCY010000223.1 GCA_017303485.1 Rhodobacterales bacterium
CTCCGCCGGTCAGGGAAACCTTCCTCAACCGGACGCTGGGACGATTGCGGCGCGCGTGGACCGACCTGCGCGCCGGCGCCGTCGCGCTCGAGGCGACCGGCGACATCGGCGCCGACCTGCCGCAGGCCAAGCTGGAAGCCGTGCGCCGCCAGATCATCGACTGCATTGGCGGGCCTGGCGGCGAGTTCGCCGCCCGCGCCCGCACGGCCAGCCTGGGCCGGCTGTATCTGTCCTTCAGCGAGACCGGCCGCCGACGCTTCCTGACCCTGCTGGCCGAACGATTCGCCACCGACGCCCACGCCCTGCGCCTGAGTGTCGATGCCTGGCGCGACGCGGCCACCCCCCAGGACAGCCTGAAGGCCGAACGCCGCCTCAAGGAGGCGCTGACGCCGCCGAGGGTGCGGCTTCTGCGGCAGTTCAACGCCCTGCCCGAAGGCGTGAAGTTCCTGGTGGATTTGCGCGCCGACCTGCTGGCGATCCGCGACCCGTCGCCGCAACTGGCGGCGCTCGATAGTGATCTGCGCGAGCTGCTGGAATCGTGGTTCGACCTGGGCTTCCTCGATTTGCGCCAGATCACCTGGCAATCGCCCGCCGCCCTGCTGGAGAAGCTGATCGCCTACGAGGCGGTGCACGAGATCCGCTCGTGGGACGATCTGCGCAACCGGCTGGAATCGGATCGCCGGTGCTTTGCCCTGTTCCACCCGCGCATGCCCGACGAACCGCTGGCCTTCGTCGAGGTGGCGCTGGTCAAGGGCCTGGCGGGGGACGTGCAGGTGCTGCTGGACCGGGATGCGCCGGTCGGCGACCAGAAGGCCGCCGACACCGCCATCTTCTATTCCATCTCCAACACCCAGCGCGGCCTGCAGGGCGTCAGTTTCGGCGAACACCTGATCAAGAAGGCGGCCGAGGCGCTGTCCCACGACGTGCCCGGCCTCAAGCAGTTCGCCACCCTGTCGCCCGTTCCAGGCTTCCGCCGCTGGCTGGATGGCGCGGCGGTCGAACACGGCGCCGTCCTGTTCCAGCCGGGCGATGCTGGAACTGACCGTCGGCACCGACACTCCGAAGCGCCGCGCCGTCGCGGTCACGCTGGCCGTCTCCAGCGTGGCAAGGAAATAGACAAGGGACCGGACGGGCAGCATGGCCCATCGTTAGACAGACCGCATGATCCGTTCAACCATGCTTATGGGCAAAGCTCGGTCTCTGCGTCCTAGTCTTTCCGCACTGCCGAAGCGGACAGAGGGAGGCGAGGATGACCTGCGATCTGGTTCTGACGGGCAATGTCGTCCTGACCGACCGGGTGCTGGAGGGCGGTTTCGTCGCCATTTCGGACGGGCGGGTGGTGGCCTTCGGAACCGGGACCGCCCCCGCCGCGACCGAAAGCCACGACCACGGGCGGGCGCTGATCCTGCCCGGCGCGATCGACCCGCATGTCCACAGCCGCAGTCAGGCCGGCCACGAAGGCTTTGCCGGGTCCACCCGCTCGGCAGTGGCGGGCGGGGTGACAACAATTGTTGACATGCCCTACGACGATGGCGATCTGATCTCATCTGCGGCACGGGTCCATGCGAAGATCGCCGAGGGCGAGGCACTGGCCCGCGTCGATTTCGCGCTGCACGGCACCTGCCATCCAGACGAGGGTCCGCTGCGCGTGGCCGAAATGGTGGGCGCGGGCGTGGCAGCCTTCAAGTTCTCGACCTACGGCACCCATCCGGTCCGCTTCCCCCGCCTGCCGCCGCAGACCCTGGCCGCCTGCTTCGCCGAGATCGCGCGCTTCGGTCTGGTGGCAGGCGTCCACAACGAGGATCATGAGGTCGTGGACGCGGCAACCGCCCATGTCCGCGCCCATGGTCCGGCGGATCATCGCGCGCATGGGCTGGCGCGACCGGAACTGGCCGAGGTTCTCGCCATGGCGCAGGTCTACGAGATCGGCGCGGCGACCGGATGTCATGCCCATGTGGTGCATTGCTCACTGGGCCGGGGTTACGATCTGGCCAGCGCCTATCGTGGCATGGGCCATCGGGCGACGGTCGAGGCCTGCATCCACTATCTGACCCTGACCGAAGAGGATGACGTGGCGCGACTTGGCGGTCTGGCCAAGATCAACCCGCCAGTCCGCCCGCGTGTCGAGCGTGAGAAGCTTTGGGCTCATCTCGCGGCGGGCAATGTCAGCCTAGTCTCTTCGGACCATGTCAGCTGGACACTGGACCGGAAGAACGATCCCGACATCCTGAAGAACGCCTCGGGCGTTCCGGGGCTGGAGGTTCTCTTGCCGCTGCTGGTCAAGGGGCTGACGGAACGCGGTCTGCCGGTGACATGGGCGGCACGGCTTCTGGCAGAGAACCCGGCCCGGCATTTCCGGCTGACCCATCGCAAGGGCGGAATCGGCATCGGGCGCGACGGCGATATCGCGGTTCTTGCCCCGAAGCCCCGCCGCTACCTTGCCGCCGAAAGCGGGCACAATGCGGTTGACTGGAGCCCCTATGACGGGATCGAGCTGCCCTGGGCAGTGGCCGCCACCTACCAGCGCGGCCGGATGGTGTTCGACGGAACCCGTGTCCTTGCCGAACCCGGTGCCGGGCAGTTCGTGCGTCCGCTGCCGGGGGCGCCCGAATGACCTCGCCACGGGACAATCTGCCGGTGGATGGCGCGCGGCTCTGGGCCGATCTGATGGCTCTCGCCGCCCTGACCGAACCGGGACGACCCTATACGCGGCGGTCCTTCTCGCCGATGTTTCTGGACGGCCGGGCCTGGCTCGCCGAACGGTTCCGCGATGCCGGGCTTGCCGTGCGGATCGACGTTGCGGGCAACTTGATCGGCCGGCTTGAGGGGACCGAGGCCGGAGCTGGCACGATTGCTCTTGGGTCGCATTCCGACACGGTGCCGGACGGGGGCCGCTTTGACGGGACGGCGGGGGTGATCGTGGCGCTGGAGGTCCTGCGCTCGCTGCAGGAGCGCGGCATCCGCCTGCGTCACGCGGTCGAGGTGATCGACTGCCTGGCCGAGGAGGTCAGCGAGTTCGGCCTGTCCTGCATCGGCTCGCGGGGGGTGGCGGGTGTGCTGCCCGACAGCTTTCTGCTCCGCACCAGGCCCGATGGCGAGACGCTGGCGCAAGCGATTGCCCGGATGGGCGGTGCGCCCG
>JAFLCY010000224.1 GCA_017303485.1 Rhodobacterales bacterium
AGGAACACCGCCGGCGGGGCCATGCGGTTGGTCAGCACCCAGAAGAACAGGTTGTCCTTGCCCACCAGCGCAAAGCGCGACATCGCATAGGCCGCCAGAAGCGCCAGCACCGACACCAGCACCGCGTTCGACGTGGCAACGATCAGCGAGTTGGTCATGTATTTCTGGAAGGTCGGGTTCGACAGAACCGCCGCATAGTTCTCCCAGGTCATCGCCTGCACATCCAAAAGGAACGAAGGCTTGCCGAACAGGTCGGCCCGGGTGCGGACCGAGACCAGAAACATCCACCAGACCGGCAGCAGGGTCAGCGCCGACATGGCGATCCAGAACAGGAAGGTCAGCAGGCGGGAATAAAGGATACCGCGGTTCACCGGCTTTTCTCCTTCATGCCGGTCATGGCGACGTACAGAAGCCAGCACATGACAATGGTCAGATACAGCGTGATCAGCGACATGGCCGCGCCATAGCCGTAATCCGTCTTGGGAAAGACCACGCGCCAGATGTGCAGGCCGATGAACCGCGTCTCGGCCCCCGGGCCGCCGCCGGTCAGCATCCAGACCTCATCCACGGTGCGCAGCGCGTCCATCAGCCGGATGAAGATGGTCGTCAGCAGCACGGGCTTCAGGAAGGGCAGCGTGATGTCCCAGAAGATGCGCCATTCGCCGGCGCCGTCGATGCGGGCCTGTTCCAGCGGCTCTTCGGGCAGGTTCGACAGCCCCGCCATCAGCGTCAGCGTGACCAGCGGCGTCCAGTGCCAGATATCCATGATGACGACGGTCGCAAACGCCTGATCGGGAAAGCGCGACAGCACATAGCTGATGTCGAACCACTGCTGCATCCAGTGCGGAATGGGCCCCAGCCCCGGCACCGTCATCAGCCGCCAGGTGGCACCGACCGCAATCGGCGCGATCATCAGCGGCAGGGTGTGGATGGTGCGGAACAGGCCCTTCAGGGGCACGTTGCGCATCAGCATCTTGGCCAGGAAGAAGCCGACAAGCAGCTGGCTTGCAAGGACGAAGACGGTGAACTTGAAGGTCAGCCACAGCGATTTCAGGAAAGCCGCGTCAAAGACCAGCGCGCGGAAATTCTCGACCCCGGCAAAGCGCGGCTCGGGGTTCGCGGCAAAGGTGTTCCAGTCCAGGAACCCCACCGCCAGCACATAAAGAAACGGAACCATCCCGGTGATGAACAGGATGAAAAGGGTTGGCGCGATCAGAAGCCATCCCGTGGTCGTGTTGCGCATGGCAGCACCTTCGCGTTGCGGCCGCCAGTTGGGGCGGAACAGGTCGGAAGAGGGCCGGCAGCACCCCGGGAGGCGGCGCTGCCGGCAGGTTACGGCCGGATCAGTTCCCGCCGTAGCCCAGTTTGGCCATCTCGGCCTCGGCCGCAACGGCGGCCTTGTCCAGCGCCTCTTCCGGGGTCATCGTGCCGACGATGGCCTCATAGATGAACGGCGCCACCACTTCGCGCACCTGCGCGTGGAACGGGAATTCCGGCGCGCCCTTGAACAGGTGGCCCTGCTCTTTCATCATGGTGAAGTAGCCGTCGGCCTTGGCATCGACCTCCATGACCTTGGGGTCATCGAAGGTCGCCTGATGAACCACGCGCGACCCTGCAACCGCCCAATCGGCCTGAACCGAAGGCTGACCGATATACTGCAGCCACAGCAGCGCGGCTTCCTTGTTCTTCGACGAATGCGGGATGCCGAAGGCGCCGCCGTCATAGTAGCCGATATAGCCTTCGCCGGCTTCGGCGGCGGCCATCACGCCTTCGTTCATCGGCGGCAGGGCCACGCCGACCTTGCCGACAACGGTCGATTTTTCGGGGTTGGTTGCCACCCAGGCGGCGTTTTCGCCATAGACCCAGCCCTGCGCCGCGCGGCCCGCGGCAAAGGTCGAGGCGACTTCGTCCCAGGTCGAAGCGGTGGCTTCCGGCGGAGCAAGGTCCAGCAGGCCAACCCAGAAGGCCAGCGCCTCTTTCGCCTCGGGCGAGTTCATGCGGCCGCCCTTCTCGACCGTGGCCGCACCCTTGGCCATGTCGATGCCCCAGTCATAGACGCCATAGGTGGGCGCGATCGATTCGAAGAATTCATAGAAAGACGCCGGATGGCCCGAAGATGCCTGAACCGTGGTGCCCCACAGTTCATCATTCGGGTCGAGGTTGGCGAAATACTCCGCGTTGTCACGCCACTGGGCAAAGGTGGTGGCGGGGGCAAGGTCATAGCCATATTTGGCCTTGAAAGCTTCCTTGTGCGCCGGGTCTTCGAACAGGTCCTTGCGGTAGAGATAGACCTTGATGAAGGCTTCCATCGGCACGCCGAAGATATCGCCGTTCTCGCCGCGGAAGTTGTCGATGAAGGTGGTGAATTCCTCGATCTTGAACTCCGGCGCCTGCAGCGACGGATCAGCCTCAAGCGCGTCCGAGATGTTCACCAGGAAATCGCGGGCGAGGTAGGAATAGATGATGTCCTGCTCGATATAGACGAAGTCATAGATGCCCGAACCGGCCTCCATGTCCTTGATCGCCTTGTCGAACATCTGGTCCCACGAGGTGGTCTCGAATTCCACCTTGATGCCGGTGGCTTCGGTGAACTGCGGCGCAAGAACGTCGCGCACATAGTTGGACGGCGGGGTGCTTTCCGATACGCCGCGAATGGTTACACCCTGCAGTTTCGCACCGGCGTCCGACCAGAAGTCGGCCCGCGCCGGGGCGGTCAGGGCAAGGGCAATCGCCGATGAGGCGAGCAACAGCTTCAGCATTTCATTCCTCCCATGTGGGCCTTCTGCGCGGCCCGACGCATTCGTCGAACCCCAGCGCGGGTCCGGCTTTTCCGGACGCTTCACAGCTTGGGGTGCCGCCTGAATACATTTGTGCGTCATGATTCACAAGTGTAAAATACAGGTGTAATCTTTCATTTCCATTTGTTCGAACTTGCGATACACGAAACGCTCAGGGACATTCCGACAGGCCGGAGGGACCGGCGCAGGACAGGGGGAGGCGGATGAACACCACAACAGCGGAAGAGCCCGAATCCTTTCTGGCCGAGGTGTGCTGGCACTATTACGTCAACGAGATGACCCAGCAGGATGTGGCGCGGATCATGGGCGTCACGAGACT
>JAFLCY010000225.1 GCA_017303485.1 Rhodobacterales bacterium
GTCGGCGAGAAGTGGGGCAAGGTCCGCGCGCTGATCAACGACAAGGGTGAAACCGTCACCGAAGCCGGCCCCTCGGTTCCGGTCGAGGTGCTGGGCCTGAACGGCACGCCCGAAGCGGGCGACGTGCTGAACGTGGTCGATACCGAAGCGCAGGCGCGCGAGATCGCCGACTACCGCGAGAAAGCCGCCAAGGACAAGCGCGCGGCGGCCGGTGCTGCCACCACGCTGGAACAGCTGATGGCCAAGGCCAAGGCCGATGCCGACGTGGCCGAACTGCCGGTTCTGGTGAAGGCCGACGTGCAGGGTTCGGCCGAAGCCATCGTGCAGGCGCTGGAAAAGGTGGGCAACGACGAGGTCCGGGTGCGGGTTCTGCACTATGGCGTCGGCGCGATCACCGATTCGGACGTGGGCCTTGCCGAAGCCTCGGGCGCGCCGATCATCGGCTTCAACGTCCGGGCCAATGCCACCGCCCGCAACGCCGCCCAGCAGAAGGGCGTCGAGATCCGCTACTACTCGATCATCTACGACCTGATCGACGACATCAAGGCGGCGGCCTCGGGGCTGCTCAAGGCCGAAGTGCGCGAGAACTTCATCGGCTATGCGAAGATTCAGGAAGTCTTCCGCATCACCGGTATCGGCAACGTCGCGGGCTGCCTTGTCACCGAAGGCGTGGCACGGCGTTCGGCCGGGGTGCGTCTGCTGCGCGACAACGTGGTCATCCACGAAGGCACGCTCAAGACGCTCAAGCGCTTCAAGGACGAGGTCAAGGAAGTGCAGTCCGGTCAGGAATGCGGCATGGCCTTCGAACGCTACGAAGACATCCGCGCCGGCGACGTGATCGAAATCTTCGAGCGCGAAGAAGTGAAGCGCACGCTGGCCTGATTTGCGGCCTGCCCGTTTTCCGGGCAATCAGACATGGGGGCGCGGCCTGCGAAAGCGGCCGCGCCCCTTGCTTTTGCGGCGATCTGCCCGCAGGTCGCAATCCGCACGCCAAGGTCGGAAACCGACCCTGAAAGCCGGGGCGCAGATGTATCTTCGCGTCGTCAGGGTGCCGCTGGACGCAGCGGAGAATTGGGAAGCCGGTCAGAAACCGGCGCTGCCCCCGCAACGGTAGCAGGTGCAGGAACGGCTATTGCCACTGGGGGGAGGAGCCCTTGGGAAGGCGCCGTTCCGGGTCCGCAAGACCCGCCTGAAGCCCGGAAACCAGCCAGGACAAAGACGTCAAGCCGCGGGTGGCGGTGGCGGCGGAGCAGGCAGGCCCAATGGGCGCTGCCCGTCCGTCCTGCCTTGCCCGCATTCAGCCAGCCAAAGCCGCGCGGGGTTGCGCGGCAGAACAGGACCGAAGCCATGCTGTCCGCAGCCGATACCCTGGGCGAGATTGCCGCCCGCAAGCCCGATCACGCCCTGTCGCGCGCGCTTTACTGCGATCCGGGCGTCTTTCAGACCGACCTTGACCAGATCTGGTATCGCGAATGGCTGTTCGCCCTGCCCGCCTGCGAGATTCCGAAGACCGGCAACTTTGTCACCTTCAACGTCGGCGCCTATCCGGTGGTGGTGGTGCGCGGCGCCGATGGTGCCATCCGCGCCTTTCACAATGTCTGCCGCCACCGCGGGCAGCGGCTGTGTTCCAAGATGGTCGGCTCGACCCCCAAGCTGGTCTGCCCCTATCACCAGTGGACCTATGAACTGGACGGGCGGCTGTTGTTCGCGCGCGACATGGGCCCCGACTTCAAGCCCGCCGATCATGGCCTGAAGCCCGTCGCCTGCCGCGAGGCGGGGGGGATGGTGTTCGTCTGCGTCGCCGACAACCCGCCCTCGTTCGATGAAGTGGCGGCCCATATGACGCGCTACATGGCGCCCTCGATGCTGCAGGATGCCAAGGTGGCCTTCACCTCGACCATCGTCGAGAACGGCAACTGGAAGCTGGTGATCGAGAACAACCGCGAATGCTATCACTGCGGCGGGTCACACCCCTCGCTGTGCCGCACCTTCTCGGACAACCCCAAGATCGGCGCGATGGACGGCCCGCATTCGGCCAGCCCCGAAATCCTGGCCCATTGGGAGCGCTGCGAGGCAGCGGGCCTGCCCTCACGCTTCCTCATGCATGCGGATTCGCAATGGCGGCTGGCGCGGATTCCGCTGCTGAACAATGCCGAAAGCTACACCATGTCCACGAAGCACGCGGTGCAGAAGAAGATGGGCACCATGCCCTTCTATGACGCCGGCAGCCTGCTGTTCTTCCACTATCCAAACACCTGGAACCACTTCCTGGGCGACCATGCCATCGTCTTCCGCGTGCTGCCGATCAGCCCCACGGAAACCGAGGTCACCACGAAATGGCTGGTTCACAAGGATGCGGTCGAAGGCGTGGACTACAATCTGGAAGAACTGACCACCGTCTGGCTGAACACCAATGACGAAGACCGCCGGGTGGTCGAGGAAAACCAGCTTGGCATCCTGTCGCCCGCCTATGAACCCGGCCCCTATTCGACCATCCAGGAGGAAGGCGTCATCCAGTTCATCGACTGGTATTGCAAGACCTTGGCGGGCCGGCTGGCGCCCCGCCCCGCGCTGGCGGCGGAGTAGTCGATGAGCCTGCCGCAGTTCCAGTCCTTCGGTTCGGCCGCCTGGCGGGATTCCGAGCCGCTTGAATGCGCCATGGTGGTTCCCGAAACCGCGGATTCCGCCACCTTCACCTTCCGCGCGCCTTCGGGCGCGTGGTTTGACTACAAGCCCGGCCAGTTCATCACGCTGGAACTGCCGGTGCCGGGCGGTCCGGTGCACCGGACCTATACCCTTTCGTCCAGCCCCTCGCGCCCGCTGTCGGTCTCGCTGACGGTCAAGGCGCAGAAGGACAGCATCGGCACCCGCTGGATGCTGGAGCATCTGAAGCCGGGGGTGCGCGTCAAAGCCTTCGGGCCGGCGGGCGTGTTCAGCTTTGCCCACCATCCGGCGAAGAAATACCTCTTCATCTCGGCCGGTTCGGGCATCACCCCCGTCATGTCGATGACGACCTGGCTGTGGGAC
>JAFLCY010000226.1 GCA_017303485.1 Rhodobacterales bacterium
GCTCAAGACCGTTCGGGGCTGCCACGGCGAGCGCGTCAGCGTAGGTCTTCAATTCCTCGGCAAGTGCTGCGAAGTCCTGCCAGTCGGACCAGATCTCCGGCCTGGCATAGGTCACCCCCTCGAGGCTGCCTTCCGGGAACAGCGACAGCATCGTCTCGCCCGCGTGACCGGCAATGACACTTGCTCCCTCTGATACAATGAATGCGTCGTAGGGAACCGTTCCCTGCATCATCGGCGCCAGTTCCGCCACGGTGTCCTTCAACGCGGTCATCCCCGTCATCCGTTCAAGGACGACACCCGTCGCCCCGTTATGTGCCAGCGCCACTGCCGCGACTGCGGAAGCGGCAAGCGCCAAAGCGCCTGTCCATTGTGGTTTCATCTGCCTGACTGCCCTTGGTTTCTTGTTGTTGACCGATCCCGCGTCCCGCCTCCGGCGGGTCGCGCGGCTTGCGCAACTGTCTGGTGTCAGGCTGACAGAGATTGAACTGTCGACAGAGCTGCGGAGAGCCTATCGAACCGTCAGACGCACGTCCGGCCTGACTGTCAGATCCGGGTTCGGGGGGGAGGCAGGGTCACAGACGGGCCGCCGAAGCGGCGTTGCGACTGCTTCGGGTCCGGTCGCAGAGTGATCACGATTGAAAGGGACAGTGCTGTGACCGGCCCCTCGGACACGACGAAAACAGTGCAGGCGAGGCCTGGGTGGCATGCAGGTGCCGGCGTGGTCTCTTGCCCTAAGTTACTCGCGATCTCGATTGACGTCTCGGGATGATGATCTTCGACCGAGCCCGCCTCCACAGCCTGTCCGAGGACCAGGCCAAGCGTCAGGACCAGGGACAACAGCCACATCGATACGAACCGCAAGAACCTGTGCGAAAACAGGTTCTTGAGTGCGTTCGGTGAGGTCGAAGATGGTTTCATCCGGCTAGATCAGCTTCACTTGCGTCCCGACCGGCGTCCGGTCGAAAACTTCCTCGATATGTTCGTTGTAAAGCCCGATGCAGCCGTTCGACGAGCGGCGGCCGATCTTGCGTGTGTCGTGTGTACCATGGATGCGGTAGTATTGCCACGACAGGTAAAGGGCGCGGGTGCCGAGCGGGTTGGCCGGGTCGCCGCCGGGCACGAACGCCGGCCATTCCGGGTTGCGTTCCCGCATCGACGGTGTCGGCGCCCAGCTTGGGTTCACCTTCTTATCGACGACCTCGGTATAACCACGGCGGGTCAGCTCGTCCGAAAGCGGGACGGAGGTCGGATAGAGATACATCTGGCCATCTGGCGTCCAGTGCTGGAGGACCTTGGCCGTCGTGTCAGAGATGATGATCCCGACGCCCAGAGCATCGAAGTGATCCTGCCACTCGTGGGTGCGAAAAGCCGATATGTTGTTACGGACCGGGCCAGGCGTGTCTTCCGACGCGCTGGCGGCGCGACCGGTCACGAAAGGCGCGGCAAGTGCTCCGGCAACAAAAAGCCGTCGAGTGAATCGCATGTTCTGCTCCTTTTTGCAGAAGGCTTGCTTCCTTCCAACGTGGGAAGGTCAAACGGCTTTGCATCGCGGCCGGGTCACAAACAGGTGAATGCGTTGCGTTTTCGCCAATCCTGGAAGGAATTTTGCGCCTCACCTCGATGTGATCAGTCGGCATTTAGGTGACTGGGGCTATGCTTCAGCCATGCGGTTGATGATGGCCCTCCTTTGCAGTTTCCTCCTGCTCGCCACCCTCTTCGGACAGGCGCATTCAGAACGATCGCTGCACGGAGCGCATGCTGACGCACTTCACGCCCAACCCCTGCTACCGGACGCTCTCTGCGGCGAGGGATCAGGACACGGGACATGTCAGCTTGTTTTTCCCGTTGAGCCAGTGCTCGTCACTCTGATGTCGGTGGCCGGATCGTCGCATTTCGAGATCACGCCGGTCATGGGCTCCAGCCGCAGTTTGGTCCCCCACACCCCTCCGCCGCGACGCGTCTCCTGAACGAACCCGGTCCTTCTCGTTCCTCTCAGGAGACAGCATGATTTCCCGACGCTTCCTCATTGGCGGGGCCGCACTTGCAGCGCTGTCCTCGCCCACCATCCTTCGGGCCCATACCGCAGAGCCGTTTGTGCTGGCCGACGAATTCCAGCCCCGCGAGGTGCGCGTCCGCGAGCAGCACGCGCCCGGACAGATCCTCGTGTTCCCGCGAAGCTTCTTTCTGTACCACGTCTTCGATACCGAGCGGGCGATCCGCTACGGAGTCGGTGTCGGCAAGGCCGGGCTTGCCTTCAGGGGGTCCGCGATCATCGAGCGCAAGGCCGAATGGCCGTCCTGGCGTCCGACGAACGACATGATCCGCCGCAATCCTGACCGTTATGCCCAGTTCGCCGATGGTGTCCCCGGCGGGCCGAACAACCCCCTTGGGGCGCGCGCGCTCTACCTTTACCGGGAAGGGCGCGATACCTACTATCGTATCCATGGCACGACCGAGCCGTGGTCAATCGGTCAGTCCGTCTCGAACGGTTGTATCCGGATGCTGAACGAGCATGTGATCCAGCTCTACGAACAGGTGCCGGTTGGAACACCGGTGACTGTGATGTGAACGTGAGGCGCCGCGACCTTCTCGTCTTCGGCGGGATCGTTGCCCTTATCTATGGTCTGCGTGCCCTTCCCTGGGACCGGCTCCCGGGCCGCGGGCCGCGCTATGCCGACATTGCGGATCTGCCGCCGTTTCGCCGCCTTGAAGGGAGTGGCCAAACGTCCGGAGCAACGCCGGCATTTGTTGGCCTCGATCCGCCGTCAGAAGATGCAGACCAACGCCGCGCGCGTGCTGACGTTGTGCGTGTCGACCCCTGCCCTGCCCTCTTTGGCACCCACGTGACGCCGGGGGTCGTGCCGATTGCCTATTTCAGCGAGTTCCGCTGCCCCTACTGCCGGGCGCTGGAGCGGGACCTCGACACATTGCTGGTCGAATTTCCTGCCTCCTTCCGCTTTGTCCAACATGAACTCCCCATCTTCGGACCGCCCTCCGAGCTTGCCGCGCGCGCTTCGGTCGCGGCTGCACGGCAAGGCAAGCAGCAGGAGCTTCGCCGCCGCTTCATGCGAACACCGCTCGTGGCC
>JAFLCY010000227.1 GCA_017303485.1 Rhodobacterales bacterium
GTTGTCAAAGCCGACCAGCCGTTCGCCCGAAGGCCCGTGAAGCGTGAGCGAATAATCGAGGCCATGCGGCTTTTCCGGCGAGGCCGGAACGCGGGTGACGATGAACTTCACCCAATGGCCGCCCTCGGGGTCGACAAAGAGCATCTGTCCGTCGAGGTCCAGAAGCGTATCGAGGCCCGGATCACGATGCCCGCTCAAGTCTTTTTCCTATCAGTTTGAGATAGGAAATGCAAGCCATCATCCGGCTTTCTCGGGTTCAGGAGTTCGTCGAACACATCGCCGAACCAACGCTCGAACACGTCAATCTCAGCCTCGGTGACGGGAATGTTCTCCGGCCAATCGTCGATAACGCGCATCCTCTGTCCGTCCGGGCCGAGAAGCGGCGCGTCGCTGGCTCGCGTTCGGCCGTCCGGCGTGGGATCGTCGGCATAGTCGAAAAGATCGTCGGGAAGTGGTTCGGGGATCGACTGTCGCGGTCGCCCTTTGCGGGCGCGGCGGCGCTCTGCGCACATGGAATCCTCCTTGGTTCTGGTGGATTCCGGGGCGCTATAGGCCCCGGAATTAGGCGAACCATGGAGGGCAGTCGGCGGCCTGTAGCGTGCCGCATTTGCGCCTATGCGCTGGCGGCACCCCTGCCGGGATGGGACTCAGTTGGCGGCTCGCCGTGCCTTGGCGAAGCCGCGATCCGTGGCGATGAAGTGTTGAAGCATCGGAACGATGAGCTTGGCGGGATCGGCAACGGGCTGGCCGCTCTCGCGGGCCAGTACCTCGGCATAGGCGATCAGATCGCGGTGAAGCGGCGCGGGCAGTTCCACCGTCACCTTGACAGGCTTGTCGTCGGGCAGCGGGCCGAGTTTCAGTTTCGTCATGGTCAACCTCCTGCCGGCTCGAACACAAGATCGCGGGTGACGATGATCCTGACCGGGAAGCCGGGGCGGATCGTCAATGTCGGCGCGACCTGCAACTGGCGTTGGACGATCTGCTGGCCCGCCTGATTGACGGTATCCTGAGCGCCGTCGCGGATGGCGCGGATCAGCCGGTCCTCGTCGCTCGTCGCCAGCTCCGTGCCGACCGCGAGCAGCGTGGAGAGGCCAGCCGCTTTCATCAGATCCCACCAATGATAATCGACGCCATCCTCAAGGCCGGCGTAGCCGCTGGCATCCGCACCCGGCAGGCGCTCCAGAACGATGGAGCGGCCACCCGGCAGGATCAGGCGATTCCACACCAGCAACACCCTGCGCTGGCCGAAGGTCACGCCGTCGTCGTATTGGCCGATGATGCGCGTTCCCTGCGGGATCAAGAGCAGCGAGCCGGTCGGGCTGTCATAGACGTTCTCCGTCACCTGCGCGGTGATCTGGCCCGGTAGGTCGGAACGGATGCCGGTGATGAGCGCGGCCGGAATCACCGCCCCGGCCTGCAATATCCAGGGCGATGCCGGCGGCGTGACGCGATCCGGGGCGACGGTCTGCCGGTCCACCGGCCCGTTGAGGAAAGCGGCATGACGGTTCTGCCCGGCCGCCCCGTCCGGCTGTCCACCGAGGCCAAGACCGGCAAGGCCAGGCATGGCCGTCCCTGCCTGCGATCCCATGCGCGGGCCAGATTGGAAAAACACGTTGCTCAAGCGCGCGGCTTCTTCTTCGGCGCGGCGGCGTTCTTCCTCTGGATCGACGGCAGGTGTCGTGATGGCCGGCGTCACGATGGGCTGGCCCCGGTTCTGCGCGTCGAGAATGGGACGGCCCAAATCTCCGGGCAGCGCGGGGCCAAGCACCGGCCCCGTATAGTCTCGCGGCAGGCCGGACAAGCCGTCCGCTGTGGGGCGGTTCTCGGTCGAATAGAGTTCGTTGCCGCCCGGTCCTGCGTCGCGGGTCTGGAGCGCGTAGATCAGCGCGCCGCCGATGCCGAGAAGCGCGACCGCGCCGACGCCTGCCAGCATCTTGCGGGACAGGCGCGTGACGCGGGGCGATTCAGCGCGCAGGCGCATGGGGGCTGCGGTTTCGGTATCGCTCATGAGGACGATCCTCCAGTGGTCGCGCTGACCGGCTGGGCGACGGCCTGCGCGGGGTTGGTGCGGACGATCCTGACGACCTGCTGGCGGTTGCCGCTGCCAAGGCGCAGCTCGGCCGCGCCGAACAGGCGGTCAACGATCAGGACGTTCTGGTGGACGCGGGAATTGACGATCTGCGGTTCGCCGTTCGTGCCGAGAACGAAGATCGGCGGCATTTCGCCCTGCACGATGCCACGCGGGAAGACGACATAGACGCGCCTGCCGTCATCGAAGACGGAGATCGGTCGCCACGGCGGGCTGTCGCCTTGCACCTGCAAGGCGTAGCGGTAGTTCCGTGCGGCTTCGGCCGGAATGACTGGCGTGGTCGGGACGCTCTGGCGCTGGCCTGCCGGCGGCGCGGGATAGGCCCAGGCCACGGAGGGCATGTAGAGCGCTTCCCGCGCGCGCAGCTCGATCATGTAGGTGCGCCGGTCGGTGGTCACGACAAGGTTGGTCGCAATGTCGGTGCGCGTAGGCTTTACGAGGATATGGACACGGCGGTTCGCACCCGAGCCGGATTCGGTGTCGCCGATGATCCATCGTGTCGTGTCGCCGGCCGCAATCGGTCCCGCGCCCGTGAGGCTTTCGCCCGGCTCCAGCGTGATATTGGTGATCTGGCCGGGTGCGGCATAGACCTGATAGAGCGCGCCTTCGCTCCACGGATATATCTGGATCGCGTTATAGTAGCCCTCGCGGCGCGGCTCGACGCGGGCGGCGGCATTGGCGTTCTCGACGCGGCCGGTCGGCGTGCCTGCGGCGGTGCCGCCGCGCGCCACGTTCCAGGCCGGAGGTACATGCAGCGGCCGGGGTCGGTCATCGGTGGTTGCCGCCTGCACGGCGGGCAGCGGCGGCACATCGGCGTCGTAGCTGAATTGCGGCGTCCGGTTGGTGGCGCAGCCTGCCAAAGTAATTGCAAACGCCGTCGCAAAAATCGCATAGGTTAGCGACTTCAGGATCAGTAAGGAGGAATCGACAGAATGGATTCTGTGCCGACGATTGTTGCCCGGTATATCGACGC
>JAFLCY010000228.1 GCA_017303485.1 Rhodobacterales bacterium
TCCGGGGTCGGGCTCCGCCTCGCCGCCGTGGATCGAGTTGATGTTCAGGGTCGAGGCTCTTGCGCCCTCGGGCACCACCGGCATTTCGGTGCGTTTGCCGGCCAGCAGGGGGTAAAGCCGCGCCTCGATTTCCTCCAGCACCGCGCCCATGTGGCGGATGGCGCTGTCACCGAGGAAGGGCATCGAGCCATGGGCGATGCGGCCGTGGGTTTCGATCTCGGCCCACCAGACGCCGCGGTGGCCCAGGCAGATGCGGTCCTTGTGCAGGGGTTCGGGGATGATGACATGCTGGACGCGCTCGGGGCTGAAATAGCCGCGTTCGGCCAGCCAGGCCACGCCGCCATAGCCGCCGCTTTCCTCATCCGCCGTGGCCGAGATTTCGATGGTGCCGCGAAAGCCGGGCCGGGCGGCGACAAAGGCTTCGGCCGCGATGACCGAGGCCGCAAGCCCGCCCTTCATGTCGCAGGCGCCGCGGCCATAGATGCGGTCGCCGTCCAATTCGCCGCCGAACGGGTCGCGCGTCCAGCCGTGGCCGACCTCGACCACATCGTGGTGGCTGTTGAAATGCACGCAGTCGCCCGGCCCCGCCCGCAGCCGCGCCACCATGTTCCAGCGCGGGAAGGCGTCGCTGTCGCCCGGTGCGCCGGTGGCGCGCAACAGTTCCACCTCCCAGCCCTGCGCCATCAGCCGGGCCGCAAGATAATCGCAGATCACCCGGTAATTCCGCCCCGGCGGGTTCAGCGTGGGAATGCGGATCAGGTCCTGCGTCAGGCCAATAAGGTCTTGGCGCCGGGCAGAGACTTGGGCAAGGATATCGGCATCGCTCATGGGGTCAGACTGCCGCGCCCGACCCGGTCCGGCAATCCGATTTTCCGTGAGCCGGGTGATGTAAATCTGCGTTACATTCACCATATGGTGACAGTGATTCCACAGGAGGGCCCGATGGCCGATTTCGACGCTCAGATTCAGGAAAGCCAGAAGCAGGTCGCCGCCGCCCAGGCCAAGATCTCCGAGATCACATCCCGGATCGAGGCCGGCCGCGCCAAGCTTGACGCCGGCGAGGCCGCCATCGACGTGGAAAACGCCACGCTGGAAGATGTTCACAAGCATACCGACGTGATGAACGCCAATATCGCCGAGCTGATCATGGGGCTGGACGATGTGACGGCGGGCTTTTCCAAGGACTTCGACGAGATGCGCTCGAAGACCGGCTGGGAAAGCTTTGTCGGCATCTTCTCGGGCGCGAAATCGGAATCGCTGCGGCAGGAACGGCTGCGCACCGCCAGCATCGACGACAAGCTGCAGGATCTGATCGGCAAGTCCGATGTGATCGTGAAGCTGCTGCAGGGCCAGCTTGACCTGCTGAATGTGCAGAAGGCCAAGGTCGAGGTCAATCTGGGCGACACGCTGACCCAGCGCGAAGGCACCGTGGCATCGCTGGAAGCGGTGCGGGCCGAGATCGCCGCGATGGACCCCAAGATCATCGAACTGGAAAACAAGATCAGCGTCGAGATGGACGCCGCCGCGCGCACCAAGCTGGAAACCGATCTGGCCGAACTGAACGCCCGCTACAACGCCCTTGTGCAGGACGAGCAGGTGCAGCTGGCGAAAAGCCAGACGCTGGAGCGCTATATCGAGAAGGGCAAGACCTGGGTGGACAGCCTCACCAATCAGGCGGCCACCCAGCTTGTCCTGATCAACAAGCTGCAGACCGATACCAAGCAGCGCGTGGTGCTTTACGATGCGCTGACCTCGTCGCTGAAAACCGCGCAGCAGCAAGACGTCGCCCACCGCATCAACGAGATCGGCGTGAAGACGGACCAGGAGGCGCAGGCCGCCATGGCCGCCATCGGTGCCGCTACGAACGACAAGATGGCCGACATGCTGGAGGCGCATGAAGGCCACATGGTCTTTGCCCGCCAGATCCTTGAGCAGAAGGCCAAGGCGGATGAACGCTTTGCCCGCCGGTTCGCGGCGATTGTCGAGAAGCATGACAAGAATGCGTATGGGGGATGAGGTGCGAACCGCAGCCAGGGCCCTTTGGCTCTGTATCGACACCATCCTTTGGCTGCATTGGGGACGGGCCGACAGATACTGGTCCTGGGCCGTCATCACAGCCTTGTCTCTAGCGCTGAGCGCGTATCTCGTCTGGCGCGGAGACGCCTTCGCCATGGTCTTCCCGTCAGGTTGGACGGAACTTTGGCTGGGCTGCACGCTGGCCCTTGTGCCGATCCGCAAGAAATGGGGATGGCCGCGTGCCTGAACTGGTCGAAACCAGATCATCCGGCTTTGCCGGTCATATCCGCCGGACGGCCCGCGCTGGGCTAATCGCCTTGCTGTTGGCCGCAATCTTGATGACGCTCGCTCTGCTATCTGTCGGGAATGCGGCTGATGCCTTCGCGCTTGCTGCGACGGCAAGCCTTGCCGTGGCCGCAATGCTGTGGCTGGGCGGCTGCCTTTGCCGTCCGCTGCACAAGCGCCTCTATCACGCCGTGCTGGAGCCGAACGACCTCTGGCGCGGCCTGCATGCCCGCAGCCGCCTTGCCCGGCTGTGGCTGTGGCTGGACGCTGAAGGACAAGACCGCGATGGCTGACCCCACCATCAAGGACCAACTGGTCAACGACCATGCCGAGCTTTACGACCCGGCCATCCTGCGCCGCTACTTCGCCAAGTTCGACCGCATCACCCAGCATCTGGCCCGCGTCGCCGGCGAGGTCGAGGCCGAGGGCAAGCTGACCCGGACCGAGGCGCGCATCCTTGGCCGCTACCTGACCGCGCTTTCGGCCACCTTCACGGCGCTGTCGTGGAAATACCTGATGACCGGCCGGGCCGAGGGCACGCCGCGGCTGACCTTCGACCGCCACGAAAGCGGCTTTCCGGTGGCGCAGGAACTGATGGTGATGGCCGTCGATGCCGCGCAGGCGGGCAAGCACCTGCAGGGCATGGCCTCAATTGACCCTCACCTGAGTGGCTACTGTGGTAGGGGTGTAGCGTGGCCCAGGGGTAGCGCCGCACCGGCCAGAACCTGCATCCGCACACAGGCGAATGTTTGCCG
>JAFLCY010000229.1 GCA_017303485.1 Rhodobacterales bacterium
CAACGGCGCGGTCCATGATCGCATCGCGTAAGGCGTCGATCTCGCCGGCATCGAGATTCCCGTCGCCGTTCGCATCGAGTCGCTCGAACAAGCGCTCGCGCGCCGCAGCAATCTCGTCGCGCGAGACAATACCGTCGCCGTCACTGTCGAGACGATCAATGAGCGCAGCTATGGGCGTCGTTTGCGCCTGAACTGCGCCGGGCAGCGCTAGGCCGGATATGAGAACGGCGAATGCAGCAGCAGCAAGTTTCATGACGGGTTTCCTTTCGTCGTAAGGCAAACCACCACAGGGCGGTGATACTGCCGATACGCAGAAGCCCGGCTCCTCCTACGCTGTCATGGAAAAATGCACCCCATTTGAACACTGCCGCTGCATGGCCGGAAGATTCTCGGGCTGTGCGTAGGACTGTGCGCGCGTCTGCGTAGGAAGCGTGAAGAGAGGCCGCAGCGGTCCTCTCGCACGGAGAACGCGCATGAACACCAAACTCCTTTCCCTAGCCATTCTTCTGCTCGGCAGCGGCAGTGCCTACGCTTCCGATTTCCCGAACGCTCGCGAGATGTTTCGCCAGTTGGATACGAACGGAGACCGGGCAATCCAGTTTTCCGAGATTCAAGCCGCACGAGCCACGTTGTTCGACCGGCTCGATGCGAACCGTGATGGATTTCTCGATGCGGAAGAAGCGCGCGCGGCCGCGCAACAAGCCGGGAATCGGCGAAACATCGCAATGGTGTCCGTCGACGATCTGGCTGCACACGTCTCTCGCATGGACTCTGACGGAGATGGTCGAATTTCGCGTCAGGAGTTCTCACGCTTCATTCCAGACCGCGTGAGGCGCGCCGATACGAACGGGGATGGCGTGCTGTCGCTCCGCGAATTGAGGGCGCTGCGCCGACAATAGAGCGCATCACGCCGATCCATACAGAACCCGAAGCAGGACGATAGCACAAAGCTCCGAATCGACGGCGCAACTCCTGCTTCCCTTGCCAGTCCAATTAATCAGGAGATGGAAATGAAACTGAAGCTGACCTTCGCAGCCGCTTTTGCGGCATTTGCAATGAGCGGCACGGCCGCGCTGGCGCATCCGGGCATGACGACAGGAACCGTCAACATGCGAATCGGTCCCGGAACGCAGCATCCCATCATCGTCGCAGTTCCGGTTAGCCAGCCCATCACGATTGTGGGCTGTCTCTCCGGTTCGGCATGGTGCGATGTCGTTTGGGCAGGACACCGGGGATGGGTTTCCGCAAGCTACATCTACTACACAGCACCGGGATACTCGGTGCCCATCGCGACCGTCTATCATCGCGTTCCGACTGTTTCCCCATGGGTCGAGGCCCGACGCGACGCACGCGTCCAATATCGCGTCCATCGGCGCATGGATCGCAGATGGGATCGCTGGACTGGAAACTGATCTTCGCGAGTCTCCAGTGTTGGGATCGTCGGCTACATCGGGTGGGGCATCCCTTACCATCACAGGGGTGCCGTCAGCGCATCAACGCAAATGCGGCACGCTACAGGCCGGGCAGTGTCCCGGGTGGTGGTGTAGGAGGCCGCGCGCGGAGCCCCCGGCGTAGCGCAGCGCGCGGCCGTGGGTGACGCTGGCGGTCATCGCCGATCTTCGGAGAAGGTTCGGGTTGCGAGACCTGGAACCGACAACAACGGAGACGACGATGACCGAAGAGAGAATGGCGCTGATCGAGCTGGTTGAGAAGCAGGCTGATGGCGATCTTGTGCGCGAGATGCTGGCCTTCGCGGCTGAGCGCATCATGGACGCCGAGGTCGAGGTGCGGACGGGCGCGGCCAAGGGCGCGCGAACGCCGATGCGGGAGGTTCAGCGCAACGGCTACCGCGACCGCGACTGGGATACCCGGGCCGGACGGATCGCGCTGGAGATCCCGAAGCTGCGCAAGGGCAGCTACTTTCCCAGCTTTCTGGAGCCGCGCCGCACGGCCGAGAAGGCCCTCGTGGCCGTGATCCAAGAGGCCTACGTCCACGGTGTCTCGACGCGCTCGGTCGACGATCTGGTCAAGGCCATGGGCGCAGGCGGCATGTCGAAGAGCCAGGTGAGCCGCCTCTGCGCCGAGATCGACGAACGGGTGAACGCCTTCCTCTCCCGGCCTCTGGAGGGCGCGTGGCCCTATCTCTGGCTGGATGCGACATACCTCAAGGTCCGGGAAGGCGGGCGCATCATCAGCAAGGCCGTGATAATCGCGGTGGCGGTCAACGAGGACGGCAAGCGCGAGGTTCTGGGTGTCGCCACCGGGCCATCCGAAGCCGAGACCTTCTGGACAGGGTTCCTGCGGTCCCTGGCCGACCGGGGCCTGCGCGGCGTGAAGCTCGTGATCGCCGACGACCACAAGGGCCTGCGGGCTGCGGCACGTCGGGTCTTCAACGCGACCCACCAGCGGTGCCGCATTCACTGGATGAGGAACGCCCTGGCCCACGCTCCGGCCAAGCAGCGCACGGCGGTCGCGGCGATGCTGAAGACGATCTTCGCGCAGGAAACCAAGGCCGAGGCTGAAGCCCAGTGGGAGATCGTGGCCGACGCTCTGCGGGAGAAGCAGCCCAAGCTCGGCGCCCTGATGGACGCCTCTCGCGACGACGTCCTGGCCTACATGACCTTCCCCCGCGAGCACTGGACCCAGATCGCCAGCACAAACCCGCTGGAACGGGTGAACCGCGAGGTGAAGCGGCGCGCCGATGTCATCGGCATCTTCCCGAACGACGAGGCCATCATCCGCCTCGTCGGCGCGCTGATGCTGGAGACCAACGACGAATGGGCGGTCGCCCGGCGATACATGTCACTTGAAACGCTCGCCCGCGTCACCGACAATCCAACCGTCAGGCTGCCCGCCGTGGCCGTCTGATCAAGCCCTGACCTCTCCGAGGGTCGGCGCTCCTACACCACGCCGTGGGACACTATCCGGCTCAGGTCACTTCTGCCAATGCTCCGATCTTCACTGTTTTCACTCCTTAGTCTGCGGTCCAGCCGCCATCGACCATCAGCGACGTGCCTGTGACAAGGGCTGCGGCATC
>JAFLCY010000230.1 GCA_017303485.1 Rhodobacterales bacterium
CTTGACCGGCTGCGCGGCCTGGCTTGAGGCCCTGGCCTAAAGCGGAAGCCGGTCTTTCAGGAAACCCAGCGCGGCGCCCAGCCCGTCGGGCGCGATGCCATGGCCGGTGCCCTTCATCACATGGCCGAAGACCTGGAACTCCGCCGCCACCAGCGCGTCGCCAGCGCGGGCGAGTTCTTCGAAAGGCACCACCGGGTCCTGATCGCCATGCATGATCAGGACCGGAGGCTTCACCCTGGCCTCTGCCGCCAGCAGCTCTGGAAGCAGAAGGCGGCCCGAGATCGCCACCACGCCCGCCACCGGCTTGTCCCGGCGCGGGGCGACATGCAGGCTCATCATCGCGCCCTGGCTGAAGCCCACCAGCACCAGACGGTCTGGGGTCAGCCCCTCCTCTGCGAGTCTCGTATCAAGGAAGGCGTTCAGATCGGCAGCCGAAGCCTCGATCCCCGCCGCCGCCATCGCCTCGGTCGAGCCGTCGAAACGGGGAATCGGGAACCATTGATAGCCGAAACCACCCCCGGCGCAGCGCTCGGGCGCGTCCGGCGCGACGAAGGCCACCCCGGGCAGGTGCGGACCCAGCACGTCCGCGAGACCCAGAAGGTCGGAGCCGTCGGCGCCATAGCCATGCAGGAACACCACCAGCCCGGTTGCCTCGCCCTGTGCCGGGCCTTTCCGGCCGAATTGCAAGCTCCGCATCAGATCACCCCATCCCGGTCCTTCGCCACGCGGTAGTAGGCCCAAAGGATGCGCGCCGCAACCGACCGCCAGGGCGACCAGCCCTCGGCCATGGCCCGCAACTGCTTTTCCGAGGGACGTGCGTCCAGCCCGAACAGCATCCGCGCCGCCTCCTGCAGGGCCAGATCGCCGGGGGCGAAAACGTCCGCCCGCCCCAGAGCGAACATCGCATAGATCTCCGCCGTCCAGACCCCGATCCCCGGCACGGCGACCAGGGCCTTCACGACCTCGATATCAGGAACGCCGCGCAAGGCATTGAAATCGATGCCAGCCTGCGCCAAAGCCCGCCCATAGCGCGCCTTCTGTCGCGACAATCCCGCCGCCCGCAGGTCATCGTCCGTCGCTGCCGCCATGACCGTGGCCTCGGTCAGACCCGCCCCCTCCAGCCGCCCCCAGATCGCCCGGGCACTCGCGACCGAGACCTGCTGCCCGACAATCGCCCGCAGCAAGGCGGCAAACCCGTCTTCCTCGCGGCGCAGCGGCAGCGCGCCCACCAGCGGCAAGGCACGCGCAAAGGCGGGCTCCCGGCGGCCAAGCCAGTCGGCCCCTTCCGCCACACAGTCCAGCGAGTGAATGATCCGGCCAACCATGTCTTCTGTTCCCAAATATCGCCGCCATAGGCAACGGCGTTTCCGCTTGCTCCTCCCGTCGGGCAGTTCTACCGATACGGCATGACCAGTGACTCCACCGCCCGCCGCAATGTCCTTGTCCTCGTCGCCGCGCAGGCGGTGCTTGGCGCACAGCTTCCGATGATCTTCACCATCGCCGGGCTGGCCGGGGCGAGCCTCGCCCCAAACATCTGCTGGGCCACGCTGCCGGTGACGATGATGGTCATCGGCTCAATGCTGACCGCGACACCGATCTCGGCGCTGATGCAGCGTTTCGGCCGTCAGGCCGGGTTCTTCTTCGGCGCGGCGGGCGGGGCGGTCGGGGCCGCCATCGGCGCCTGGGGGCTGGCGACGGGCAGCTTCCTTCTGTTCTGCATCGGCGCGCTCTGCTCCGGCATCTACATGTCCGCGAACGGTTTTTACCGCTTTGCCGCCGTCGACACCGCGTCCGAATCCTTCCGGCCCAAGGCGATCAGCTGGGTCATGGCCGGGGGCCTTTGCTCTGCCGTGGTCGGGCCGCAACTGGTGAAAGTCACGGCCGACGCCATGGCAGTGACCTTCCTCGGCTCCTATCTCGCCGTCATCGTCCTGAACCTCGTCGGGTCCTTCCTCTTTTTCGCGCTGGACATCCCGAAGCCGAAGCCCGCGGAAGCCGGTGAGCCCAAGGGGCGCAGCCGGGGCGAGCTTTTGCGCAATCCGACGATCCTGGTCGCGATGATCTGCGCGACCGTCTCCTATGCGCTGATGAACCTCGTGATGACCTCCTCTCCGCTTGCCGTGGTCGGCTGCGGCTTCACCAAGGGCAATGCGGCGGATATCGTGACCGCGCATGTCCTTGCGATGTATGTGCCGTCCTTCTTCACCGGCCATCTGATCGCCCGCTTCGGGACCGAACGGATCATCGCGCTTGGTCTGGTGATCCTCGCCGCCGCCGGGGCGGTCGCGATGGCAGGGGTGCAGCTGGAGAATTTCTTCGCAGCACTCATGCTTCTGGGCCTCGGCTGGAACTTCGGCTTCATCGGCGCGACCACCATGCTGACCTCGGCCCAACGCCCCGAGGAACGCGGGCGGCTGCAGGGCCTGAACGACTTCGTGGTCTTCGGTGGCGTGACGCTGGCAAGCTTCTCGTCCGGCGGGCTGATGAACTGCTCGGGCGGGTCGGTGGAAACGGGCTGGCAGATGGTCAACCTTGCCATGCTGCCCTTCCTTGTCCTTGCGGGCGGAGCGCTGATCTGGCTCTGGCTCCGCCCCGAGGCGCGCCGGGCCTGACGGTCCGCTCTTCGTCGCATTTCATGCGCTCATCGCTTGCGACGAGGCGACGACGTCGCACGAGGAGCCGTGGCTACCACCGACCCGTAAAGGCCTGCCAGAGCAGCGCCCAACGCTTGCGCGCCTCAGACAACTCGGGTGAGGATCGCCCGGCAAGCACTTGACGCAAAACCGCTTCCGTCTGCCAGCCTGCCAGCAGGGCAGGAGCCACATCCTTCGGCACTGACTTCCGCGCCTTGCGCGCAGCGGCCAGCTTCTCCAGCCCCTTCCGCGCAAGATCCGCCGCGTCCACACCTTCCGGCAGGGGCTGCCGTCCCCGTGCCTGAAGCTCCGGCACCGCCCGCAGGTAGCTTGCCGCCGCCGCCGCCCAGCCATAGC
>JAFLCY010000231.1 GCA_017303485.1 Rhodobacterales bacterium
CGAAAGACGCGGCAGGCCCGCGCCCGAGAAAAATCGACCCATCAGGTTACTCCAATGCAAGGGTGGTTGTGGTCAGCCGCAGCACCTTGGCGACATGGCCTTCGGTCTCGGCATAGGGGGGAATGCCACCATATTCCCGAACCGCCTCGGGACCGGCGTTATAGGCGGCGAGCGCCAGATCGGGCGCGCCAAAATCTTCAAGTTGGGTCAGAAGATACCGCGCCGACCCGCGCAGGTTCTCTTCGGGATCATAGGGGTCGACGCCCAACACCGCAGCGGTGCCCGGCATCAACTGACCGAGGCCGATGGCCCCGACCGGTGAGCGGGCGTCCGGGTTGAAGCCCGACTCCACCGCAATATTTGCGCGGAAGAGGGCCAGCCACTCGGTGCCGGTCAGCCCGGCTGCTTGCAGCCCAGGGTGGCGGAGATAGTCATCGCCGACATCCAGCACCAAATCTTCGATGTCGGCACGCCCCGTGGGGCCGCGCTCGGATCTCTCGCTGCCATAAGAGGCGCGCCAGAGCTTCGCATCGGGGTTTTCGGACGGATCAGCCTCCGTCTCGGGATCCTCGCGCGTCTGCCGCGCGGGGATGGTTTTGCCGAAGTCGAGAACGCCGGATTGGACACGCAAATCGCTCCCGCCAGCCCCGAGGTCGATGACCTCTGCGGCACCTTGGCTAGCGCCCAGACCCGAAAGGGTCAGGCCGCCGCAAAGGGCCAGGCTAGCTCTGAGGATTTGCCTCCGTTCCATGCGTCCAGATCGCCTTCTCACCCTTCTTCAAAGGCACAGGCACCGTGGTCAGACCCAGCTCGACCCCGAAGGAGATCAGACCGGCAATGGTCTTGAACTCGCGCGGTTGGAGCGTGCGTTGGACAACAAGAAGGGCTGCCTGATCGCCGATGCGCAGATAGATGCGCCAATCGCCTGTCCAGGTGTTTCCGACCTTCTTCGCGTCCTCAAGGCTATGGGCTTCGACGATGCCGCCTTCGTTCCGGGCCTCCTTCAGTCCGGTCTGAAAAATCACCGGGTATAAGTTCCTCATGGCTCAGCACGCTCCGAAGCTTGATCGCTCGGCGCCAACATAGTGCATGTCGCGCCGTTGAGAAACCTGTCACGGCGCGCCTTGGGGTGGACAACTAGCGATAGAATCCGGTTGCGTCAATAGTGGTGTTTAGGCATTTATGCACCACCATCGACGGCGAGGACTCACCATGCCTGACCCTTCCCCGAACCTGCCTTTGGCAGGTTTGATTTGCTGCGCTCTGCTCTGGCCCGGCTCGCCGGCCCGGGCCGGAACGGCGCTCGATTGCCTGCCGCCGCTGGCCCCTGCTGCGGTTCGCGACGATGCAACCCGCGTTGCCTATGCCTCTGAGATTCGGGAAGAATACGTCACCTACTTCGACGACGCGCAGACCTATTTGCACTGTCTCGAATCTGCCCGGGCCGAGGTGACGGCGGAGGTCAACCGGGCGATCGCCGACTATCAGGCGCTCGGTCCCGCGCCGGACGACTGATGTCGCACAGGTCCAGAATCTGAGCCCCCTCCCCTCTTCAAGGAATCTGTCCCATGACCCTTCGCAGCCTTGCCGTCGGCCTCGCCACAACCACCGTGATCTCGCTTGCCACCCCCGCCGCGGCTTATACTGTCGATTGTGCGATCCTGCTCTGCCTCGCGGGCGGCTGGCCCGCTTCTGCCGAATGCGCCCATGCGCGCGCTGTCTTCATCGCCCGCATCACGCCCTGGCCCGTCGAGCCACCGCTGCAGATCTGGAACTGCCCGATGCATGCAGAGTTCCGCCGCGAGACGCCGATTGAACGTCTGTTCGACATTGCGTTCCAGCCGTCGTCACCGCCGCAATTGTCGCTGCCCACCCTGCCCTTCCCGGCAGCGATTCCCGTGGTCGATCAGGCGGACATCGACATCTCCGATCCCGCCTATGATTTTGCGCGCTCCATCCGGGTCTATCAGACCGAATACCGCCGGCACCGGAGCAGCGATGGCGACTGCAATGTCTGGTCGACGGTCCGCTTGGGCACCTATGGCGAGCAAGGCGACTATGCCTGGCATCGAAGCAGCGTGGACAAGCTGCCCCCCGCGTCCGGCTTCAGCCCCTCATCGGGCTGCAACGATTACTATTTCCGCAGCGTCTTCGTGGACTGGAAGGACTACGAGGGCACCTATGGCTTCGAAGAGGTTCGGTACTAAGGCGGTTTCCGCCGCACCGACACATCCCTGATCACCCCGAAAGAACCGCAACCCCAGAAAAGAAAACGACGCCAGACCATAGATCCGACGCCGCCCTAATTCCTTCGTAGCAAAGGGAATTTAGCGCGAGCTTCGGATCCGTTCAACCGGCAAGTGCATTGCTGGAAAAATTTTTTGTTGCCCGACGGTCCGGCGTCCTTGGAAGAAGGACGACTACGCATGGAACTGACCACCGGCGCCATACTGCGCCGCATCACCGAGACATCCCTTTCGGTCTCGGCCCATAAACTGGCCACGATCATCCTGGACGGCATCGCTTGGAAGGATGGCTACAACGGGCTCGAGCGCGGAACTGCCGCCTTCACACTCGGCACCCTTGCCGACAAGATGGGCATGTCGCGCCAGCATCTGAGCCTCCTGCTGGCAGAGCTGGCATCCTCGGCCCTTGGGCTCCTGCGCTGGAAGCCGCATGGCAAGTTCGCGCCTTGGCTCTTCCGATTTGGCGCTGTGGATAACCCTGCATCTGAGCCAGATCTCGTGTCAGCCACAGATGACACATCACTATCTAGAGATTCTAAGAACAAAATGATGTTCGCTGGGAAGATCGAAATCGGGGCTGTGTCAAACGTCCACCGCACTCCTTGGGCTGAGATGATCAAAGCGGCCAAGACCGCCCTGCCCTGCTGGAATGTCGATACCCAAGTCATCTGGGACG
>JAFLCY010000232.1 GCA_017303485.1 Rhodobacterales bacterium
CACGGCTACCGCCCGTCTTTCGCCACCGGCACGGTCGCGGGCAGTTCGGTGCTGGGCATGCTGATCCCGCCCTCGCTTTTGCTGATCATCTACGGCGTCTTGGCCGAGGTTTCGATCGGCAAGATGTTCATGGCCGGACTGGTGCCCGGGCTGATCCTGGCGCTGTCCTTCGCGCTGATGATCGTGCTGGCGGCCTGGCTGGCGCCGGGTCTGGTCTTCGATGCGGCGAAGCTGCGCGAAAAGCATGCGGCGCAATCCATGGCGCCGCGGCTGGGCGCGCGCGGGCTGATCGCGAAGGGCCTGCCGATCGTGGTGCTGGTGGGCGCGGTGATCGGCGGGCTCTACAGCGGCTTTTTCACCCCGACCGAGGCCGGCGGCGTCGGCGCCTTTGCCGCCTTGGTCGTGGCGCTTCTGCGCCGCAGCCTGGGGCAGGGGCGGCTGTGGAAGGTGCTGACCGAAACCGGGGCGGTGTCGGTCTCGATCCTGATGCTACTGGTCGCGGCGGGGTTTTATGGCCAGATGCTGGCGGTGGCGGGCGTGCCTTCGGCGATCGAGGGCTTCGTGCGCGAAATCGGCCTGGGGCCGACCGGCTTTCTGCTGGTCTATCGGCTGCGGGTGCTGCTTTTGGGCAGGATCCTGGACAGCAGCTCGATCCTGTTGATCGTGGTGCCGATTGCCGCGCCCATCGCGCAAAGCCTGGGCTTCGATCTGGTGCATTTCGGCATCCTGACCGTGATCGCGGTCGAGGTGGGCCTTCTGACCCCGCCCTTCGGGATTTCGGTCTTCACCATCCACGCCGCTTTGGGCGACCGTCGCGTCTCGCTGGAATCGATCTTCGCCGGTGCGCTTCCGTTCATCGGCGTGATGCTGGCGGTGCTGGCGCTGCTGGCGGCCGTGCCGGCGCTGGTGGTCTATTAGGCCCGGATGACCGGGGGGCGGCGGGACGGTCCCGGAAACGCGGCCCGTCAGCTCCGGTCCGAAATGGTCCAGGCCAGGCGGGCTGCATCGGCGCGGCGCGGACCGGTCTCAAAGACCGTTCGGCCGTCCGGGCGGCAAGTAATTGAGATGTCGTAAAAATCCACGATCGCGGGAAGGATCTGGCGCGCCTTCCGGTGTCGCGTTGCCCTTAAAGGGGCTCTGCCTCAATCTGTGTGGCGCACTATCCTGAGAACGGGAAGATTCAGGAGGGATAGTGATGATTTCAAGGAAGCACTGGTCGCCCGGGAGCGATGTTTCCGTTCAAAGCGTTGAGCGGCGCGATTCCGGCGGGTGGACTGTATCCGGCAGTCTGACACCAAACGGCATCTGCCCAGACTGTGGATTGCAATCGCGACGTCGTCACGGCTGGCGGCGTAGGCGGCTGCAGGATTATCCCGCCCATGGTGACGGGGTTACGGTAACCCTCTGGGTTTGCCGTTGGCGATGTTTGGCACCCGCCTGCCCGCGCCGGACTTTCTCGGACCAGATCGGCTCGATTGCGCGTCCTTTTGCGCGGCGCACTTCGCGTGTCGGGGAAATTGTCAGCCATCTTGGGCACGCGACCGGCGGGCGGCCTGCCGAGCGGCTCTTGCACCGCTTGGGCCTTGGGGTCAGTGATGACACGGTGCTTAGGCAGCTGAAGAACCGTGCTCAAGACACTGCCGAGCCGCCGACCGTCATCGGGATCGACGACTGGAGCTGGCGGAAGTCGCAGACCTACGGCACGATCATTGTCGATCTGGAGCGTCGCGCGGTCATCGATGTTCTCGAAGATCGTGATGTGGTCACCTGCACCGACTGGCTGAAACGACATCCCGAGGTGGAAGTGATCAGCAGAGATCGCTGCGGTCTCTACGCCCAGGCTGCCCGGCAAGGCGCGCCGCAAGCGGAACAGGTCGCCGACCGGTTTCATATCGTGCAGAACCTGCGGCAGGCTATCGAGGAGCAGATGAACCTTCACGGCCGTGCGACCGGCAGGGCGCTGCTGTCCGACGCCGACAATATCACCGCAGAGGGAAGCCTTCTGAAGTCCCGCCTTGCGCACAGGACGTCTCGGGAAGAGATTTTCACCACCATCCATGCGCTTCGAAATCAGGGGCTTACCTGCAGCGAGATTGGGCGGCGAACAGGGTTCCCTCGTCGCAGCATCGCGAAATGGCTGCAGTTCGAGACGCCGCCGGACCGCAGGCGGGCAGCTTTGAAGCCGACTTCGCCGTGGTACTTTGAAGAGTTCCTGAGCCAAAGCTGGAAGGGCGGAATTCGAACTGGAAGCGCCCTGTTCCGTCTGATCCGAGAGCGTGGCTACGAGGGGAGCCCGACGCATTTGCAGCGGCTGCTGGCGGGGTGGCGCAGAGCCGAAAAGCAAGCGAAGGGCCCTGCCTTGGAGCACCAGATCCTGGAACCGGTCCGGGACCCGGAAACGGGGCACGCGATCTCCCCGGTCATCGCGGCAGCGCTGTGTATCAAACCCCGCGGAAAACTCACCCCGGATCAGGCGCGGAAAGTCGACGCGCTCAAGGCTGGCTCTCCCGCCTTCGCAACGATGCGCTGCCTCGTCATGCGGTTCAACGGTATCCTGCGTGGCCGCGAGGCAGACCCGCTCCCTGCATGGATCGACGACGCGATCGAAACCGACCTGGCGCCCATCGTGCGCTTCGCACGCACATTGAACCGGGATTTCGATGCGGTAAAAAACGCTATCGAGATGCCCTGGAGCAACGGCCAAGCAGAAGGTCAGATTAATCGTCTGAAGACCCTCAAACGCGCCATGTACGGCCGAGCCGGGCCAGAACTGTTGAGGGCAAGAATGCTGCCCCTCCGCCACACAGATTGAGGCAGAGCCACTATAGCTTCAAGAGGAATCTGATGCTGACCATCGGAAAATTGGGCGAAGCCGCCGGGGTGAAGGTTCCGACGATTCGCTACTACGAGCAGATCGGCCTTTTGCCCGAAGCGGAGCGTAGCGCAGG
>JAFLCY010000024.1 GCA_017303485.1 Rhodobacterales bacterium
TGCCGACCGGGTCAGTACGCCGAGGATCTGGGATGGACCGGGTCGGATGTCTGGCACGCACACTGTGTAAAGCTGGATAGTTCGGAAATTGAACTTTTTAGCCGGAGTCTGACGGGTGTTTCCCATTGCCCGTGTTCGAATTGTAGACTCGGTTCCGGGATCGCCCCGGTGCGCGCGATGCGGGATGCGGGGGTGACGGTCGGGCTGGGGGTGGATGGTTCCGCCTCGAACGACGCCGGCAACCTGGTGTCCGAGGCGCGGATGGCGATGCTGTTGCAGCGGGTGGCGCGGGGGGCGGATGCGATGAGCGCGCGGGAGGTGCTGGAGATCGCGACCCTTGGCGGGGCCCAGGTGCTGGGGCGGGACGATCTGGGCTCGGTTGAGCCGGGCAAGCGGGCGGATCTGGCGGTCTGGGATCTATCGGGGGTGGAAGCGGCGGGCAGCTGGGACCCGGTGGCGGCGCTGGTCCTGTGCGGGCCGACGAAGGTGCGGCATCTGGTGGTCGAGGGGCGGCAGGTGGTGCGGGACGGGGCGATGGTGACATTGGACCTGCCGCGGGTGCTGGAACGGCAGCGGCATCTCGCGGCGCGCCTCGCGGGGTGATGTCGGGTTTTCCAGCCCTTTCGCGTGGACGGAAAGGGCGGCATGGTCGCGGCATCCGAACCCGGGAGACCCGAATGCGTCCGATTGCCAGCCTCGCCCTGTTCCTCGCTTGTGCGGCTCCCGCCTGGTCGCAGAACGTCCTGTCGGAAGCCAGCGGCAACTGGGCAGGGGCCTCGGGTGACGGCTTCACCTTCTTCGCCCGACTGACCCAGAATGAGGACATGGCGCGGCTGACGATCTGGAGCGGCAATCCCGGCACCCCGGCGGTCGCCGAGGGCGAGCCGCAATTCGACAACCCGGTGATCGCCATCGGGGCCTTCGCGACGAAGCAGGAGCTGGAGGTACTGGATACCGGCGACGGCAGCATCCTGCAGATTGTCACCGAATATGCGGATGAAGAGGGGACGGGGCGGATCGTCACCCAGCTTCAGTACCTCGACAATCAGTTCACGCTGATCGGCTACAGTAGCTCGGGCGAGACCGGGGGCAAGCAGCACGACTGCGATGTCGACCTGTGGAAGATGACGGCGACCGAGGATGGCAAGACCCGGGTGCTGGAGCCGGTGGGGTTCGAGGCGCTGAACGCGTCGTACTGGACCTGGGACGCGCCCTTTGAGCGGGGCTTCTGTCACCGCGGCGAGTGAGGTAGAAGGCGGGCAGGAGGCTGCCCATGGATCACAACTTCGAAGCCCAGCGTCGCGAGACCTTTGACACCTTCCGGCAATCGAAGGGGATCAGCCTGCCGAAGACGGCGGTGGTGGAATACGCTTTCTTCATCGAGGAGAACGATGCCTCCTGGCCGGCCCTGGAACGGGCCTTGCGGATCGAGGGGTTCCGGACCCGGCGGTTGAAAGATGGCGAGACACTGGTTGCGGCGATTGGACCGATCCCGGTCACGGCGGAGGATATCTGGAAATACGAGCGGATCGCGACCTCGATCGCGTTGAAGCATGATTTCTACCCCGACGGATGGGAACTGGCAGAGTAGCTGCCTGTTTCCGGTTGTTAATTTGAAGTCAATGGGTTGTCTGGCTGATTTCAGGTGACACCGACCAGTCGGAATGACGTCCTCCACCCCCATCCCCTCCCCGCTGAGGGGGAGGGGCGGCGCTATGCGCGTCGGCGGGGAGGGTCCGGCGGCATCGCGGGTGGGGTGGGTGGAAAATTGAGCGCTGGCGCACGAAGTCTTGTATCTCGCCTCTGCGCGCGAAGGGCGCGCAACCGGGTCGGGCGACCTCCGGCGGGGATCTCTGGCGACAGGTGACGGCCCGGGTCTGGCGTGATCGGCTGCGGGGGTGAGACTGAACCGCAGGTGGCGATCAGGCGGCCGTGCGGCGTTTGCCCCCCACCCAGACGTCAGCAACGGCGCGGTCGTCGCCCATCATGATCGTCGGGAACAGCGCCTGCCACAAATCTTCGGCGCGGCGGGTGGCCTGTTCGATGGCGGGGGTCGAGGCGAGGTCGATCACCACGAGGTCGGCCTCCATGCCGGGGGCAAGGTTGCCGATCCGGTCCTCGCAGCGCAGCGCGCGGGCGGAGCCCTGGGTTGCGAGCCACCAGAGTTGCGACGGGTGCAGCGACTGGCCGCGCAATTGGGCGACCTCATAGGCGGCGGCCATGGTGCGGAGCATGGAGAAGTTCGAGCCGCCGCCGGTGTCGGTGGCAAGGCCCACGCGCAGGCGTTGGGCCAGCCCCATGTCGAAGAGGCCCGAGCCGATGAAGGTGTTCGAGGTCGGGCAGTGGACGAGAGAGGCCCCGGCCTCGATCAGCCGGGCCTTCTCGCGCTCGGTCAGGTGAATGGCGTGACCGTAGACCGCGCCTTCGCGGAGGAGGCCCTGCGCCTCGTAAGTGTCCAGATAGTCGCGGGACTGGGGAAAAAGCTCTTTCACCCAGGCGATCTCGTCCGTCTGTTCGGAGAGATGGGTCTGCATCAGGCAGTCCGGGTATTCGCGCCAGAGCGCGCCCATCGCAGCCAGCTGTTCGGGCGTCGAGGTGGGTGAGAAGCGCGGGGTGATGACATAGGACAGGCGGTCGACCCCGTGCCATTTTTCCAAGAGGCGCTTGCTGTCGTCATAGGCCGATTGCGCGGTGTCGCAGAGGCCCTCGGGTGCGTTGCGGTCCATACAGGTCTTGCCGGCGAAGAGCCGCATCCCGCGCTTTTGCGCGGCGGTGAAGATGGCATCCACGCTGGCCGGATGGATCGTGGCGTAGGAGCAGACTGTGGTGGTGCCGCGGGCCAGCACGAGATCGAGATAGCGATTGGCGATCTCATCGGCATAGGCGGGATCGGCGAAGCGCATTTCCTCGGGGAAGGTGTAGGTGTTCAGCCAGTCGATCAGCCGCTTGCCCCAGGAGGCGATCATCGCGGTCTGGGGGTAGTGGACATGGGCGTCGATGAAGCCGGCCGAGATCAGCTGCGAACCGTAGTCATGCACGCGGGCCTGCGGATGCGCTGTCTTCAGCGCGGCCGCTTCGCCCACCGCCACGATCCGCCCCGCATCGACCAGCACCGCGCCATTGCGGATGTGCCGGGCAGCCTCAACCCCCGCCAGAAAAGGGTCGGCGGCATAGGACAGGACCTGCCCCAGAAGAAGATCGGCCATGGCATGCTCCCGCATTTCTACGGGCACAGAATAAGGTGTCGTGCGCGAAAGGGAATCTGCCGCATGCCCCTGTTTCGCCGAAACTGCTTCCAGTAAGCTTGGGGTAATCAGGGCGGGACTGGAATGAGCGACGAACGGGAAGAGCGGCCGGAACGGGACGAGGATGCCGAAGCCGCCGAGCGGCTGGAGGCCGTGCTGCAGGCGGTGGAGGCGGGCGATGCGGCCAGCCTTGAGGCCCTGATGGAGCCCTTGCACGCCGCCGACATCGCCGACCTCCTGGAACAGATCGGCTCTGCCGACCGTCAGGCGCTTCTGAAGCTGTGGCACGCCGGGATCGACGGCGAGATCCTGTCGGAAATCGACGATTCAATCCGCGAGGAAGTGATCGAGGCGCTGCCCGACGAGGTGGTGGCCGAGGCCGTCCGCGAGCTGGAAACCGACGACGTCGTCGACATTCTGGAAGACCTCGACGAACCGGCGCAGGAACGCATCCTGGAAGCGCTGGAAGATGCCGACCGGGTGGCGGTCGAGCAGGCGCTGTCCTACCCGGAATACTCCGCCGGCCGTCTGATGCAGCGCGAGGTGGTCGTCGCGCCCGAACACTGGACCGTGGGCGAGGCGATCGACTATCTGCGTCGTGCCGAGCGCCTGCCCGACCAGTTCTACCATGTCATCCTGGTCGATCCGCGGATGAAGCCGGTGGGCTATGTCACCCTGGGGCGCGTGCTGTCATCGGCCCGGAAGGTGGCGTTGCGCGACATCACCGAAGACAGTTTCCGCACCGTCGAGGCCACCGATGAAGAGGCCGACGTGGCCTATATCTTCAACCAGTACCACATGATTTCCTGCCCGGTGGTCGATGCCGACGGACGGCTGGTCGGCGTGATCACCATCGATGACGCGATGATCGTGCTGGACGAGGAGCATGAGGAAGACATGCTGCGGATGGCCGGTGTGCATGACGAATCCAGCCTCTCCGACCGGGTGATCGAGGCAGCCAAGGGCAGGGCGGTCTGGCTGGGGGTGAACCTGTTGACCGCCATCCTCGCCTCGCTGGTGATCGACATGTTCGCCGATACGATCGGGGCGATGGTGGCGCTCGCGGTGCTGATGCCGATCGTCGCGTCGATGGGCGGCAATGCCGGGACGCAGTCGATGACTGTGGCGGTACGCTCGCTGGCGACACGCGACCTGACGCCGCGCAACGCGGCGCGGGTCATCCGGCGGGAAATCGCGGTGGGCGCACTGAACGGGCTGTTGTTCGGCGTGGTGATGGCGGCGGTGGCCGCCTTCTGGTTCGGGGTGCCGATGCTGGGGCTGGTGATCGGGCTCGCGATGGTGCTGACGCTGGTCTCGGCGGCGCTGAGCGGGATCCTGATCCCGATGGCGCTGGAACGTTTCGGGATCGACCCGGCGCTGGCCTCGGGGCCCTTCGTGACCACGGTGACCGATGTGGTCGGGTTTTTCGCCTTTCTCGGGCTGGCTTCGGTGATGCTGCTATGACGGATATCAAGGCAACAGCGCGGGCCGAGGCTTTCGCGCGCCGGGCGGAGGCATTTGCCGGGGGGCAGGGGCAGGCAGCGGAGATCCTGGCCGACTATCTGGCGCCGTATCGGGGCAAGGTGCTGTCGGGCTATATGCCGATGCGGTCGGAGATCGACCCCTTGCCCGCGATGACGGCGCATCAGGGGCCGGTGGGGGTGCCGGTGATCCTGGCCAAGGCGTCTCCGCTGAAGTTCCGCGAATGGTCGCCGGGGTGCAGGCTGGTGGAAGGCGCGTTCAAAGCAATGATCCCTGAGGAGGGGGCCTGGGTCGAGCCGGAGGTGATCATCGTGCCGCTCTTGGCGTTCGACGCGCGGGGCTATCGGCTGGGCTATGGCGGGGGCTTCTACGACCGGACGCTGGAGGGATTGCGGGCAAGGGGGCCGGTGCTGGCCGTGGGCTTCGCCTTTGCGGCGCAGGAGGTGGCGGAGGTGCCGATTGACGGCTTCGACCAGCGGCTGGATTCGGTCGTGACGGAAAAGGGCGTCACGGTTTTCGCGTGACGCCCCAAAACCCTTCGAAGGATTTTGCAAAAGTTTTCGAAAACTTTTGCGCGCCCCCGATCAGTGCGCGATGTCTTCCTGACGCACGAACATGTTGCCCCAGGCGCGGTCGATCAGTTCCGGCGTCATCTGGTAGGGGATGTTCTCGAACTCGCAGACCGCGATCATCTGGTCGATCAGGAAGATCGGCTGGTAGTTCGCGTAGTTGTTGGCGATGGTCGGGAACTTGACCTTCATCAGATGCATCAGCGCGGTCTCATCCAGCGGCATCTTCTTCTTGCGCGCGACCATGGCGAAGATCTTCAGGAAGTTCTCTTGTGACGGCCCGTCGATCTTGATCTTGAAGAAGATACGACGCAGGGCCGCGCCGTCGAAGATCTGGTTCGGGTGGAAGTTGGTTGAGAAGATGACCAGCGTGTCGAAGGGAACCGTGAATTTCTCGCCCGATTGCAGCGCGAGGATGTCGCGGGATTCCTCCAGCGGGACGATCCAGCGGTTGACGATCTTTTGCGGCGGTTCGGCCTGACGGCCAAGGTCGTCGATGATGAAGATGCCGCCGGTGGCTTTCAGCTGCAGCGGCGCCTGGTAGGTGCGCGCGGTCGGGTTGTAGTTCAGGTCCAGCATGTCGAGCGACAGTTCGCCGCCGGTGATCACCGAGGGACGCTCGCAATAGACATAGCGGTTGTCGAACTTGTTCGAGGTGCGGCGCAGGCTGTTTGGGTCGTCGACCGCGGCTTCGGCGGCGGAATGCACGATCGGGTCATAGACCGAAATGATCTGGCCGGAATATTCGATGGCGCGCGGGACATAGACCTTGTCCCCCAGCGCGGCGCGAATGCCATGCGAGATGGACGACTTGCCGTTGCCGGGCGGGCCGTACAGCAGGATCGAGCGGCCGGAGGTGACCGCGGGGCCGAGGTTGTCGATCAGGTCGGGCGGCAGGATCAGGTGGCCCATGCCGGACATCAGCTGTTCGCGGTTCAGGCGGATGTCGCGCACCGACTGGCGCTTGATCTGCACGCCATACTGGTCAAGCGGCACCGGCATGGCGCCGTAATATTCAGACTGCGACAGGGCGTCCAAGGCACGGGCCTTGCCGGCATCGGTCAGCTCATAGCCCATCTCGTTGCCAGCATTCGCATGCATGGTGCCGGTCGCAGTCACCAGTTTCTGCGTGCGGCAGAGGTCCATGAGTTCCTGAACAAGCGGAACCGGCAGGCTGACTGTACGCGACAGGACAGAGACTTGGTCCTGATTGGTGCGGAACATCGACTTCAAGAGGATGTCGCGCATCATGATGACCGACAACCCGGTGTCGGTCAGCGACCGGGGCGAAGGCGGTGGTTGGACGCCGGACACAGCGGCGGAAACTGCGGCTTCAGCGTTCATTCAACAAACTCCGTGGACAATCGTCGCGCAGGGCTACGATTTGAGTCGTAAATGTAACTTGTGTCAGCCCTGTGGCCAGATGGCGGCAAGAAGGTAGAAGACCACGATCACCGACAGCGCCATGCCGAAAGGGAAATAGCGGCGGCGGGTCCAGCTTTCCCAGTCCGGAGTCGCGTTCCGCACGAAGGGAAGGCTGCGCAGGACACGATGCAGGATCAGCGAGCCGACCATGCTGACGAAGATGATCAGGAGGATTTCGCTGATGTTGCCGCCCACGAAGATGCCCGCCATCGCGGCGGCAAACTTGGCGTCGCCTGCCCCGAACGTGCCGGTGGTGTAAAGCAGGAACCCGATCACGAAGACGATGGCCATCAGGGCAAAGCCCCAGAGCCAGGCGGAAAGCGGCACCAGGAACCAGCCAAGCAGCGGCCAGACGGCCGCCATGGCGAGGACCGAAGTGTTCGGGATCTTCATCCGCTTCAGGTCGGACAGCGCTGCCCATATCGCAATGGGCAGCACCGGGACCAGAAGGATCATCGCATCGGTCGGTTCCAGCATCACATCTTCACATTGGCGTCGAGGGCTTCAAGACTGCGCGCCGCGGCTTCGAAGTGCTGCGGATGCGTTTCGATGGCCTGGTTCAAAAGGCCCTTGCCGACCGAAACATCCCCCTGCTTGATCGCAGCGAGGGCCATGGAATACAGAAGTTCCGCGCGTTCGGTCTGGGTCATATGGACGACGGGAAGATCGTATTTGCGCTGCGCTGCACGGGCGAGGACCAGGTTGTTCTTCGCGGTGAAGAGCGAGGGATCGTAGGTCAACGACTCGACAAACAGCTTTTCGGCCCCGGGCGCATCGCCCCGCGTCAGTTTCGAGAAGCCCCAGTTGTTCAGGACCCCCGCCGGAGTGGTGGTCAGTCCTGCTGCGGTCTCGTAGAAGCTGTCCGCCTTTTTCCAGTTCTTGTCGCTGTCGGCGACCATGGCTTCCAGGCGGTAACGGTCGAAGCTTTCATGGGTCGGCGGAAGCTGGTTCAGCTCGGCCTTGGCTTCGGGCCACTGGTTCGATCGGATCAGCGCATCGGCCAGCATCACCCGGTCTTCCGGAGTGGCCTCGGCATGGCCGACAACCTGACGCCAGACCTGGGCGGATTCCGTCGGCTTCTGCGCACGGACGAGCGAGCGGGCGAGCCCCCGCATCACGTCGATCCTGCCGGGATTCTGTTGCAGGGTGCGGGTGAAATACTCGACCGCCTCGTTCGGGTCGGCGACCGACAGCATCACGTCGTTGAGGTTGGATTCGTCGATGACGTTGACGTCCTTGAGAGCCCGCTGCACCTGCGCGTCAGAGTTGTTCTGACAGGCCGACAAGAAGACTGCGCCGCCGAGGCACAGCAAAAGGGTAACCGGTTGGCGCATCTTAAGCGTCCTTTTTATTGACTGCCCGTAATCGAATGAACGGGGTACCGCCCTAAAGGTCAGACAGAAGTACGAATTTGCCTTTCTCCTGCCGGACGAGACGGAACCCGCCTTTTTCTTGCTCTTGGCTTGCATCATACACGCTCGCCTCGCTTCGTGCGATAGCGAGCATCAGATTTTCGCGGATCGAGTCCGTTTCGCCACTATCGAGGGCGAAGGCGCGCTGGAACATCACCCGCGCCTCACCGTAATTGTCCTGCTCCATCAGCACGACGCCGAGGTTGTTGAGGGCGGGAATGAAGTTCGGATCCAGCTCCAGCGCGCGGCGAAGGATCTTTTCCGCCTGACCAAGGCGACCGAGCGCGAGGTTGGCCGAACCGATGGACGACAGGACATCGGCGTCGATGCCGACCTCGCCCGCGCCGCGCAGATATGCCTTGAGCGCAAGTTCGGGCTCACCCGCCGCCATCAGCCGGTGGCCGACCGTCATGCCATCGACGCCCTGGCCATGGCTGTCGGCGCCGTAGGGGGTATTACGGGAGACGCCGGTGTCCGGCGTGCATCCGGCCAGCAAGGCAGCGCAGACTGTCAGTACCGCTGCGTGGCGCAAGTCACACCCAGTTCGAACCTCAGAGGCCGGCGGCCAGTTGGCCCATCATTGTCACCATCCCGTAGATGGAAGGTCCGATGAGAATGACCAGAAGCGGCGGAACTGTAAACAGCATAGTGCCGAGGGTCAGTTTCGTCGGCAACATGTTGGCCTTCTCTTCCGCGCGCATGATGCGCTTGTCGCGCATGTCGGCGGAATAGACCCGCAGCGCGTCTGCGACGGAGGTACCGAAGGTGGCCGACTGGATGATCGTGGTCACGAAGGAGGCGACATCCGGCACCCCCACCCGCTCGGCCATGTCCTTCAGAACCGAGATCCGTTCTTTCCCGGCCTTGACCTCTTGCGCGACCATGTCGAATTCATCGGCCAGCGCCGGATAGCCCGCACGGCTTTCCCGGCCGACGCGGATGATCGACTGGTCAAGCGACTGACCGGCCTCGACGCAGACGAGCATCAGGTCAAGCGCGTCGGGGAAGCCTTCGATGATCTCGGTCTTGCGCTGCTCCACGCGCTTGTTCACCCAATAGCGCGGCAGGTAATAGCCCACGGCGCAGGGCAGGAGGCTGTGCAGCAGAAGGTCGGTCATCGTCATCTCTTGCGAGAAGGACTTGAACAGGGCTACGGCCAGACCGGCGATCAGGAACAGGATGCCGAGCAGGAACTGGATGGCGTGGAACATCCGCACCGAGTTCTTGCCGGTATAGCCCGCGCGCAGCATGGTCAGCTTGGCGGCTGACAGCTCTTCCTTTTTCTGCGGCTCAAGGAAGTGGGCGAATTTCTCCAGCTTGTCGACCTTGTCCGCCCTGCGCAACGCGCGCTTCTTGTCCTCGCCGGCCTTCGGAACCTGATCCTTCAGCTCGCGAAAGCGGTCGCGCTGGCGCTTCATCACCACCGGCAGGGCCAGGAGGATCAGGAGCATGCCGAGAAGCCCGATGCCCAGCAGCGGCGCCATGGGGCCGAAGCGGTCGGTCAGCCCGGTGATGAATTCGGAGATGAAGCTCATGGTCGACCTACACTTTGATGTTGGTCATCACCTTCATGTAGATGATGTTGATGATCAGGAACGTTACGACGAAAAGCGCGGCGGGAACATAGGCCGTGGTCTCCTTTACCTCGTCATAATAGTCGGGCTGCACCACGTTGATCATGACCAGCGCGACGATCGGGAAGCCGGAAAGGAACATGCCGGACCATTTCGCTTCGGCGGTGATGGCGCGGACGCGGCGGAAAAGCTTGAAACGGGCGCGCACCACCTTGGAGAGACCTTCGAGGATTTCGGCCAGGTTGCCACCCGACTGCTGCTGGATCGACACCGCGACGGCGAGGAAGCGAAGGTCCTGGCTGTCCATCCGTTCCGCGAAAGCCTTCAGCGACTCCGACACATCGCGGCCATAGGCGGCTTCGTCTGCGATGACGCCGAACTCCGAACCAAGCGGATCGGGGATTTCCTTGGCGACGATGCCGATGGCGGTCGAGAACGGGTGGCCGACACGGAGCGAGCGGACCATAAGCTCGATGGAATCCGGAAGCTGCTCTTCCATCAGGCTCATGCGCTGCTTGGCGGTGCGGTTCACCCAGACGAAGACGCCGCCAACGCCCATGGCGATGCCAAGCACGATGCGCAGGCCCATGTCTGCCGCCGTGAAGACGGACAGCATCAGGAATGCGAAGACCGACAGCAACGCCATGATCCCGATGAGGGCCTGGGGCGAGAAGGCGATGTTCGCCCGCTGCGCCTTCTTGGCCAGCATGGAGTATAGCGGAATGTTCTTCGCATTCAGGTGCTGGTTCATCTCCTTGCGGAGCTGTTCAAGCACCTGTTCGCGGTTCGCGTTCTTTTCCAAGAGCGTCAACCGACGGCTGACCTTGGTGTTCAGACTGATGGATTTTCCAAAGACAATCAGATAGATGCCGTTAACGATCACAACGACCGCAACGAAGATCATGATGTAGATGAGGGGGGCGGCACTGATCTGCATGATGGTCAGCCGATCGGTTCGTAGATGGAGGCGGGCAGGTCGAAGCCCCATTGCCGGAAGCGGTCGGAATAGGCCGAACGGATGCCGGTCGCGTTGAAGCGGCCGATGATCTTGCCCGACGGTTCAACCCCCATCCGTTCGAAGCGGAAGACTTCCTGCATGGAGATGACTTCACCTTCCATCCCGGTGATTTCGGTGACCGAGGTCATGCGGCGCGTACCGTCCTGCAGACGGCTTGCCTGCACCATCAGGTTGACAGCCGAGGCGATCTGGCTGCGGACGGCCTTCAGCGGCATCTCGATCCCGGCCATGGCGACCATGTTTTCCAGACGGCTGATCGCGTCGCGCGGGTTGTTCGCGTGGATCGTGGTCATTGACCCGTCATGGCCTGTATTCATGGCCTGCAACATGTCGATGACTTCCTCACCCCGGGTTTCGCCGACGATGATGCGGTCCGGGCGCATACGAAGGGCGTTTCTCAGGCAGTCGCGCTGGCTGACCGCGCCCTTGCCCTCGACGTTGGCCGGGCGGCTTTCCATCCGGCCCACATGGACCTGCTGGAGCTGAAGTTCCGCCGTGTCCTCGATCGTCAGCACGCGTTCGTGGTTGTCGATGAAGGAAGACAGCGCGTTGAGCGTGGTCGTCTTACCCGAACCCGTACCGCCCGAGACGACGATGTTGAGCCGGCAACTCACAGCCGCCTGCAGATACGCGGCCATCTCCTCGGTGAAGGCGCCGAAGCGGACGAGGTCTTCAATCCGCAGCTTGTCCTTCTTGAATTTCCGGATCGACACCAGCGAGCCGTCCACCGCAATCGGCGGGATCATGCAGTTGAAACGGCTGCCGTCGGTCAGGCGGGCGTCGCAATAGGGGTTGGATTCATCGACCCGCCGACCCACGGCCGACACGATCTTGTCGATGATCCGCAGAAGGTGGCGTTCGTCGCGGAAAGTGACGTCGCTGAGTTCCAGCTTGCCGGCGCGTTCGATGAAGATGCGTTTCGGGCCATTGACCAGGATATCGTTGATCGTCTCGTCCTTCAGCAGCGGCTCCAGCGGGCCAAGACCCATGACCTCGTCATAGAGTTCCTGGGTCAGCGCGAGGCGGTCTTCCTTGTTGAGCGCGACGGACATGTCGTCCAGCGCCTCGGTCGCAAGGGCCGCGATTTCGCCGCGCAGCGATTGTTCGGTGGCGGTTTCGATGGCCGAGAGGTTCAGATCTTCCAGAAGGCGCTTGTGGATCTCGACCTTGAGTTCGGTCAGGCGCTCCTTGCGCTTCTTTTCCTTGTCGGCGGCAATGGCCTCGGCGGCGGCACGCTGCTGGACCGGGGCCTGGGCTTGGGCGCGGGGTGCAAAGGCCGCCTTGTCCGCGGGTGCCGCGGCGGGGGCGGACGTGCCCTGGGTGGCAGGACGGGCGCCGGGAGTGTCTTTCTTGAATCGGCTAAACACTTTTCATTCCCCTCAAATCAGGCTCTGGCCGTCTCGGCGGATTTGTTAAGGTCATACAATGACTTGGCAAGCTTCTGCAGCTCTTTGCGCAGCGGATTCTTGCCCGCACTTTCGGCAATCGGCAGCCCGTGGTCATTGGCCTGAGTCACCTGTTCGCCGCCGTCGGGCAGTTGCACTTCGATCTCGATGTCCAGGCTTTCGGACATGCGCTTGACCCGGGCCTTGGCGGAAAGGTCGGTGAACTTGGGCGCCCGGTTCAACACATAGCGCACTTTTTCATGCGGCAGCGCCTCGGCCTTAAGGGCCCGGACGAACCGCAGGATGTTCTGCGCGGACCGCAGGTCCAGCTCCAGCATGGCGAAATAGACATGCGCGCGGGTCAGGACGGCCTCGGTCCAGGAAACGACGGTCGAGGGCATGTCGACGATGACGAAGTCAAAGTTCGCCTGCGCTGTGTCGAGGATGCGGCCGATGTCCTCCGGGGAAACCATCTCCAGCGGCAGCATGTCAGCGGGTGCGGTGAAGACGTGCAGCTTCTCGTTGAAGGTCAGCATCGACTTGATCAGCGAATCCGCGTCGATCGAAGCGGTGTCGGTCAGGATTTCCAGCACGGCTTCCTTGCGTGGCAGATCAAGATAGGTTGCGACGGTGCCGAATTGCAGGTCCAGGTCGATGACGCAGATGCGCGTGCCCTCGGATTCGGGAATCTGGCACAGTTCCCAGGCCAGGTTGGCGGCAAAGGTGGTGGCGCCGACGCCGCCCGCCATACCATGCACGGGCAGGATCACGCCGTTGCGGTCGCCCTTGGCCTTGAAGACCGGATTGAAGGTGCCGGTTTCAGGGTCATAGCCTTCCGGCATGACGGGGGCGGGTTTGCGCAGGCGCTCGATGGCGTCGTGGAGTGCGCCTTCGGGAAGCGGGTAGGGGACGAAATCGTCGGCCCCGAGTTTCAGCATCTGGTGCAGGACCGAAGGGCTGACCTGGTTGGCGATCAGGAGGACCTTGATCTTCTTGGCTTTCGCCGCCTTGATCACGTCGTTCATCTTCGAGAGTTCGCTCTCGTCCTCGCTGTCGACGGCGATGGCGACGAACTGCATTCCGGTGCTGTCGGGCTGCTTGAGGAAGACAAGCGCATCCTCGAAATTCAGGTCGCCCCAGGCCTCGCCCAGCTCCTGCTCCATGTCGTCGATCAACAGATCGAATCGCTGCACGTCGCGTGAGATCGTGCAGGCGAGGATCGGTGCCGGATCGCTCTGAACTGTGGCTTTGCTCGTCATCTCGCGTCGCGTCCTTTCGGTACGGGGTCGTTATCTACTGGTATTCCAACAGGTTAAGGCCGCAATTTCCTTGCAGGCTTCACCCAAGGACACAAGACCCTGAACTTACCCTTTGACCCGGACCTTGTTCAAAAATGGTGGCGATAATTGGGCTAAAAATGCCTGTTTCTGGGATTATCACGATTCTGGAAACGAAGAGGCCGGGCACTGGGCCCGGCCTGCTGTTTTCTTGCTGAGGGGCGTTATCAGCCGGCACCGCCCGCCCCGGCGTCGGCCTGCGTACCCGTATGTGGCCGGACGGCACTGTCGACGTAGTCGCGCCAGATGATCGCGGCGTATTTTCCGTTCAGGACCAGGGGATGCGACTTCACGAAGCCCGACACCTCGGTCACCGTGCGGCGGTTGCGAACTTCTGCCTGGTTCGTCGCGATGAGCGGCCGGGTTTCCCCGTAAGAGACGACAGCCTCCAGCCGCGAGCGGCTGATCCCCAGCGAGGTCAGGTAGGCGACCGCCGCCTGAGCCCGGCGCAAGCCGAGACGCTGGTTGTAGCCGTTCGAGCCGACCTTGTCAGTGTGGCCGAAGACACGGAAGCGGACCTCGGGGAACTGGCGGATGAAGTCCGCCTGTTTCTTGAGGGTCGCGCGCGCCTCATCCGATAGCTCGGAGCTGTTGAAGGCGAAGTTGATCGTGTCAGGCACCTCGGCCGAGAAGCGCTCGGCCAGCGCCACGGTGTAGGACATCTCTCCCGTCTGGAGGAGGACGTTGTTCATCGTGGCGTTGCCGAACTGGCCCTTGTCGACCTCGGAACCCAGTTCGCGGTCCCAGCTTGTCGATGTCTCGCCGCAAGCGGTGAGGGCAAGGAGAGCAGAGGCTGCAAGCAGCTTGGGAAGCATGCGGGTCATCTCCTTACTCCATCACATAGCCGTAGGACGAGCTGAAGTCCTGCCGCGCCACTTCGGCCGCCGCACCCTTCTTCGGGCTGGAAGCCACGTCGCCGAACAGGAACAGCTCGCGTTCCGTGGGGATGCGCACCCGGTCGGTCGGCAGGGCAAGCGCCTCGCCGGCAACGGGGGTGACAAGATGCGGCGTCACGATGACGACCAGTTCGGACTGCGAGCGCTGGTATTCCGAGCTGCGGAACAGCGCGCCCAGGATCGGGATATCGCCGACCCAGGGAAGTTGCGAGTTCACGTCGCGGAAGTCGTCCTGCAGAAGACCCGCGATGGCGAAGCTTTCGCCGTCGCGCATTTCCACCGTGGTCGAGGTTTCGCGGCGTTTGAAGGCGGCGATGGTAAATTCGCCCGAGGTGAAGCCGTTCGCCGGGTCGATCGACGAAACTGCGGCGTCGATCGTCAGGTTGATGATGTCCTGGTCGACGACCACCGGGGTGAAGTTGAGTTCCACACCGAACGGTTTGAATTCGACCGTGACAGTATCATTGTCCTGCGCGACCGGAACCGGATACTCGCCACCGGCGAGGAACTTGGCTTCCTGGCCGGAAAGTGCGGTCAGGTTCGGTTCCGCAAGGGTGCGGACCATGCCCTTGGATTCCAGCGCTTCAAGCAGGACGTCGAATTCCAGTCCGCCGATCGAGCCGCCAATGCCGACAGCGCCGGTCACGTTGGAACGGTACGGCACGTTCTCGCCAGCCGCAATCAGGGCGCCCGCCCCAAGCAGCGTACCGGTTTCGCCGCCGACCTGGCCACCGTCGCCGAATTTCAGCGACGAGGAGAAGTTCTTCGTCACCGAGCGGTTCATTTCCGCGAAGCGCACTTTCAGCATGACCTGCTGCGTGCCGCCGACCACCATCAGGTTCGACACCCGGTCAGGAGCGTAGCGGCTGGCGAGGTCGAGCGCGCGGTCAAGCTTGGCGGTCGAGGAGACCTGGCCCGAGAGGACGATACCGTCATTGGCGGTGCGGACCTCGATGTTCTCGCCCGGAAGGATCTGCTGCAGACGTTCCTTGAATTCCGCGATGTCGGGCGTGACATGCACGTCGACGTTCGAGATCAGTTGCCCATCTGGCGACAAAAGCGTGAGCGTTGTCCGCCCCGGCGCCTTGCCAAGCACATAGATGGATTTGTCGGACAGCGTCGAGATGTCGGCAATGCCCGGGTTCGCGATCGAAAGTTCCGCGAAGGGAACATCGCTTTCAACGACAACGGCCCGGTTCATCGGAACGTTGAGTGCTTCGGATGCCTGGCCCTGCATGACGCGCAGGACTTCAGCGGAGACAGGAGTAAGTGCTGTCGATGCGAGAGCCGCACCAAGATAACCTGCTGCCAGGAGTCGTTTCATGTACATGTGATCTGCCCTTTCGACCACGCCTCGTTTGGGTCTTGAACGCCCTTATGTACGGCAGAATGACCCAGACGTTGATTTTTTGCAAGAATCAATGCTTTGGGCGAATTAGTTGATGTGGATAAACTGCAACAGGTCGCAACGGGTTGGAAAAATGAAAGGGCGCGGCCCCAGATGATGTGGCCGCGCCCCATGTTCGGGAAGAGGGAAGGGTCACTCCTTGCAGGGGATCTCGACGTCGGTATCGACAAGCACGCCGCCGCTGCGCTGCTTGGCGTAGCACTTCTTCTTCTCCACCACCTTGACCTCCGGAACGACCTCTTCCTTGACGATGCCGAGCATGGCATTGGTGTCGGTTTCGACAGTGCCGTCAACGGTTTCGCTGGAATCCCGCGCCAGTGAAAGGGTCAGCCGCCCGGTCGCCTGGGCCTGGGCAAGGCGGGCAACCTGTTCCGGCGTGGCCGCAACTGTTACCGTTTTCGCAACTCTGCCAGAGTCCACTTGCCCTTCGTTGATGGCGTTGTCGACCGCGATGACGAGGATGGCGCTTTCGATCTGACGGGTCATTCCGCCTTCGACGCCCGACACGCTTCCGGTCCAAAGGATGTCGATATAGTCGTCCGGCTTGACGAAGTTCGAGACCCCGCTGTCCATCCCGATCTTGATCGCGAAGGCGCGTTTGCCCTTTTCGAGCTTCGATGTCAGGCTGGCGAGCTGGCCGGGTTCGGTCACGCGGCTGGCGAGTACGGGCTCGAATGCCTCGGTCGAGCGCATGATGTAGCGCGGCCCGTCGGCATTTTCGGGGAAGAGCGTCGCCTTGTCGCGATAGATCGATTCGGGCAGCGCCTTTTCCGGCCAGTAGATCAGCTGGACATCCTCTTCAGCCAGCGCGTCCCCGTATTTCTTCGGCTTGGCGAAGACGTAGACCTCGACCAGCTTGCCAGCCTTGGCATTGAAGGCCTGTTCTTTCCGCAGGGCGTTCTCCAGACCGTCCATGTAGCCCTGGATCATGTAGACGGCCATACCAGCCAAGGCCATGCCGACCAGAAGGACCAACGCAAATATAGCTCTCATTTCAACCTCTACTGGTGTGACCTGGCCTGGACAGATCCTGGCGGCCCGGCGTGGTTCTAGTGCTGCCCCCGTGGGCCATCAAGGTGATAGGCTACCGAATGGCGGCTGGACAGGTTCCAATATCGCGACAATGTTGCCTGAATACGGCGAAAGTTTAACGGATGTCAGGCATGTTGCGTTCGTGATCCGCTCCGGCAAGTCGAAGGGCCGCACCTCTTGCGAAGGGCGGCCCCGGCATTCAATCCGACAAGCTGAGAGATCAGCAGCCGATGGAGGTGTTTGCCAGCATGCAGTTCTGGGCATTGCCCAGTTCGGTGCCGATGCCGGCAGCCAGGTTCGACACGGCCGGACGGACGAAGTTGAAAACGAGCAGGCCCAGGCCCACGACGGCGGCGGTCAGCACCACCCAGTCAACGGTCACGGCGCCGGCTTCGTCTTTCAGGAAAGCGGAGAACTTGGTCATGGTCTTGTCCCTTTCTAAGGCGTTCATCTGTTGGTCAACCGGTTCGATCTGGCCAAGCCTTCTGCCGTCGTTCGGTATGCACCTAGTTAGCCCTGTAATCGTGGCAGGAATTTGCGCAGAGCGGGGTATTTCCGGGGTTGCGAACAGCTTTCGGTGGCACGCGCTCAGGTTGTCAGGGTGACGCGTCCGCCTGATTTGAGACGGGCAGCGAAACGGGGGCGTTCGGGGCGCCGGGGCGCGGGCAGCAATGCAGGGTGCGGAAAGCGGGGCAGCTGCGGGGGGGCGATGACCTGGAGCAGGTAAAAAAAACGCCCGGACAAAATGAAACTGGCAGCACTTTCGTGCTGCCAGTTCCGGAAGAGACTGCGGTAGCGATCAGCAGGAAGCGCCGGTGCCGCCAGCCGACATGCACGCCTGGGCATTGCCCAGTTCGGTGCCGATGCCGGCAGCCAGGTTCGACACGGCCGGACGGACGAAGTTGAAGACGAGGAGGCCCAGGCCCACGACTGCGGCGGTCAGAACCACCCAGTCAACGGTCACGGCGCCGGCTTCGTCTTTCAGGAAAGCGGAGAACTTGGTCATGGTCTTGTCCCTTTCTAAGGTGCTCACGTAACATTCAACCGCTCCGATCTAGGCTACCTCTTTCGCCGTCGTCGTTCGGTATGGGCTTATATAGCCCCTCAAACGTGGCAGCAGTTTGGACGACATTCGGAGAATCTTGGCCGTGCGAAAAAATCTGTCCGTTCATACTCAAGGCACGGAAAACAAAAGAAAGAAATCTTAGGAATCTCTTCACGGTTGCGTGGTAGGTCGTGGTTTTTCGGTCAAATCGGGCAGAAATGCCATGATTGTGCGGGAAAAGTTCTGGCTGCACCCGCGAGAACCTGCGATTCTTTCCGCAAAACAACAAGGCGAGCAGGCCCCGCAAATGCGGATGACATCATGGATCGCAGCGATTCTCTGCGCGGCCGCCCCATTGGCGGCGAGTGCGGACGATTTCAGCTTCAAACGCGTGAAGGTGGGCGACAGCCTGCCGGGCAAGCGCATCACAGTACAGATCGACCCGGAAGAGCAGGCCCGTTTCCTGGCGGCCCTGCCGAAGGTCGATCCGAACCCTGTGCATGAGCCTGAAGTGCCCAAGGTCGCGGACGATGCGACCGGTGAGCCTGGTCCGGCGCCGTCGTCATCCTATGCCTGGTACTGGGACAAGGTACCGCCGGGCCTGGGCGACAAGGCCGACCGGTTCGAGCTGGCGCTGGCCTCGCTGACCCAGGGGCCGGACGGATCGTCCGTGCGGGCGCCGCGGTTGCAGCACATGCAGGAGGTCGCCGACGAATACGGCAAGGATATTCTGCGCGCGACGCTGGACACCAACGTCTCGCCCGCGCTGGTGCTGGCCGTGATCGGCATCGAAAGTGCGGGCCGGTCGGACGCGGTAAGTTCGGCGGGCGCGGTGGGGCTGATGCAGCTGATACCGGCCACGGCGGAACGCTTCGGTGTCAAGGATTCGACCGATCCGGTGCAGAACATCCGGGGCGGGGTCGCCTATCTGGACTGGCTGTTGAAAGAGTTCGACAACGACCCCGTGATGGTGCTGGCGGCCTACAATGCGGGCGAGGGCGCCGTCGTTTCGAACAACGGCGTGCCGCCCTATGCCGAGACACGGGACTATGTGCCCAAGGTGCTGGCCGCCTGGCAGGTGGCACAGGGCTTGTGTGTCAGCCAGCCCTTGCTGGTGACGGACCCCTGCATCTTCCGCGCCGATCTGGCGGGGCTTTGATCAGACGAAAACGTCGGCCCATTCGGGGTGCTTCTTCTGCGTCGCGTTCACGAAGGGGCAAAGCGGGACGACCTTGAAGCCATCTGCCCGCGCGGCGGCGACCAGAGCTTCGACCAGTGCCAGTCCTGCCCCGGTGCCCCGGAAACTGTCCGGGACGCCGGTGTGGTCGGCGATGATCAGCGTCGGCGTCGTGATGGAATAGGTCAGTTCCGCCTCGTCGCTGTCCTTGCGGATGACGAAGCGGCCCTTGGTTTCCCCGTGTTCCCGGGTGACGACGTGATCAGACAATGGTCGCCTCCGTCGCTGCGCGCAGTTCCTTTTGCGTGACGCCGGGGGCGATTTCGACGATCTTCAGCCCGCCCGGCACCACGTCGAGCACGCCAAGGTTGGTGATGATGCGGTCGACCACGGCCTTGCCGGTCAGGGGCAGGGTGCAGGCCTTCAGCACCTTGGACTCGCCGTGCTTCGACGTGTGGTCCATGACGACGACCACGCGGCCGACGCCCGCCACCAGATCCATCGCCCCGCCCATGCCCTTGACCAGCTTGCCGGGGATCATCCAGTTCGCGAGGTCGCCGTTCTCGGCCACTTCCATCGCGCCAAGGATTGCCATGGCGATCTTGCCGCCACGAATCATCGCGAAAGATTGCGCCGAGTCGAAATAGGCGGTCTGCGGCAGTTCGGTGATGGTCTGCTTGCCGGCGTTGATGAGGTCAGCGTCTTCCTCGCCCTCGAAGGGGAAAGGGCCCATGCCGAGCATGCCATTTTCCGATTGCAGGGTCACGCTGACCCCTTTCGGGATGTAGTTCGACACCAGCGTCGGGATGCCGATGCCAAGGTTCACATAGGTGCCGTCCTGCAGTTCCTGCGCGGCGCGGGCGGCCATGCCGTCTCTATCCCAGGGCATATTGTGTCTCCGTCAAAGGTTCAGGGCGATGCGGCGTTCGTCGCGCGCAGCCCGGATGAGGGTCAGAACCGCCGGATCGTCCAGATCCGCCGGATCGCTGAGAGGTATGTGGCGCATGGCCTTGCCGGTGCCTTTCAGGCGCGCAGCCGGGTCGGGCAGGCTGGTGCCCTGATAGAAGCCCAGGTTGACATGGTCGCGATAGGGCAGGGCGTAGGCATAGGCCTCGGTCATCTTTGCGCCGAAGCCCCAGCTCACGGCGCGGTAGCCGGGGCGGGCAACTTCCACGACATCGGGATGCTCCTGGCCTACGCGCGCCCGGACCGCCAGAAGCACGGCCCGGTGCTGCGGCGCCAGCGCCACGATATCGTCGAATGTCGGGGCGCTGCCCATCCGCGTCAGGCGGTTTCGCGCTTGCGGACGGTGCGGTTCTCGATCCGCTTTTCGTGCTGGCCCGCGATGATCCGGTGGACGTAGATCCCCGGCAGGTGGATGGTGTCGGGGTCAAGGCTGCCCAGCGGCACGATCTCCTCGACCTCCACCACGCAGGTCTTGCCGCAGGTGGCGGCGGGGACGTTGAAGTTGCGCGCGGTCTTGCGGAAGACGAGGTTTCCCGAAGGGTCGGCCTTCCAGGCCTTCACGATCGACAGGTCGGCGACGATGCCGCGCTCCAGGATATAGGTCTTGCCGTCGAAGTCGTGGTGTTCCTTGCCCTCGCCGATCACAGTGCCGACGCCGGTGGCGGTGTAGAAGCCGGGGATGCCCGCGCCGCCAGCCCGCATCCGTTCGGCGAGGGTGCCTTGCGGGTTGAATTCCAGTTCCAGCTCTCCGCTGAGATACTGGCGCATGAATTCGGCGTTCTCGCCCACATAGGACGAGATCATCTTCCTGATCTGCCGGGTCTCCAGAAGCTGGCCAAGGCCGAAACCATCTACGCCCGCGTTGTTCGAGGCGACGGTCAGGCCCTTGGTGCCCGCCTCGCGGATGGCGGCGATCAGCAGTTCGGGGATGCCGCAAAGGCCGAAGCCGCCTGCGGCGATCAGCATGCCGTCATGCAGAAGCCCGTCTAGGGCCGCGGCGGCGCTGGGGTAGACTTTGTTCATGGTGGTCTCCTCCCGGTTCCTCGGACGGGAACATCGGACTGCGATGATCCTGAAAGATTGCGCGGGGGGCTACCATCCGTAAGAATACTTATATGGCTAAGTAGAGGCTGGGAATGCGTGACTATGAACGGCTGGCCTTCCTGCATGCGCCGGATGCGACGCTGATCCTCTCGGACCGGGTGATCCTGCGGGCAAGCCTGCGGGTGGAGGTGGTGTTCGGCTGGACCGTGAAGGAACTGGAGGGCCAGTCGATCCGGGTGCTGTATCCGGGATCGACCGACTACGAACTGATCGGCGAGCGGGCGCGCAAGGCGATGCGGGGTGCGGAGGTCTACCGCGATGAACGGTTCATGCGGCGGAAGGACGGGCAGGTCGTGTGGATGGAGGGCCACGGGACGGCGCTGGATCGTGAGGATCCGCAGCGGCTGGCAATCTGGACCTATCGGCCGCTGGATGCGGACCGGGCAACGGAAGGGCAGCTGACCGCCACCGAAAGGCGGATTGCGCGCTATCTGGTGAACGGCTTCACCTCGAAAGAGATCGCTCAAGCGATGGGATCGTCGCCACGCACGGTCGAGGTGCATCGGGCGAACATGATCCGCAAGATGGGGGTCCGGAACAGCTTTGAACTGGTCAGCCGGTTGCTGGCGGCAGGGTAGCGGGCCGTCCGCCCCTTCAGTCCTCCAGCTCTGCCCAGTGCAGGAAGGCGGTTGCGTTGTGCTGGATGTAGTCGATCTGCACCCTGTGCGAGTCATCGCCTTTCCAGAACTGGCCGTTCTTGTACCAGTCGAGTTGCAGGACCAGGTTTTCCGCCGCATGGGCACGGATGCGGGACAAGAGGTCCGCCGACAGCAGGCCCGGCACGCGGCGGGCCATCAGGAGGACGCGGGTCAGAGCCTCGGAGCGGCAGGCGATGGGTGTCGACTGGCGGCGGAAGCGGTAGAGCGCATCACCGAGAATCGCCTCCATCAACCCGGTCAGATAGGTGGTGCCCAGCGTTTTCGGCACCAGGCCGCGCTCGACCGCCTCGCAGGCGGCATAGGCCATCCAGTGACTTTGCTGCGCCCAACCGTAGCCGCGCCGCATCAGCGAAGTGGTGACGCGCGCCAGCTCGTCATCGGCCTCGCCGGTGACCAGCAGGCCAAAGATCGCCTCGCCGGTATAGTAGTCAGAGCGGAAGGTGGTGACCTCGCCGGTGGCGAAGACGCGCTTGTGGCGGAAGTCGTCGCCGTCGATCTCGTCCAGCGCATAGCGGCGCATCCGGGTGACGGTTTCGTCCAGCCCGAAGGGCAGAACGGGCTCGGACGCACGCAAGGCGGCGATCTTGCCCACCTCGGACAGCGCAAGCAGCCCAAGCCCCAGACCGCCAAGCTTGACCATTCCATTGCCGACCAGCGCAAGGCTTGGCTGGTCGGGGCGGCCCCAGGGTGCGGGTTCAAGCTTGCGGCCCAGAAAGCCGCTCGCGCGACGGATGGCATCATGGATCGGGTCTGCCGCCGCCGGGTTTGTCGTGTTGACGGCGCGGGCCATGAACCACAGCGTGCCGCTATGGCGCAGAAGGTTGTAGCCGCTGTGCGTCTGTTCGATGTCGTCCACCTCGTGCGCGTAGACGAAGGGGCCGTTGGGACGCGTGATGCGGGTCAGATGGTCCAGCGATGCCGCCACGATGTCACGGGACAGGGCTGGCGTCACAAGGACCGGGGCTGCTGACATGAGGCTCTCCGCAAGGCTAGGGGCAGGCGGGCGCAAACTAGACAGGATCGCCGGAGAATGGCAAGGAGCGGGCTTTTCCCCGGTACAGGCAGAAGCTAAGGTCGCCGCCGATGCCCGCGTGGTGAAATGGTAGACACAGGGGACTTAAAATCCCTCGGCTGCAAGGCCTTGCCGGTTCAAGTCCGGCCGCGGGCACCATGTTCCCCGATCCTGGACATGTGGCGCTGTTTCTCGCGGCGCCCTGCGCGAAGGTCCGGGGTCGGCAGCGGGTGTCAGCTCGCCGCCGCCCGCCGCCGGCTGGCTGCGGCTCTGACCACGGTGACGCCCGCAACCGACCTGCTGGCGCGTTCGTTCAGGGGCGAATAGCCGAAGCGCGCGCGGAACACCTTGGAAAAATGCGAGATTGAGGCGAAGCCGCAGGCGACCGCGATCTCGGACACGCTGGCCTCGGACTGCAACAGCAGGTTGCGGGCGCGGTCGAGGCGAAGCTCCAGCCAATAGCGCATCGGGGCGAGGTCGAGGTGTTTCGAGAAGATCCGTTCCAGCTGGCGGCAGGAAATGTCCAGCTCTTCGGCGATCCAGGCCGCCGACATCGGGGTCTCGATGTTGTCGGTCATCAGCGCGATGGCTTTGCCCAAAAGAGGGTTGCGGATGCCAAGGCGGAACTGGGCCGAGAACCGCTGCATCGACTTGCCGTCGCGCATGCCCGAACAGACCAGCTGCTCGGCCACGGCAACCGCAAGATCGCGGCCGTGATCCTGCAGGATCAGATGCAGGATCAGGTCCAGCGTCGCGGTGCCGCCCGAGCAGGTCGGATGCTGGGCATCGGCGACGAACAGGGATTTCGTCAGCCGCACCTTCGGGAAACGCTCGACGAAGGCGTCGTGATAGGCCCAGTGGATCGAAGCCTCTTTCCCGGCCAGTAGCCCGGCCTTGGCAAGGAAGTTTGCCCCCGAGCAGAGCCCGCCGATCACGGCGCCCCGCGCCCGCTGCGTCCGCAGATAGGCGCCCAGGTCGGGGCAATGATCGCGAAACGCCTCGTCGCCGGACACCAGAAGCAGCGTCTCGCGCCGGTCCAGTTGCATCAACCCCTGATCCACCGGGGTCGACAACCCGTTCGAGGCCGTCACCGGACGCCCATCCACCGAGGCGAGGCTCCAGCGGTAGATCACCGTCCCGGCAACGAAATTGGCCAGGCGCAGCGGTTCGATGGCGCAGGAAAGCGAGATGTGCGGAAAGCCGGCAATCAGGAGGAAGACGTAGTGCTTTGGTGCGGTCATGCGGTTTTCCCTGCCGTGAGTCTGCACCGCCCCGGGGCGTTGATGCGGTTCGGATGATTGGATCGGATCAGGCCGTCAGTACCACATGTCGGCCATCGACCCCTTGCGACGGGCCATGAAATCCAGCAGCGCCTCGTCGGTCGCCTGATCCAGCGGCGGCGCTTCGTAGTCGCGCAGGATCTTCTTCCAGCGCGTGTTGGCGCGTTGGGCATAGTCGATGCCGCCCTGTTCGTCCCAGGTCTCCCAGGGCTGGTTGTCGTCCAGCGCGGAATCCCAGTAGGCGGTTTCATAGTGCCGCAGCGTGTGTTGGGTGGAGAACAGGTGCTGGCCAGGCCCAAGCTCGTTAAGCGCCTCGAAGGCAAGGCTGTCCTCGTCGCATTTCATCCCGTCGAGGTAAGCGTGCAGCGCGCCGCACATGTCGGTGTCCATCACCAGCTTTTCGTAGGACATGGACAGAAGGCCATCGAGGAAGCCAGCCGAATGCAGGACGTAGTTCGCCCCGCCCTGCACGGCGGACATCATCGACATCATGCTTTGCTGCATCGCCTGACCGTCCGGCAGCTTGGAGGTCGAAAAGTTCCCCGCGCAGCGCAAGGGCATCTTCAGCCGCCGCGCCAACTGGCCCATGGCCAACGAACCGATGGCGGGTTCCGGCGTGCCGAACGTGGGGCTGCCGGACTTCAGCGACATGGAGGAGAAGAACGACGCCAGGATCGTCGGTGCCCCCGGTCGGGTCAGCTGGGCGATGGCGCAGGAGGCCATGCTTTCGGCCAGCCCCTGCGCGACCATTCCGGCGATGGTCAGCGGGGCCACGGCGCCGCCAAGGAGGAAGGGCAGGTGGATCGACCCCTGGTTTGCCGCCGCATAGGTGCGGATCCCGGCGGCCGTCACCCCGTCGATCACCAGGGGTGAGGTGGTGTTGAAGTTGCCCATCACCACGCAGTTCTTGTCCGTGAACTCGGCCCCGAACAGGATGCGCGCCATCTCGACGCTGTCCGCTGCCCGCTCCGCCGCCGTGATCGACCCCAGGAAGGCGCGGTCGGAATAGCGGATATGTGAATAGACCATGTCCAGGTGGCGCTTGTTCACCGGAACGTCGGTAGGTTCGCAGACCGTGCCGCCGGAATGGTGCAGCCAGGGCGAGGATTGTGCGAGCCGGATAAAGTTGCGGAAGTCCTCGATGGTGCCGTAGCGGCGGCCGCGGTCGAGGTCCATCACGAAGGGCGAGCCGTAGGAGGGCGCGAAGACGACGTTGTTGCCGCCGATTTCAACGCTGTTCGCAGGGTTCCGGGCGTGCTGGGTGAAAACCGGCGGCGCGGTCCTCAGGATCTCGCGCAACATGTCGGGCGGGAATTTCACCCGCCAGATGCCTTCAGTCTGCGGCGTCACCTCGGCCCCCGCGGCCTTGTAAAGCTGCATGGTGGGATTGTCGTCGCGCAGTTCGATGCCGATCTCGGCAAGGATGCGGTCGGCGGTCCGTTCGATGGCGACGAGGCTTTCCTCGGACAGGATGTCGTAGGTCGGGATGCCGCGGACGATATAGGGCCGGTGGACACCCGCTTCGACGCCCACGCGGGCATCCCGCCGTTGCTGACGCCCGCCGCGTTGCCGTTTCGGTTCGGGGAGATCGCCATCCGCCATGGTATTGCCTTTCGATAAGCCGCCTTCAGGTTAATCCCTTTCACCAGTGCTGTGACGCTGGAAAAATCTCATGGACTTGATAAGTTACATTTATGGAAACGCTTCGCAGTCTGCTGCCGTCGATCAACAGCCTTGTCGTCTTCGAGGCGGCGGGGCGGCTTGGCAGTTTCACGGCTGCCGCGCGCGAGTTGCGGATGACACAGGCGGCGGTGTCCTACGCCGTTCACCGGCTAGAAGACCATCTTGGCGCGGCATTGTTCCTGCGCGAGCATCGTCGGGTGCGCCTCAGCGAAGCGGGCGAGCGGTTCCATGCCGATGTCTCGATCGGCCTGTCGCATATCCAGCGCTCGGCGCAGGACCTGCGCGCGGTGGCGTCGGGCGGGCATGTGACGCTGACATGTTCCGCCGCCTTCGCTGCGTTCTGGATGGTTCCGCGCATGGCGCAGCTTCGGACGGAACTGCCGCAGATCGACCTGCGTATCCAGACGGCTGACCGCGATCTTGACCTTGTTGGCGAAGGCATTCCGCTTGCGGTGCGTGGCGGCGATCCCGCCGACTGGCCGCGCTACCAGTCCGAACCCCTTGCCGCGGAAGAGATTTTTCCGGTCTGCGGCGCAAGTTATCTGGCGGGGCGCGACCGCCCGGTGCAGGCGGTCGACCTGCTGGACCACCAGCTGATCCACCTGGAAGAGCCCTTCCGCGCTGCGGCAACCTGGCGCGACTGGTTCGCATCGGTCGGGATCGAGGGGCGGCGGGTGCCGAAGGGATTGCAGATCAACGACTACGTATCGGTGATCCAGTCGGTGATTGCGGGGCAGGGAATCGCGCTTGGCTGGCGGCATCTGGTCGAGGGGCTGGTGGCCCAGGGCGTCCTTGTCCGCCTGACCGACCATGTGCTGACGACGGGGATGAGCTTCCATGTGATCTGGCAGCGCCAGACCCCACTGACGCAGGCGGCGCAAGAGGTCCGGGACCGGCTGCTCGGGCGAGCCAACACCTAAGGAAAAAAGAAGCACCCCAGTTCGGGGTGCCAGGTACTCAGGACGCCAGCGTCCCAGGGAGTAGAGCTATTCGGCGGCCTTGCGGGCCTCGGCCAGCCAACCGTCATAAGTGGCCTGATTGGCTGCGATCCAGTCGGCGACATGTTTGTCGATGGCCGCCGAGTTGTCTTCGCCATCTGCGATCAGTTTGTTCTCGGCCGAGATGTCATTGATGTCGATCTTGGCGACCTCGAAGAGCTTCGCCGCCGCAGGGTTGGCGGCCAGGAAATCGTTGCGCGCGACGACGCCGATGGAGTCGACCGCGAAGCCCAGGTTCTTGCCCTCGAACTCGGTCTGCCCGGTCGCGCCGTCGGGCAGTGAGGTGTAGGGCACGTCCAGCCATTCCACATCTTCGCCGGGGACCAGCGCGCCGGACACCCAGTAAGGCGTCCAGGTGTAGTAGAGGACAGGCTCGCCGTTCTTCTGGCGGGCGATGGTGTCGGCGATGATCGCGTTGTATTCGCCCTGGTTGTGGGTGACGGTGTCGCGTAGCCCGTATTCGGTCAACTGATGCTCGATGACGCGCTCACAGCCCCAGCCCGGGACGCAGCCCGCGAGGTCGGCCTTGCCGTCGCCATCGGCATCGAACCTTGCGGCGATGGCCGGGTCCTTCAGGTCGCCGAGGTTCTTCACCCCGGCGTCATAGCTCGCTTTGTCGACAAGATAACCCTGAAGCGCGCCGTCGATCAGAGTGCCTACCTTGGTCAACACGGCGGAGCCGCCAGCTTCCTGGAAGAAGGGCTCGTGCAGAGTGTGCCAGCTGGTCGGGAAGAAGTCAGCATCCCCCGCACCCACGGTGATATGGGCGGTCTGGGCGGTCACCTCGGCCGGATCGGCCACGGTGTAGCCCAGGTCCGAAAGCGCGCGGAAGAGGACGCGGGAATGGAACATCTCCTCGACCAGCGGCTGGATGACGGGGCGGACGGTCACGCCTTCGCCGGGCCTGTCATTGGCAAAGAGAGGATTGGCAAGCAATGCAAGGGCAATAGCCGAAACGGCGTTCAGGTGTTTCATCTCTGTCTCCGTGTTATGGCAGTCGTCTTGTCATGGGGCCGGGGCCCTGAGGGCCCGGCCCAGTGTCAGGCCGTCCACGAGGCGACGGGCGATCCCAGGGCTTCGCGGCGGACAGTGATCCCAAGGCCGGGGGCCATGGGGGCGAGGACGCCACCGTCGCGGACGGGGGCGTCGAAATCGGCGGTGGTCAGCGTGACCATGTCGCGGCAGTCGAGGATGCAGCGCAGGTAGCGCTCCGGCACGGTCGCGCCAAGGTGGACGATTCCGGCGAAGGCGATGGCGGACCCCACGGTGTCCTGCACGCTGATCGTCAGCCCCGCCGCACGGCAGATGTCACGGTGGCGGCGGCCACGGGTCAGGCCGCCGGCCTTCGACACCTTCAGACCGATGCCGTCAGCGATGTCTTCGCCGATGATGCGGGCGATATCGCCGTCAAGCTCGGCCAGTTCGTCCATGATGATCGGCACCGGGCAGCGCTTGCGCAGGCTTGCCGTCTCCCGCCAGGTCGCGCAGGGTGCCTCCAGCACGAAGTCCAGACCATCGGGCAGCATGCGCAGCATCCGAAGCGCGGTTTCCGGCAGCATTCCGCCATTGGCATCGACGATGAAGTACTCTCCCGCGCGCCGGTCGGCGAGGCAGGCCGCGATGCGTTCGGCGTCCAGCGCCGGGCCGCCCTCGCTGTCCAGGGCGCCGATCTTCACCGAATGGCCGCGATAGCCCATCTGGCGGTGCGCGGCGACACGGGCGCGCATGTCTTCGGGCGTACCTGTGTAAATCGACGAGATCGTGGGCATCCGAAAACCAGTGGCCCCGCCGAGAAGTTCGCAGACCGGAAGGTTGACCGACTTGCCGAAGATATCCCAGCAGGCGATGTCGAGAGCCGTCTTGGCGTGGTGGTGGCCGACCAGCGCCTCATCCATCGCGTCGTTGATCCGGTCGACCTGACGCGGGTCGCGGTCGATGAGATATGGCGCGATTTCCTCGATCCCCGCCCGCGCGCCCTTTGCGTGGCTGGCGATGTAAGTGGAGCCGAAGGGGGTGCTTTCACCCCAGCCCTCGATCCCGGTGTCTGTCTCCATCCGGACGATGGAGGCCTCGAAGGTGCGGTATTCCCGCCCGCCCGAGAGGAGGTAGACCCCGCCGGAATAGGGGAGATCGACCTGGAAAAGCTCGATAGACCTGATCTTCATACCAGCACCTCCGGGGGAAGAAGAACCAGTTTCCCGGTATGCGTTTTGGACAGGAAATCGCGCTGCGCCCGGGCGATTTCGGCCAGCGGATAGGTTCTGGCGACCACGGGGCGAATCTCGCCCGCCTCGATGTAGCGGACAAGATTCTCGAAAACGGCATCCTCCTGGAAGGTGCAGCCGAAAAGCGTCAGGTCCTTGAGATAGAGCGTGCGCAGGTCAATCTCGGTGATCGGTCCGGCTATGGCGCCCGCGCAAGCGTAGCGCCCGCCCGTTCGCAGCACGTCCAGCAGCTGGGGCCAGGCGGGACCAGCCACGATATCGACAACGAGGTCAATGGAGTTGCGGCCAAGTTCGGCGACCAGATCGGCATTGCGGTCGACGGTCCGATCCGCCCCCAACGCACGCACTTCGGCGGCTTTCGTCGCGGCACAGACTGCAATCACCTCGGTCCCCCGCCGCTTGGCCAGTTGCACGGCTGCGGACCCGACCCCGCCCGAAGCGCCGGTGATCAGGATGCGTTCGGCCCCGGCCTTCGCGCGGTGCAGCATGTTCTCCGCCGTGGAATAGGCGCAAGGAATCGAGGCCAGCTGGGCATCCGACCAGTCGCACTCCACCGCGTAGACCTCGCGTGAGGGGGCGACAGTGAACTGGGCAAAGCCGCCGTCGATCTCGCTGCCGAACGTCCAGCATTCGTATGGCCGGTAGTCGACATAGCTCTGCAGCATGTTGCGTACCAGTACGCGCTGGCCGATGCGCGCGGGGTCGACGCCGTCGCCCACGGCAAGGATGCGACCGCAGGCATCGGCGCCCTGGATGCGCGGGAAATGCAGCGGAATGCCGGACCACGAGGCGTCGTCCTCATCCGGCGTCGCCGCTGCGGCTGCCGAGGTTTCGACCTCGACCTTCTTGGAATACCAGCCGATCCGGGTGTTGATGTCGGTGTTGTTTATCCCTGCCGCCGCAACGCGGATCAGCACCTCGCCCGGTCGTGGCGCAGGCACCGGCACGTCATGGCGCAACTCCAGCTTGTCGAAGTCGCCGTGCCCGGTCAAAAGCACGGCAGTCATGGTTTCCGGGATCATGCTCGGCCTTGTCGGTCAGCACCCGGCCACTTGCCGGGATGACCCAGATGACCGTGATGCCCGCCTTGGGGCAAGCGAGGAAACTGCGGTGCAGCGTTGAGGTCAGATCAATGCTCACTGCTCAGGAGCCAGTCGCGGAACACCACGGCCTCGGGGCGCAGGGGGCGGCTGGCGGACCAGGCGACGTGGATGGCCAGGGGATCAGCGATCTCGACCGACGTGACCTGCGCCAGTTCCCGCCTTGCGATCAGCGGCGCGACCGAACTGGACCAGCCAAGGGCGATGCCCTGCCCATCCAGCGCCGCCTGCAACGCAATGACATAGGAGTTGAAGCGGCGGATGTTCGGCTTGTCGAGGATGACGCCACCCGCATGGAAGAACCCGGCCCAGGTCATCCCCACCCAGTCCGGGCCTTCGACCGACAGGAGTGGGGCCTGGGCGAGGTCGGTCATCGTGGCGACCGGCGTCCGCGCCAGAAAATCGGGGCTGGCGACCGCCATGATCGTCTCGTCCTGCACCCGGACAGCATGTTCGCCGGGCCAGTTGCCGTCACCATAGCGCAGGCACAGGTCGATATCAGGGCGCAAGCCGCCCTGCTGGCGCTCCGAGATCACATGCTCGACGACGATGTCCTGGTGCTGGCGCCAGAAAGCCCCGAGCCGGGGCATCAGCCAGAGCTGCATCGTCGTCATGTTGGACAGGATCGAAAGGTGGCGGCGGTCGGCGTCGCGCACCTCTTGCAGGGCCGATGACACGCGCGAGAAGGCCTCGGACAGGCTGGCTGCGACAATCTCGCCCTCACGGGTCAGGGCGATGCCGTCATGTCGGCGGTGCATCAGCGTCGCCCCAAGGTCCGCCTCCAGCGCCCGGACCTGCCGGGAAACCGCGCCGGGCGTCACGTTCAGCTCATCGGCGGCGCGGGTGACGTTCAGCCGCCGGGAAACGGCCTCGAAGGCTGCCAGCGCGCTGAGCGAGGGAAGGTTGTAGTGCCGCTTGACCATGGGGGCAGATTAGCAGCCCGCGCGCGAGGGGACCATTGGCGACCGCACGACATGACAAAACGGCCCGGACCTTGCGGTCCGGGCCGTTGCAAGGCCGTTGGCGTCAGGTCAGGCGCGCAGGTCGAAGCGGTCGGCGTCCATCACCTTGCTCCAGGCCGCGACGAAATCCTTCACGAACTTCCCGGCGTTGTCGTCCTGGGCATAAACCTCGGCATAGGCGCGCAGGATCGAGTTCGACCCGAAGACGAGGTCGGCCCGCGTCGCCGTCCACTTCACCGCGCCGGTCTTGCGATCGACGAGGTCATAGAGGTTCGACCCCTTCGGAACCCATTTGTAGCCCATGTCCGTAAGGCCGGTGAAGAAGTCGGTGGTCAGGGCGCCGACGCGGTCGGTGAACTGGCCGTGTTTCGTTCCGCCATGGTTGGTGCCGATCACGCGCATCCCGCCGATGAGGCAGGTCATCTCATGCGCGGTCAGGTCCATGAGCTGCGCCCGGTCAAGCAGCAGCTCTTCGGCGGTGACGGCGTAGTCCTTCTTCATCCAGTTGCGGAAACCGTCGGCCAAGGGCTCAAGCACGTCGAAGCTGTCGGCGTCGGTCTGGGCGTCGGTCGCATCGCCCCGTCCGGCATGGAAAGGCACCGAGACGGCGTGGCCGGCCGCCTTGGCCGCCTGTTCGACCCCCAGGTTCCCCGCCAGCACGATCACGTCGGCGAGCGAGGCACCAGCGGCTTTCGCGATGGGGTCCAGCACCGAAAGGACACGCGCCAGACGGGCGGGCTCGTTGCCCTCCCAGTGCTTCTGCGGGGCCAGGCGGATGCGGGCGCCGTTGGCACCGCCCCGTTTGTCCGAGCCGCGGAAGCTGCGGGCGGAATCCCAGGCGGTCGCCACCATGTCGCTGACAGACAGGCCCGAGGCGGCGATCTTCGCCTTCACCGCATCGACGTTCCAGGCGGACGAACCGGCGGGGACCGGATCTTGCCAGATCAGGTCCTCGGACGGAACCCAAGGACCCAGATAGCGCACCTTCGGCCCCATGTCGCGGTGCGTCAGCTTGAACCAGGCGCGGGCGAAGGCGTCGGAGAACGCGGCCTGATCCTTGGCGAACCGTTCCGAGATCGCGCGGTAGGCCGGGTCGGCCTTCATCGCCATGTCGGCATCGGTCATCATCGGCATCCGGCGGATCGTGGGGTCTTCCACGTCGACCGGCATGTCTTCCGGTTCGATGTTGATCGGCTGCCACTGCCAGGCACCGGCGGGCGACTTCACCAGTTCCCAGTCGTATTTCAGCAAGAGATGGAAAAAGCCGCCGTCCCATTTGGTCGGATGGGTGGTCCAGGCGCCCTCCAGCCCCGAGGTCACAGTGTCGCGCCCGACCGAGCGGGTGGAGTTGATCATCCAGCCCAGCCCCGCCTCTTCCAGCGATGCGCCTTCCGGATCCGGCCCGACCATGGCCGCATTGCCGTTGCCATGCGCCTTGCCGACGGTGTGGCCGCCCGCGGTCAATGCCACGGTCTCTTCGTCATCCATCGCCATGCGGGCGAAGGTTTCGCGCACGTCGTGGGCCGTCTTCACCGGATCAGGGGTGCCGCCGACACCCTGCGGGTTCACATAGATCAGGCCCATGACCACTGCGGCGAGCGGGTTTTCCAGACTGGTCCGGTCTTCCTTGGTAGGATAGCGCAGGTCGGTCAGCCATTCCTTCTCCGACCCCCAGTAGATGTCCTTTTCAGGGGCCCAGATATCCTCGCGCCCGAAGCCGAAGCCGAAAGTCTTAAGCCCCATCGATTCGTAGGCCACGGTTCCGGCGAGGACCGTCAGGTCGGCCCAGGACAGGCGATTGCCGTATTTCTTCTTGATCGGCCACAACAGGCGCCGGGCCTTGTCGAGGTTGGCGTTGTCAGGCCAGGAGTTCAGCGGTGCGAAACGCTGGTTTCCGGTGCCCGCGCCGCCTCGGCCATCGGCCATGCGGTAGGTGCCGGCCGCATGCCAGGACATCCGGATGAAAAGCCCGCCGTAGTGGCCCCAGTCGGCTGGCCACCAGTCCTGGCTGTCGGTCATCAGGGCGGTCAGGTCGCGGCGGACGGCATCGAAGTCGAGCTTCTTCACCTCTTCGCGATAGTCGAACCCGGTCAGCGGGTTCACCTTGGTGTCATGCTGGCTGAGGATGTCGAGGTTCAGCGATTTCGGCCACCAGTCCATCACCGACGTTCCTGTCTCGGTGATCGCGCCGTGCATTACCGGGCACTTGCCCCCGCTCTTTGCGTCGTTGCCATCCATCTTACTCTCCTCATCTGGCTGAATTCCGGGACGAAAAACAGGACTCTCCCCGTCCCGGTCGGAACGGTGGACGAGTCACTGATCTTCAACACTGTCTCATCGCTAGCATCCTGGGACCATAAAGGGAATTTTCATTTTCCAATTGCGGCGATAAGTGGAACATATGACGCCGCTTACAATGAAACACCTGCGCTATTTCGACGCGTTGGCCCGGCACCGCCACTTCGGGCGGGCGGCCGAGGCTTCGGCCATCTCGCAACCTGCGCTGTCCTTGCAGATCAAGGAACTGGAGGAAATCCTGGGCGCGGCACTGGTCGAACGCGGGGCGCGGCAGATCCGGCTGACGGCGCTGGGCGAGGATTTTGCTCTCCGGACGCGCGAGGTTCTGCGGGCGGTGGATGAACTTGGCGCCCTGGCGCGGGCATCTTCCGGGCCGCTGTCGGGGCCGCTAAGGCTCGGGGTGATCCCGACAGTCGCGCCCTACCTGCTGCCGCAGGTGATGCGGCACCTCAATGCGCATTACCCCGACCTGGACCTCCGCCCGCGCGAGGCCGTGACACCGAAACTGGTGCGGGACCTGACCGAGGGGCGGCTGGACCTTGCGCTCGTTGCGCTGCCGGTTTCCGAACCCTCGCTTGCCGAGACACCGCTCTTTGACGAGGAGTTCCTGCTGGTTCGCAACCTGTCAGCGGCTGCTCAGCCCATTCCGGCCCTGACCGACCTGCCCGAGATGCCGCTGCTCTTGCTGGAGGAGGGGCATTGCTTCCGTGACCAGGCGATTGCCTTCTGCAAGCTGCCGCCCAGCCTGTCGGGCGAGATCATGGAAGGTTCGTCGCTGTCCACGCTGGTGCAGATGGTGGGCGCGGGGATCGGGGTGACGCTGATCCCGGAAATGGCCGCCGAGGTCGAGGCCCGGTCGGCCCCGGTGGTGTTGCACCGTCTTCCGGTTCCGGGACCGCGGCGAACCATCGGGCTGGTCTGGCGCCGCTCGAACCCGCTGGCCGACCGTTATGCCGAACTGGCCGAGGGGCTTCGGTCGGGGCTTTCCGGGTAACCTCCTCGTGCGACGTCGTCTTCTCGTCGGGGGCGCCCCCGCGAGGCATGACGAAGCAAGGACAGGCCGTCACCCGCCCCAGGTGCGCTCCAGCAAACGCAGCCAGTTGCCATGCGCGATCTTGGTGATCAGCGCCTCGCCCAGCCCCATCTCGCGCATCGCGGCAACCAGCACCGGCAGCCCTTCGACCCCGCCAATGTCCCTGGGCGTCGTCGCACCGTCATAGTCTGAACCGATCCCGACATGGTCCTCGCCCGCCAGTTTCAGCATGTGTTCGATGTGCCGCTTGACCGGGTCGAGCGTCATGTCCTCGCTTTTCCGGCCGTCCTCGCGCAGGAAACAGGTGGCGAAGTTCAGGCCGACCATGCCGCCGGTCTCGCCGATGGCGCGCAACTGCCGGTCCGACAGGTTGCGGCTGGAGGCGGTGACGGCATGGGCATTCGAATGGGTGGCGACAAGCGGGGCGTCGGACAGCTTCGCCACATCCCAGAACCCGGCCTCGTTCAGGTGGCTGAGGTCGAGCATGATCCGCAGAGCATTGCATTCGCGCACCAGGGCGCGGCCAAGATCGGTCAGCCCAGGCCCGGTATCGCCGGTGGAGGGGAAGCGGAACGGCACGCCGTGGCCGAAGATTGTCGGACGGCTCCAGACCGGGCCAAGCGAGCGCAGGCCCATGGCGTGGAAGAGATGCAGTTCGTTGAGGTTGGGGCCGATCGGTTCGGCGCCCTCGAAATGGATGATCCCGGCCACGGCACCGGCATCCATCGCGGCCCGGATGTCGGCCACGGACCGGCACCAGCGGAACCGGCCCGCCGAGGCGCGTTCCATCCACAAGAGGTGGCCCAGCATTTCGACGGCTACGGGCTGGGCGGCGCCGTGGTCGATCAGGTCGGGCAGCGGAACGTCATAGGGCGGGTTGTCCATCATCGCATCATAGTCGACATGGTCCCCCGTCTCGGGCGAGGGGATGTAGACCGCGAAGAACCCGCCTGCGAAGCCCGAGGCCAGCATCCGTGGCAGGTCGAGATGCCCGGCCCCTTCGCCTTGCAGCCAGAGCTTCGCTCGGTCGGGACCGGCGGCGGCAATCTTCAGGACGATGTCGTTGTGACCATCGAAGACGGGAATTTGCGAAGGCATGGGAATTTCCGCTGCAAGCTACATGGGGCGCTGGCCACTCTTCTGCTTTTGCCCCGGATGCGCAAGCCGGGCTGTTTCGCCGCAGACGGGCGGGACTGGCGAATGGTTGACGGGCCGGGGAACTTGCGTCATTTCACCGCAATGCTGGTCAACGCGATCATCACCCTTCATCGCGCGGTTCTTGTCGCCGCGCTGACCGTCGCCCTGGTGGCGACGGGGTTTGCGCATCGCCTGCCTGGACCGCAGGACGAGGCGCTGGCCTTCGCGCTTGAGAACGGCGTCAGCCTGGAAGACATCTGTGGCGATTTCGGCAAGGCGCCGCATCCGGGACCAGAGTGCCAGGCCTGCCAGATTGCCGGAACTGCCGACCTGCCGCCGTTGACCGGCGCGCGGATCGACCTGGAGCTTGCCTTCCAGGCCGCCGTGATAGCGCCGCGTGAGGTGCATGCCCGCCTGCGGCCCGATGACCCGGCCAATCGGCCACAGGGGCCTCCCGTCGCCTGACGGCGGCGCCACGATCCCGTCCACGCCGCCGTTCCATGCCGCCCGCAGGCCGTTCCTGCCTGCGCATACCCATGCGAACCGAAGGCTTTCCCATGTCCACCGAGACACAACCGCAGAATCGACTCTATTTCGCCGCCTGGCGCTGGCACTTCTATGCCGGGCTCTATGTCATCCCCTTCCTGCTGATGCTGGCCGCAACCGGCCTGATCATGCTCTGGATCGCCGTCCTGTCCGGGATCGGCGACGAAAAGCTGACCGTTCCGCGCGGCGACCACCTGCTTCAGGTCAGCGAACTGACTGCCGCCGCCGAAGCGGCTATCCCGGGTGCAAGGGCCACGCAATACGTCGCACCGCTGTCACCCGACCACGTTGCGACCGTCGCCGTGGCCCTGGAGGATGCCAGCACCGGCATCACCCTGAACCCCTATACCGGCGAGGTCCTGAACCAGTTTCCCTGGCGGGCCGGATGGTACGATTTCCTGACCGACATCCACGGCTCGCTTCTGATCGGCGATGTCGGCGACTGGATGATTGAGGCCGCGGCAAGCCTGGGGCTTTTCCTTGTGATCACCGGAATCTACCTGTACTGGCCACGCAACGGCTGGGGCAAGGCCCTGACGGTGCAGGTCTCCGCGAAGGGGCGGGCGTTCTGGAAATCGCTGCATGGCGCGGTCGGGCTCTGGGTCAGCCTGCTGCTGGTGCTGTTCCTGATCTCCGGCCTGTCGTGGACCGGGCTCTGGGGGACCAAGTTCGTCCAGGCCTGGTCGACCTTTCCGGCCGAGAAATGGGATGCGGTGCCGCTGTCGGATGCAACCCACGCTAGCATGAACCATGGCGCGGCGAAGGAAGTGCCCTGGGCTCTGGAACAGACGCCGATGCCGGAATCCGGCTCGCTCGCCGGAACTCAGGCGATCGCCGGTCCGGTGACGGTCGACAGTGTTGCCGCCTTTGCCGACGGGCTGGGCTTTGCCTATCGCTATCAGCTGAATCTGCCGGCAAACGAAACCGGGGTCTTCACGATCAGCCACGACAGCATGTCGAACGACGGGCCGGACCCAAGTGCCGACCGCACGGTCCACATCGACCAGTACACCGGCAATGTCCTGGCCGACGTGCGCTATGCCGACTATTCGCCCTATGCCCGGCTGATGGCCTGGGGCGTCGCGTTCCATGAAGGCGACCTCGGACTGTGGAACATCGCACTGAACACGGCGTTCTGCCTGTCGGTGATGCTGATGGCGGTCTCGGGCCTCGTCCTGTGGTGGAAGCGGCGCCCTGCCGGGGCGCGGCTTGGCGCACCGCCGCAACCTGCCGAAATTCCCTATGCCAAGGGCGTGTTGCTGATCACACTTGGCCTGTCGCTGGCCTTCCCGATGCTGGGGCTGACGCTTCTGGCCGTGATTGTGCTGGACCTTGTGGTCCTGTCTGCCCTGCCGCCGCTCAAGCGGCTGGTCAGCTGAGGTTTTCCCGTGGTCCCGTCCTTCCGGGCGGGGCCGCTTTCCCAATGATGGAGCAAAACCATGAAAAGACTTCTTGCCCTTGCCGCCACGCTGCTGCTTTCCGGCCCGGCGCTTGCCCATGAGGTGAAGGTCGGCGATCTGGAGATCATCCACCCCCATATTCCGCAGCCTGCCGCCACGGCCAAGGCGGCCGGGGGCTATATGGCGATCGTCAACAACGGCGCCGAGGCGGACCGTCTGATCGGGGTCGAAACCGACATCGCCGCCAAGGCGGACGTGCATGAAAGCAAGGTCGACGCCGATGGCATCGGCACGATGGAACCTGTCGCCGCCCTGGACCTTCCGGCCGGAGAAACGGTCAGCCTCGACCGCGGCGGCTACCACATCATGTTCATGGGTCTGAAAGGCCCGGCGATGCTGGAAGGCGAGATGCGCAAGGTCACGCTGATCTTCGAACATGCCGGGCGGGTGGAGGTCGAATTCATGATCGACCCGCCGATGGGCGAGGCAATGGAAGGCATGGACCACATGAAGATGGATCACACCAAGACGGATGACGCTTCCGGCGGCTGAGGCTTGCATCCGTTCCGTACCGGCCTCAGCATGCAGCCGGGGTCAGGGACGGAGACGGGACGGATGAGTGACGCATCTCCGGGAAAGCCGGGCCGTCCGGGCGAGGTTGCACTGAGTTTCGATCCCGCCCGGATCGCGGATGACGCCCGCCTGCGCTTTATCGGGCGCTTGCGCAGCCCCTGGTCGCGGGGAAATTGCCCGAAGAACCTGCGCGAGGCGCGCGAGGCGGGGGGCGAATTCCGGGCCGAGGTTGACCCGCCGTTCCGGCCCGGGCTTCTGGGGCTTGTACCGGGTATGCCGTTGATATTGCTGTATTGGACGGGGCTGGCGCGGCGCGACCTGATCGTTCTGAACCCCTCGCATCGCGCGGAGCCGGCCGGGGTTTTCGCGCTGCGGGCGCCGAGCCGGCCCAATCCGGTGGCGATGGGAGTGGTGCGTCTGCTGGCGGTCGACCGGACCCAGGGTCTCCTGGAGTTCGATGCGCTGGACGCCTTCGACGGCACACCGCTTCTGGATATCAAGCCCTGGCTGCCTTCGGTGGACGTGCCCCCGGCGCAAGACTGAGTGCGGGCCGCATTTACCGCCGCCCGAAGCTGCGCTAAATCCTCCGGCGAGAGCGTGAGGCAGGACGGAAATGCAGGGATTTCAGACGGAACCAAAGCACGATTCGTATGACGTCGTGATCATCGGCGGCGCGATCATGGGGTCGTCGACGGCCTGGTGGCTGAGGCAGTTGGGCTTCACCGGCCGGGTGCTGGTGGTCGAGCGCGACCCGAGCTACGAGCAGGCGGCGACCACCCTCAGCTTTTCCTGCATCCGCCAGCAGTTTTCCACCGAGCTGAACATCCGCATCTCGCAGTTCGGGGCCGATTTCGTGCAGTCCCTGCGGCAGCGGATGGGCGGGGACGACCGGGTGCCCGAGCTGAAGATCCAGAATTTCGGCTATCTCTATCTCGCCGATGGTGAAGATTTCGCTAACGTGCTGCGCGCCAACCATGCGGTGCAGGTGGCGGCAGGGGCCGGGACGCGGCTGTTGACGGCGGATGAGATCAAGGCCGAGTTTCCCTTCATGATGGTGGACGACCTGGTCCTCGGCAGCCTGAATACCCGTGATGAGGGCTATTTCGACGGCTCGACCGTGTTCGACTGGTTCCACCGCAAGGCGCGCGAGGCGGGGGTGGAATATGTGGCGGACGAGGTGGTCGGGCTGGATGTGTCTGGTGGCCAAGTCACTGGAGTCAGGCTGAAATCCGGCCGGATGGTCGCTTGCGGCACCGTGGTCAATGCGTCCGGCACGCGGGGGGCGAAGGTGGCGGCGATGGCGGGGATTGCGATCCCGATCGAGCCTCGGAAACGCTTCAACTGGGTGATCCAGGCGGAGACGCCGCTGGACCGTCCGCTGCCGCTGACCATCGACCCTTCGGGGGTTTTCGTGCGGGAAGTGGGCGGCGGCAGCTATATGGCGGGGGGCCATGCCGATGTGGACCCGGCGGTGGATTTCGACGATTTCACAATGGATTACGGGCTCTGGATGGACAAGATCTGGCCCTATGTCGCCACCCGCATCCCGGCCTTCGAGGCGGTGAAGGTCATCAGCGAATGGGCCGGGCAGTATGACTACAACCTTCTGGACCAAAATGCCATCACCGGGCCGCACCCGGAGATTGGCAACTTCCTGTTCCTGAACGGTTTTTCAGGCCATGGTTTGCAGCAATCGCCCGCCATGGGGCGGGCGACGGCCGAGTTGATCCTGCATGGCGGGTACCGCACACTGGACATGACCGAGTTCCACTACGGACGCATCGCCGAGGGGCGCGCGTTGGTGGAAGGGGCGATCATCTGAAGGCGCGGTCAGTCGGTTTGAAGCAGTGCGGTCGGGGACTGGACCGAGATCAAGTCCTTGGGCGCAAACACAAAAACCAGCACTCCCACATAGACGGCAAGGAACAGGGCAACGGCGGCATAGGTTCTGGCGGGGCGTGTCCGCCGGGGCAGAACATGTGTCATGTCGGGCTCTCCTGAGGTGGCAGCGACTCGGGTCCGATAGCGCACATTACCACCAATGCGTGTGGTGTGCCTTCCCCAAGTTTTCAGGATCGGCGGAATTTTGTCCTTCGACTTTGCGGTTGGCGCAAAAATTCATCCACGTCAGGCGCGTTTCTGCGGATGCAAACGAACCTTTTCCTGCCCTGCGGCGGATTCCGGGTCGAGGCCTGCGAATCACGATTTCGAAGGTGGAGATTTCGGCTTGCAACCTTATGAGAACGCAGAGTTTACGGCCTGACACCTTGGGCAGACAGACGTCTACATCCGGTATGAAAAGCGTATGACAAGCATGCATACGCGCGGTTGGGCGACGGGGTGTTAACCACCCTCGATCGCCCCGTTGCGCTGCAGCTGCAAACTGCGCGGAAAGCTGCTGATCAGGTCCGAACGCCGGAGAAGCGGGCCTGCCAGTCGACCCGCTCTTCGTCGGTGATCTTGCGGAACAGGTTTTCCGGCACCGTAAAGCCGTGTCCGGCGGGAAGTGTCCGCATTGCGGCACCGATGTCCGCGGGCCAGGTCCAGTCGTCCGAACCGACCGCCTGCATCATCGTGGCTGAGGCATCGGGGATGAAGGGCGCGGACAGGATCGCGTAGACGCGGATCAGGTTCAGGGCGAGGCGGACGATGGCCTGGGCCTGCTCCGGGTCGGTCTTGACGACCGACCAGGGCGCGGCGGCTTGCAGGTATTCGTTGCCGATCACCCAGATCGCGCGCAGTTCCGACGCGGCCTTGCGGACCTCCATCTCCTGCATGAAGCGGGTGTAGTCGGCGATGCGGGCGCCAAGGTCGGCGTTGAGGGCGGTTTCCAGCGGGCCGAACGTGCCCCCTGCGGGGACTTGCGCGCCGAACTTCGAGACGGCGAACTTGGTCACGCGGGAAACGAGGTTGCCGAGGACGTCGGCCAGGTCCTTGTTGACCGAGGTCTGGAAGTTCTCCCAGGTGAATTCGCTGTCCGCACTTTCGGGGGCGTGCGACAGGAGCCACCAACGCCAGTAGTCTGACGGCAGGATCGACAGGGCCTGGTCCATGAAGACGCCGCGACCTTGCGAGGTGGAGAACTGGCCGCCGTCATAGTTGAGGTAATTGAAGGACTTGAGGTAGTCGACCAGCTTCCACGGCTCACTCGACCCGAGGATGGTGGCGGGGAAGGAGAGCGTGTGGAAGGGCACGTTGTCCTTGCCCATGAACTGATAATAGGTCACGTCTGCCGCGCCCTTGTCGGTGCGCCACCAGCGTTCCCAGTCGGCATCGGTCTTGCCGTTGGCATCAGCCCATTCGGCGGTTCCGGCGATGTATTCGATGGGAGCGTCGAACCAGACGTAGAAGACCTTGCCCTCCATCCCCGGCCAGGGCTGGTCGCCCTTCTTCACCGGGATGCCCCAGTACAGGTCGCGGGTGATGCCACGGTCCTGCAAGCCGTCGCCGTCGTTCAGCCATTTCTTCGCGATCGAGGTGGTGAGGATCGGCCAGTCGGTCTTTGAATCGATCCAGGCCTCCAGCTTGTCGCGCAGCGCGCGCTGGCGCAGGAACAGGTGCTTGGTCTCGCGCACCTCAAGATTGGTCGAGCCCGAGATCGAGGAGCGCGGGTTGATCAGGTCGGTCGGGTCAAGCTGCTTGGTGCAGTTCTCGCACTGGTCGCCGCGCGCGTTTGGATAGCCGCAGTTCGGGCAGGTGCCGGTGATATAGCGGTCGGGCAGGAAGCGGTTGTCGTCGATGGAAAAGACCTGCTTTTCGCTGACTTCGGCGATCAGTCCGGCCTCGTCCAGCTTGCCCGCGAAATGCTGGGTGAGCCGGTGGTTGCGCTGGCTGGAGGAGCGCCCGAAATGGTCGAAGGACAGCCGGAACCCGGCGGCAAGGTCCTTCTGCACTTCGTGCATCTCGGCGCAGTATTCCTCGACCGGCTTCCCGGCCTTGGCGGCGGCCAGTTCGGCGGGCGTGCCGTGTTCATCCGTGGCGCAGATGAACATCACCTCATGCCCCATCGCGCGGTTGAAGCGGGCGAAGAGGTCGGCGGGAAGCTGGGAGCCGACGAGGTTCCCCAGATGCTTGATCCCGTTGATATAGGGAATGGCCGAGGTGATGAGGATGCGTGCCATGTCTGCGCCTTCGTTCAAGTCCGGCGATTGATTAGCCCAAGTGCGGGAAAAGGGCCAGCGGGCTACGCCTTGCCGCGGATCATCCGGGTAAGGGTGCCGTCTCCACCGATCTGGCGCTTGACGGCGCCAAGGATGTGGAGGGCGATCAGGGCCATCAGAAGCTTGGTCAGGATGTCGTGCAGGCCGAACCAGAAAGTCTCGGCCTCTTCCGACGCTTCGACCAGCGGGGGCACGGTCCAGCGGTCGGCGATCATCACGTCGATGCCGGTGGCGGAACTGCCCGCCCAGCCGGTGAGGGGAATGGCGATGAGGAGGAGGTAGAGCGCCCAATGTACGGCGCGGGCGATCCAGAAGGTTGGCCCGTGCGGGCCAAGCGGCGGAGGCGGGGGGCTGGCGAGGTGCCAGGCGATGCGGATCAGGATCAGGGCGAGGACGGCGAAGCCGATGGTCTTGTGCAACCCGTAGAGCCAGAGGTTTGCGAGACCCGGCTCCATGCTGTCGAGCCGGAGGCCGAGGGCGAGCTGGCCGAGGATGATGACCATCATCGTCCAGTGCAGGGCCCGGGTGACGAGGCCGAATTCCTCGGGGCAGTTCCGCAGCCCCATGTCAGCCGGTCGCGTCGATACGGGCGGTGATGAGGATGCGGACCTCGTCCCCCACCATGTCGGACCAGCCGGCCGCGCCGAAGTCGGAGCGGTTGACCCGGCCGCTGAGTTTCACGGTGAGGTGGCTGAAGTCGTCGGCCTTGCTGCCTTGCGGGCGGAAGATCTGCGCGCGCAGGATAACGGGCCGGGTCACGCCGCGGATGGTGATGTTGCCGGTGACATCCGCCGCCTCGCCCGCGCGCCTGACCGAGACGCTTTCGAAGGTCATCTGGGGAAATTCCCGCGCGTCCAGCACTTTCGGGCCTTTCAGCGCCTGGGCGGCGAAGGGGAAGCTGGCCCTGGCCCCGGTCACGTCCAGCGCCACCTCGATCGTGCAGTTCGCGACATTGTCGAAGTCGAGCCGCAGGTCGGCCGTTTCGAGCGGGATCGAGCCGGTGATGAGGTCGGGGCCGAAATCGGTCTCGAAGGCGACGGTCGAGGCGGCAGGGTCGATCTGGTAGGCTATGGTGGCGGCCTGGGCGGGCAAGGCCAGGAGCGCAAGAAAGGCGAGGATTGCGGGTCTGGGCATCGGTCTCATCCTTTGACTCAGGGTATCAGCCAGGGGCGGGGCGACAAGATCAAGCTCTTGTGCAGGGTCACACGTCTGTAAAGACGCGCGGCTCCAGCGTTTCATCCCTCGCGGTGGTGTGGAGTATCCAGCTTGCCGGGGGGAGAAGCCGGGCGCGCTGGCGGGTG
>JAFLCY010000233.1 GCA_017303485.1 Rhodobacterales bacterium
GACCGCAACGCGCTGATGACGGCGCACCGGGGCGGCAAGCTTATGCTGCTCGCGCCCGGATTTGACGGAAGCATCGATCCCCAGATCGCCTATGACGAACTGACCTGGCAGATTCATGCGGTGGTCTACGACCAGCTGCTGACCTTCCAGAAGGCCGACGGCGAGGCCAGCAACGTTGTCGTGCCTGACCTTGCCGAAGCCCTGCCCGAGGTGTCGGACGATGGCCGGACCCTGACCTTCAAGCTGCGCCGTGGCATCCGCTTCTCGAACGGCGCCGAAGTGACGACGGCCGATGTCCGCGCCTCGTTCGAGCGGATGTTCAAGGTTGCCAGCCCGACCTCGGACAAGTTCTATACCGGAATCGTCGGCGCCGACGCCTGCGTTGCCGAACGCGCAAGCTGCTCGCTGGAAGAGGGAATCGAGATCGACCCGGCCAGCAACACGGTGACCTTCCATCTTGTCGCGCCCGACGCGGAATTCCTGAGCAAGGTCGCGATGTTCCACGCTTCGATCGTGCCGGCAGACACGCCGCCCACCGATCAGGGCGTTGTGCCGCCGCTTGGCACCGGCCCCTACATGATCACCGAATATGATCCTGCCACCGGTCTGACCGCCGTGCGCAACCCCGAGTTCAAGGAATGGAGCGCCGAGGCACAGCCCGATGGCTATGTCGACGAAATCCACTACACTTTCGGCCTCGACTCCAACTCGGCCCTGAATGCCGTTCTGAACAATCAGGCCGACTGGATGTTCCACCGTGTGCCGACCGAACGGCTTGGCGAAATCTCGGCCAGCTACTCGGACCGCGCGCATATCCACAACGAAGTGTCCTACTGGCTTGCCCCGATGAACACGACGATCCCGCCCTTCAACGACGTGCGCGTCAGGCAGGCCCTTGCCTATGCCGTCGACCGGGCCGCGCTGGTCAACCAGTATGGCGGGCCGAACCTTGCCACCCCGATCTGCCAGCATCTGCCCGTAGGCATTCCGGGGCATGTCGATTTCTGCGACTACACGGTCAATCCCGGCACCAGCTGGTCGGCGCCGGATATGGACCGCGCCCGCGCCCTGATCGCCGAAGCCGGCGTCGCCGGGCAGAAGGTCACGGTCTTCGGCGATGACCGCCACAACGTGCGCGAGAACGCCCTGTATCTGCAAAGCCTGCTGACCGAGCTTGGCTTTGACGCTGAGGTAAAGATCCTGTCCGACAGCCTTTACTGGAACTACATCAACAACACCGAGAACAAGGTGCAGATGTCCGTGCATCGCTGGATGCTGGACTATCCCGAACCGGGCAACTTCATCGGCGCCCTGTTCACCTGTGCCAACATCCGTGAAGCGTCCAGTTCGAATGTGAACATCTCGGGCTTCTGCGACCCCACTCTCGAACAGATGATCGCCGACGCCAATACCGCGACGCTGAAGGACCGCGCGGCGGGTGCCGAGGCCTGGTCAAAGATCGACCGCTACGTCACGGAAAACGCTCCGGCGGTTCCGCTGTACCAGCCGAAGATCCTCGATGTCTTCTCCAGCCGGGTGGGCGGCGCCCCGATCGCCTTCTCGGGTCTGGCAAGCGTAACCCTGTCTTCTCTCTGGGTGCAGTGAAACGATGACCATCTCTTCTGACAGTGCCGCCCGACATCCTGACGCTGCGTCTCGCGTCACTGTCAGCAGGGGCCCTTGGGCGACGGCCGTTGGACGGATACTCAGACAGCCTTCGGCGATCATCGCGCTCGTCGTTCTGGCCCTGATCATTGCCGCAACGGCCGCCGCTCCGATCTATGCCGAATATGTTTCCCGGACGAACCCGTTCGCAACAGCCCTGTCGGCGAAGATCTGGCTTGACGGACAGGAAGTGCTGGTGATCCAGCCGGTCACCGAAGGGCTTGGTCTGGGAACCATTCCCATCGGGCCGACCTGGGGCCCGCAATACTTCGCCGGATCGGATTCGCTGGGCCGCGATATAATGGCGCGCATCCTTTACGGCGGCCAGAACTCCCTTTTCATCGCCGGGATTGCGACGACGATCAGTCTGGTCTTTGCGCTGCTGGTCGGGCTTTGTGCGGGCTTCTTCGGCGGCATCGTCGATACCGTCCTGACGCGGCTGCTGGATGTGGTCTGGGCCTTTCCGGTTTTCCTTCTGGCAACCTCTCTTTCGGTCGTGACGATCGGGCGCAGCTTCGATTTCGGACTGTTCGAGATCCGCGCCGACAGCATCATCATTCCGGTCCTGATCATCGGCATCGTGAACATCCCCTATATCGCACGGCCGGTCCGGGCGCAGACGATCCAGGTGCGGCAGAGCGAATTCGTTACCGCCGCCCGCGGGATCGGCGTTCCGTCCTGGCGAATCCTGCTGATTGACGTCGTCCCGAACGTTCTGCCGATCCTGATCGTCTTTGCGCCGATCACGGTTGCCATCTCGATGATACTGGAAAGCTCTCTGTCGTTCCTGTCAATTGGTGTGCAGGCGCCCGAAAGCTCCTGGGGCACCATCATCCGGGAAAACCAGCCGCTGCTTTATTCCCGGCCATGGACCACCCTTGCTCCGGGTCTGGCGATTGTTCTGACGGTGGTGATGCTGAACCTTCTGGGCGATGTCGTCCGCGACGCCTTCGACCCCCGCATGAAGCAGGAGGGCTGATCCATGCTTCGCTTCGTTCTGTTCCGGCTGATGCAGATGATCTTCATCATGACCGGCCTGTCGATGGTGGTCTTCCTGATCTTCTTTGCGACGCCGGGCATCGACCCCGCCGCGAACATCGCCGGAAGGGGGGCATCCGAAGAGGTGCTGGCGGCGGTCCGGGAATCCTTCGGCTTGGACCGGCCGCTGCCGATCCAGTATCTGAGCATGATGAAAAGGATGCTGATTGATCAGGACCTTACATCATTCTCGAACCGCTCCTATCAGGTCCTTCCC
>JAFLCY010000234.1 GCA_017303485.1 Rhodobacterales bacterium
GCCTCTTTGCCGCCAATGCCATGTAAGGCCGCGTGATAGATCAGGTTCTGGCGCAGGGTGAGATCAACATCGAGCGCGCGCGATTGGAACACCACACCGAGTTGCGCCAAAGCCCGGCCCGGCGCCATTGACCCGCGCCATGACCGGGCCGATCAGGGCCTGGACCTGGGCCCGGCTCATGCCCGAACGCAGTTCGGGCGCATAGGTGGCGCGCAGGATCGCCATGTCGAAGGGGGTGAGGACCGAGTTGAAATTGTCGTCGTTGAAGACGCTGTCCGACAGGCGGTACAGGTCGTTCAGCGGGCCAAGCGCCTGGGCGACCTCTTCATGCAGGCAGTCGCGCACCTCTTGCGCGCTGGCATCGGAGGGGGCGAAGATCGCGACCCGCTGGCGTTCGACCACCTGTGCCCAGTCCAGCGCGTCGCTGCCGCGCTGGCGGCGGAACTCGGCCAGGGACGAGACATTGGGCACCACGAAACAGGCGGCGCTGGGGGCAAGGCGGTGCAGGGTGGCGCGCGGGGTGAATTCGACCGTGATTGCGGCACCGGGGCCAGAGCTGCGGCTGATGGGAATCCCGGCCTCGGCCCGCAGGCGGGCGATGACGCGGTCAAGATCGGCGGGGGCGGTGGCGGGCACGGCGCCGGTCAGCGCGATGGTGATCGGGCCTTCGAACCGGCTGAAATGATCCAGCGTGCGGCCCGTCTCCATCGCGAAAGTCAGGTCCATGAAACTGGCGGCCATCTCGGCATCGCCATGGCGCGGGCTGACGGGCGCGGCGCGGGGCGGAAGGTCCAGGGCAAGCGGGGCGGTGAAGCCCGCATCCGAGCCGGAAGACCCGCCGGGACGGGCCTTGGTCACCTGGGTCGCGGGGGCGGCAAGGCAGCCCGCGAGGGCAAGGGTCAGCAGGGCCGCCGCGGCCCCTTGAAAAGAGTGTCGCATGGCAGGGCAGCTTTCATGCGGAGAGCCTGGGGGGTGGCGGCCCGGACGAAGGCCGATGCCCCCGCATCCTCCTTCGCCCGGGTTGTGCCATGGTCCGCAAGGACGCCTGGCCCCGGCTGTCCATGGGGGCGAGCAGACAGGGTGCCCCAGGGATAGACGTTGCCCATAGCCGCACCGAGGACCTGCCGGGCGGAGACGCGGAAAGCCCGCAACGGCCCATGGGGCCCGCGCGGGAATGGGGTCACGGGATGCGGCGCCGCCTTGGCCATGACCCGCGCGGCGGCCGGGCAGGGCCGGGCCGGAAGGCGGGTCGGGGCGGGGCAGTCGATCATCGGCAGATCCGTGAAACGGGTCAGAGCAGCCTGACCTTGCCCCCATTTCCCGGATGCCGGGCACAACTGTCAATTGCGCGTGATCTTGACGCTGTAAGGTTTTCTAGGTGTCGCGGGTCGCGCCCGCCCGACACCCAGATATGCGCCATAAGATCGCGAAAAGTTTCAAAATATTTCAGAAAAATGCCATTCCGTGAGAATTTCGCATGAAGTTCGGCGCGGAACCCGCCGCAGGATCGGCCGATTCGCGCCTAGCGCTGCCCGCGAGCCATGAAGGCCAGCCGTTCGAATAGCTGGACATCCTGTTCGTTCTTCAGCAGCGCGCCATGCAGCCGGGGCAGGATCTGGCGCGGATCGCGCCTGAGATCCTCGGGCGACAGGTCTTCGGCCAGGATCAGCTTGAGCCAGTCGAGCATCTCGGAGGTCGAGGGTTTCTTCTTCAGGCCCGGCGTCTCGCGCACGTCGAAGAATTCGGCCAGGGCGGCGGCGAGAAGCCTTTCCTTCAGCTCCGGGAAATGCACCCGCACGATGGCGGCCAGGGTCTCGGCATCGGGAAAGCGGATATAGTGAAAGAAGCAGCGGCGCAGGAAGGCGTCGGGCAGGTCCTTCTCGTTGTTCGAGGTGATGATGACCACCGGGCGATGCTGCGCGCGCACAGTCTCGCCGGTCTCGTAGACGTGAAACTCCATCCGGTCGAGTTCCTGCAACAGGTCGTTCGGAAACTCGATATCGGCCTTGTCGATCTCGTCGATCAGCAGGACGACGCGTTCCGGCGCGGTGAAAGCCTGCCAGAGCTTGCCGCGCCGGATGTAGTTCGACACGTCATGGACGCGCGCCTCGCCCAATTGGCTGTCGCGCAAGCGGCTGACCGCATCATATTCGTAAAGCCCCTGCTGGGCCTTGGTTGTGGACTTCACATGCCATTCAATCAGGGGCATCCCCAGCCCCTGCGCGACCTGCCGGGCCAGCTCTGTCTTGCCGGTGCCGGGCTCGCCTTTCACCAGCAAGGGACGCCCCAGCGTGACGGCGGCATTGACGGCCAGCGTCAGGTCGGGAGAGGCGACATAGGTCTCGGTCGAGGTGAATTTCATTGTGTCATCAACACTGTGTTTCCAGGGCGCAGGCGGACCCTAATGGTGCGAACAAATTGTCGCAACCGCTAGTGACAATCGCCGACGCAGGGTCTATACGCCCGGCTAACAGGAGCGCGCCCATGACAGAAGCCCACCTGTCGGCGCGAGCCGGCGACATGGAGAAAGCTGCGATGAAGGCCGAAGTTTTCCTGCCAGATGACTATCGTCCCGCCGAGGACGAGCCCTTCATGAACGACCGGCAGCTTGAATATTTCCGTCGCAAGCTGATCATCTGGAAGCAGGAACTGATCGACCAGAGCGCAGAGACGCTGGACAATCTGACCGAAAGCGCCCGCAACGTCCCCGATCTGGCCGACCGCGCCAGCGAGGAAACCGACCGCGCGCTGGAACTGCGCACCCGCGACCGCCAGCGCAAGCTGATCTCGAAAATCGACGCTGCGTTGCGGCGGATCGAGAGCGGCGAATACGGCTATTGCGAGATGACCGGCGAGCCGATCA
>JAFLCY010000235.1 GCA_017303485.1 Rhodobacterales bacterium
CCCCGACCGCGCCGCGCAGGACGGCCTGCCCCGTTTTGGCCGCCTGATCGACTTTCACCGCGACCAGACCGCCGAAGGCGCGCTGGCGCTCCTTGGCCTTACTCCCGCCGACATCGACCTTGTGATCCTGTCCCATGGCCATATCGACCATGTCGGCTCCCTCCCCCTCTTCGCCCATGCGCCCATCGTGATGACCGCCCGCGAACGCGCCGAACCCGCGCCGCTTTACTTCGGCAGCGCCCGCCCGATCCCCTGGCCCGACGCCAGCTACCATTGCATCGAGGCCGACACCCCGGTCTGCGAGGGCCTGACGCTGATCCCGACCCCCGGACACACCGACGGCCATCTCTCGGCGCTGGTCGAACTTCCCGACGGCCGACACCTGATCCTTGCCGCCGATGCGATCAACCGCGCGTCGGAGCCCGAGGAAGGCTTCCCCGACGCCGACGACCCCATCGCCGCCAAAGCCTCGGCCGACCACCTCCTGTCCCTCGCCCCGCCCGAGGCCGTGCTGATCTATGGCCACGACCCTGCGCAATGGCCCCTGCTGCCGAAAGCCCCGCGTGCATGGTAGACGCCCACCGCCAGGGCATCCTGATGCTGCTCGGCGCGACCCTGGCCTGGAGCAGTGCCGGCCTTTTCGCCCGCGCCATTCCGCTGGATACTCCGACCGTCATCCTCTGGCGCGGTCTGGCCGGGGCCGCCGGGCTGTTCGTCACCCTCTGGTGGCTGAAAGGGGTCGAGGGCTTCCGCGACTTCACCCACCTTGGCGCGGCAGGTTGGGCCTATTCATTGTTCTCCGGTCTCGGGATGCTCTTGTTCGTCGGCAGCCTGAAGGCGACCTCGATCGCCCATGTCGCGATCATCTACGCCACCCTGCCCTTCGTCGCCGCCTTCCTGGGCTGGTGGCTTCTGAAGGAACCGCCGGGCCGCGCCGGCATCTTCGCCGCCGCCCTGGCCTTGGTCGGGGCCATCGTGATGGTCGGACTGGGGGGCGACGGCACCCTCCTCGGCGATCTGATGGCCTTCGGGATGGTGCTGGCGATGGCAGGCCTGATCATGATCGCGCGGGGCCGCCCCGAGACGCCTACCCTTGCCGCCGGAACCCTCTCCGCCGTCTGGGCACCCCTGACGATGATCCCCTTCGCCAGCCTCGCCGGCCTCGACGCACCGAACCTCCTCCTGCTCGCGGGGTTCGGCCTCATCAACTCCACCCTGGGCTTCGCGCTGTTCGTCCTCGGCTCCCGCCACACGACCCCGGTGGAGACCGCCCTGATCGGCGCGCTGGAAACCGCGCTCACCCCGGTCTGGGTCTGGCTGGTGTTCCATGAGACCCCCACCACCCCCACGCTTATCGGTGGCGCGATGGTGATGGCGGCCTCGGTCGGCCATATTCTTTGGAGCGCCCGGCACCCGGCTCCGCCTCAGCGGTAGACTTCGCCCCGGTGGCCGATACCGACGACGAGGACCGTCACCTTCCGGTCCTGGATGTCGACAAGGATGCGGTAGTCCCCCACCCGATAACGCCAGAGCCCGGCGAAATGCGCGTCCTGCAACGGCCCGCCCAACTGGCGCGGGTCATCGAGTGTGGCTATGCGCTCGCTCAGAAATTGACGGATGCGGCGTCGGACCATCGGGTCCAGCCGTTCCATCGGCTTGCGGGACGACTGAGCGTACTCAATCGTCCATGCCACGCCAGAACTCCTCTGCCGAAATCACCTTCTCCTCACCGCTCGCGATGCGCTCCATCACCGCCTCGGCCATGTAGAGGTCTTCCATATCCTCAAGCTTCTGGATCAGCGCCTCGCGGACGTAGTAGGTCTTGCTGCGCCCGGTGGCCTTTGCCAGCGCGTCCAGCCGCTTCTCGATGTCTTCCGGCAACCTGACCGACAGCATGGCGCGCCCCTTTGTCATACATGCAATACATGTAGGACATGTCCTGCACCGTCGCAAGCGCCCCCGTGACATTCCCCCCTGCCCGACCTATACACCGCGCGAAATCATCGCCTCAAAGGTTCGCCCCCATGACCACGCTCGTCTTCGGCCACAAATCCCCCGACACCGATTCCACCGGCTCGCCGATCATCTGGGCCTGGTATCTGTCGGAAATCAAAGGCACCCCGGCGAAACCCGTCCTGCTGGGCGAGCCCAACACCGAAGCCGCCTTCGTGCTGAAGCACTGGGACCTGCCGAAGCCCGAAATCATCTCGGACGTGGCTGCGGGCGACAAGGTTGTCGTTGTCGACACCAACAACCCGGCCGAACTGCCGCCTTCGATCAACGAAGCGAAGCTTCAGGCGATCATCGACCATCACATGCTGGTCGGCGGGCTGAAGACCAACACGCCCATCGAGATCACCATCCGCCCGCTGGCCTGCACCGCCACCATCATGCACGACCTGATGGGCGGCG
>JAFLCY010000236.1:0-1284 GCA_017303485.1 Rhodobacterales bacterium
GCGCGCCCAGGAAAGCAAGCATTGGGAGCTGAGCCACGCCTATTGGCAACTGCTGCTGAAGGCCTACCTCGATTGCTTTACGCGGCTGCGGTCTGGCGAAAAAGATGCCGAGGCGATCCGCTCGCAACAGCACCTGCTGTATGGCCGCCTGATCAATTCATTGGCGGCCGAGCTGAAATGGCGCCAGTTCCACTATGGCCCGGTCGATGGCAGCACCTGGCTGACATTGGGCGAGGTCTATCGTGCGGCGGTCGAGGCCAGGCTGGACCAGAAGCCGCTGCTGCTGTATCCCGGCGGCGGCGAAACCACGGTCGAGTCCGAATACCTCAAGGCCCTGATCTTCCACGCCAGCGCGATGGATAACCTGAAGCCTTTGCAGATCGAGATCGCCGAGCGCTTCATCAATTATTTCCTGCCGTTTTTTTCGCTTGCGCCAGCGCTCCAGCCCGATAGCGTTTACTGGGTCGATGCGGCCAAGCCGCTGCCGCCTACGCGGCTGGCGAAGAAACCCGAGCTGAGCCCGACGCTGCGTTTCTTCAGCGGCACCCGTGCGGTAACTGCGGTGACCAAGACCATCGAGCAGATCAAGGCCGACGGTCGCGTGCCGCCGGGTATCCAGCTGGGTGCCCAGTACGAGCCGGCGGCCGTGCTTCCGGTGCTGGAACACCTTGCATTGAATTGGGCGCCCAAGCCGCCGTTGCGCAACACGGCGCGGCGCCGCATCAATTCGCCCCTGAAGCTCGTCGCCGGGATGGCTCCGGTACACGAGCGTCTTTCCGGACGCGTGCTGAACGGTGAGGGCATCGAATCCTGGATCATCGACGACGTTAGCTTGGGTGGCATGGGGGCGCACGCGGTGCAGGCGCGACGCGACTGGATTCGCATTGGCGTGATGGTCGCGGTGCAGCCGGACGGCGGCGACAACTGGCTGTTGGGTGTGGTCCGACGCTACGTGCGTACCGGACCCAACGAAGATTCGATCGGCATCGAAACCATCAGCAAGACCCCGCGCGCGGTGCTCGCCGACGCGGGGGGTATTTACACCGAGGCGATTTTGCTTGATGTGCCTGAGGTCGGCGAATATGCGCGCATGGCCCTGCCGGCCAATGCGCTGGAGGACAAGGTCGCCCTGGTGTTCAAGGTCGATGACAAGAATGCCCGCCTGCATCCGCGCGAGGTACTGTCCACCGGGCCGGATTTCGTCGTCGCCAACTTTTTCGTCCAGTCCTACAGCTAGGCTTTTGGCCGGATCGCCGACTTGGGCCGGAAGGCCTTGACCACCGC
>JAFLCY010000236.1:1322-2824 GCA_017303485.1 Rhodobacterales bacterium
GTGATTTTCCTTCCGCATCCCTGGCACCTTCCAGGGTTTCCTTGATGGCCTTGGGCTGGCCGGGCAAGTTTAGGATCAGTGACTTCCCGCGGATCACGCCGACTTGGCGCGAGAGGATGGCAGTCGGCACGAAGGCCAGCGAAATCTGCCGCATCTGCTCGCCGAAGCCGGGCATCACCTTGTGCGCCACGGCCAGGGTCGCCTCGGGCGTCACGTCGCGCGGCGCTGGACCGGTGCCGCCGGTGGTCAGCACCAGGTGGCAGCCGACCGTATCGCACAGTTCGATCAGGGTCTGCTCGATCACCGGTTGCTCGTCGGGGATCAGGCGCGTTTCCATTCGCCAGGGCGAGGCCAGTGCGGCGCCGAACCATTCCCGCAGTGCCGGAATGCCCTTGTCCTCATACACCCCGGAAGAAGCCCGGTCGGAAATCGAAACGAGGCCGATCAGCAGTTCATCGTTCATGGCAGCTTTTCCATTAGTCGGTGATGCAGCAATCCAAGATGCTCGTGCAGAGCTTCGCGGGCGGGGCGCAGGTTGCGCGGCAGGTAATCCTCCACGCTCGACGGCGAGGCGGTGCGAAAGCCGGTCGGCGCCGGCAGAACCTCGATGCCCTCGCGGCGGAATAGTTCTGCGGAGCGCGGCATGTGCGAGGCGTGGGTGACCAGGGCGATGCGGGTGATGCCGGCGCCCTTGAGCAGCGGCGCCGACATCGATGCGTTCTCGGCGGTGTCGCGCGAGGCGGTTTCGGTCCAACGGACCTTGACGCCGAATTCCCGTTCAAGCACCTCGCGCATCGACTCCGCCTCGGCGCGGCCGCCGTGCGGCGAACCGCTTGTCACCAGCACCGGCAAGCCGGTCTCGCGCGCCAGCTTGGCGCCGTAGCGGGCCCGCACCAGCGAGGCGCTGCCCACCGTGTCGCTGCCGTACTCTGGCGCCGCGTAGTAACTGCCGCCGCCGAGGATGACAATGGCCTGGGCGCGGCGCAGCGCCTCGGCGCTGATCGGCGCCTGTGGCGCCTCTGCCGGCGCCAGGGCATTGCCGACTACGGGCATGGCCAGGGCGATCAGGCCGAGGAGGGAGATTGTTGCCAGTGCCAGGCCGGCGTACTGCCAGCGCCGACTATTACGCCGCGACAGCCAAAGCCCGAACAGCGCCAGCAGCACCGGGCCGGTGGGCGGCAGGATCAGGGCGGTGAGGATTTTCTTGAGCAGGAACATGGGCCGGGGAACAGTCCGATCGCGTATCATCGAGCGACGGTGGGCCGCCATTATCGGCGCAATTGCCTCGCCCGGGAAACGCCAACCATGAGCGATCGCCAATTCGGAATCGAGACCCTCTGCCTGCATGCCGGCGCCCAGCCGGACGCGGCTACCGGCGCGCGCGCGTTGCCGATCCACCAGACCAGCTCCTTCGTCTTCGATTCGGCTGACCACGCCGCCAGCCTGTTCAACCTGCAAACCTTTGGTAACGTCTATTCGCGCATCGGCAACCCGACCGTGGC
>JAFLCY010000237.1 GCA_017303485.1 Rhodobacterales bacterium
ACTGCAGCTTCACATGGCCGCCGAGCACCGGCAGCGTCCACTCGCGCCCCGTCTCGTCGTCGAAGGTGATCGTGCCATCCTTGGCGTTGACCTCCTTCATCGGCACATACAGCACCCGCCCGGTTTCCGGGTGGATCGGCAGGAAGCAGGAATAGGTCTGCTGCCGCTCCTCGCGCAAACTCGCCAGCATGATCTCCATGATCGCATCATACCGCTCGGCCGCCAGCCGCAGCGTGTCGTCGAACCGCCCGCTCTTGTAGAACTCGGTCGCGCTGATGAACTCATACTCGAAGCCGAACGTGTCCAGGAACCGCCGCAGCATCGCGTTGTTGTGGTGGCCAAAGCTCTCGAACTCGCCATACGGATCGGGGACCGAGGTCAACGGCTTCTGCATGTGCCCGCGCAGCATCTCCTGCTGCGGCACGTTCTCGGGCACCTTCCGCATCCCGTCCACATCGTCGGAAAAGCAGATCAGCCGCGTCGGAATATCGCTGATGATCTCGAACGCCCGCCGGATCATCGTCGTCCGCGCCACTTCGCCGAAGGTCCCGATATGCGGCAGCCCCGACGGACCATAACCCGTCTCGAACAGCACATACCCTTTCTTCGGCGGCGCCGCCTCATAGCGTTTCAGGACCGCGCGGGCCTCTTCGAACGGCCAGGCCTTCGACTTCATCGCCGCATCGCGCAACGCGCTCATCCCATCTCTCCCGAAACGCCCGAGGCCCCATGCCGCAGGCCCTCGTCCTCTATTGCCGCCCGGCCAAGGCGTCAATAATCTCTGCCGCACCTGCAAACAGCCGAGGCCCCATGTCCCAGACCTCTCCCATGTCCCCGCAAGACGCGCTGGTGGCCGTCATGGTCGCCTGTTCGGCCTCGGACGAGAACATGCGCACCGCCGAACTGATGGCGATCACCCGCATGGTCAACCACATGCCGATCTTCGCCGCCTACGATGCCGACCGCATCCGCCGCATCTCGCGCACCGTCTTCGACCTGTTCGAAGAGGAAGACGGGTTGGACGCCCTCTTCGGCCTGATCCGCGAGGCCCTGCCCGAGCGCCTTTTCGAGACCGCCTACGCGCTGGCCTGCGACGTGGTCACCGCCGACGGGAGACACTCCCAGGTCGAACTGAGGATGCTCGAGGAGGTCTGCGAAGAGCTGAAGATCGACCGGTTGCATGCGGCGGCCATCGAGTGGGGGGCAAGGGTGCGGCATATGGGGGTGTGAGGGGCTCTGTTGCACAAATCGCCTGAGGGGATTCATGTTGTGAATCCAGCGTGATAGCTGGAGGCCATGAGCAGACCGACACCCCTGACCTACAAGACCCGGAACTGGCCGAGCTACAACAAGGCGCTTAAGCGCCGAGGCTCTCTGACGATCTGGTTCGATCCCGCGATGACCTGGGAGGCCGCGCCGACCGGCAAGCGCGGCCGACAGCGTGACTACAGCGATGCCGCGATCCAGACCTGCCTGACCATGAAGGTCCTCTTCGGCATGGCGCTCAGGCAGACGACCGGGTTCGTAGAGAGCCTGCTGCAACTGATCGGCCTCGACTGGGCGGTGCCTGACTTCAGCACGCTGTCGCGGCGGCAGAAAACCCTGAAGGTGAACATCCCCTACCGTGGATCGGATGGTCCGCTGCATCTGCTGGTCGACAGCACCGGCATCAAGGTCGAGGGCGAAGGCGAGTGGAACGCCCGCAAGCATGGCGGTGCAAAACGCAGGGTCTGGCGCAAGATCCACATCGGGATCGACGAGAAGTCCCTGGAAATCCGGGCCGCCGAGTTCACCACGAGCGACGTGGGCGATGCACCGATGCTGCCAGAACTGCTGGACCAGATCCCGCCCGAACAGCAGATCGGCAGCGTTACCGCTGATGGTGCCTTCGACACCCGCAAGTGCCATGACGCGATCGCCGCCCGTGGGGCCGCCGCTATCATACCGCCCCGCAAGAATGCCAAGTTCTGGAAGACCGATACCGCCGGGGCGATCGCGCGAAACGAAATCCTGCGGACTTCGAAACGCGTCGGTCGAACCATCTGGCGACGATGGAGCGGCTACCACCGCCGGAGTCGCGCAGAAACAAAGATGCACTGCGTCAAGCTGCTGGGGCAGCGGCTATCCGCCAGAGACTTCGACCGTCAGGTCGCAGAGTTCCACGTCCGGGTTGCGGTCCTGAACAGCTTCACCGCACTCGGCACGCCCGTCACAGAGGTCGCAGGATAAGTCTGTCCGGGGAAAGGGGAGGCCCGCCCATCACCCAATTTGTGCAACAGAGCCGGGTCAAACCACCGTTTGACTTCAACGGATCGTGTCTCAGAAAGGCTCCGGATGAGTTGTGCCGCTTCCTCATCTTTCATCTACAGCCAACCATCTCCCTACTCTCGCAACTGTCCGGTCTAATTAGATGCCAGCATTCCTGCAAATCCTTGAGACCGTCTGTGATCTCCCGGCGCCTCTCTTGTACGGAGGTATTATCGCACGACACCCAACCCTTAACAAACCCCTAACGACCACACAAATCTACCAATAAGATCAGCTCATTGGGATTCCATCCACACACAGACACCCCAACCGAAGTCCCCTGCGTCCGCCTCCACGCTCACCCATTGGCCCCCGCCCAGCGGCTGATCAGCTGCCCCTGCAGCCGCCGCGCGCGCTTGGTCCAGCCCTCGGCCCCCTCCGGCCCCTCGCGCAGGGCCACCGGCACCGCGTCGCGCCGCTCGGGGTCGCCCGAGAAGATCGCGAAGACCAGTTCCCTCCCCGAGGGCGGCAGGATGTGCCCCGCCAGCCCCGAGACGAAGTTCAGCGTCC
>JAFLCY010000238.1 GCA_017303485.1 Rhodobacterales bacterium
TTGAACCATGAAACCCGACAGACACTTCACCACAAGACGTGGATTCATCGCCACGTTGGGCTTTGGCGGCGTAAGCCTCTACGGCCTCTGGGCCGCTTACGGCGCAGCCCCAAACCCCTTCGCATTCTTGCGCAACGCAGAAACCTCAGCTGCGGATGCTGATCCCATGGCCGCGATGGCAATGGAGGGTCACGGCGGAATGGCTTCGACATCGAATGTCGAAGCCTTCCGGGCCGAGCTTGCCGATTTCGTCGCCCGCTTCAGCGAGCCGGATGGATCCGTCTATCCTAGGCCGGTCGCCAATCCGGAAGCCATGTCCGGCATGAACATGGACGGGATGGAGATGGCTTCTGATGTGGAAGCAGCACACACCGAGCCGGATCATGCAGGAATGGACACGCCCGTCGAAGTGCTCATGCTGGCCGAACGTTTCTACTTTGACCCCTCGGACATCCGGCTGGAGGTCGACCGGCCCTATCGCTTCCGAATGCTGGCCGCCGACGTCACCCACGGCGCGTCGATCCAGTTCGGAGAAGGCGCCAGGATGATCCGCCTCGGCCCCGGGGTCGAGACGGAACTGCAAATGACGTTCACCCGACCGGGCAGTTTTCTCGTCTATTGCACATCCTACTGCGGACCCGGCCATGATGGCATGCAAGCCCGCATTACCGTCGTCTGAAGGGGAGGTTCCAATGTCTGACACAATCGTTTCCCGGTTGCGCTCGCTTCCTCGTCAGGATCGGCGCATTGTCATCTTTCTGGCTGTCGCTGCACTTGTGGCGCTGATCATCGGCCTTGCGGGCGGTCTGCTGACCGCCCTTGTCCGGGCCGGGTTCCTGCCGGTCCTGCCCGAGTCCGGCTACCGTTTCCTTTCGGTGCACGGACTCAGTGCCTTCTTCTACTGGCTCTACTTCGCCCAGGCGGCCCTGCTGCTCGGGTTTTCTGCCGCCGAGCGCGGGAACGGCGGGGGGAAGACCGGACTGGTCAAGCATCCATTGGCCCTTTCCGGATCCATTGCGATGGTGCTGGGGTTCGGCCTTGGGCTTCTGGCCTCGGTGATGGGTTCGCCCCCGCTATACGACGGCAAGGCCGACCTACTGGTTGATGAACCGATGACCGCTCTGGTCTTCAGCCTTGGCTATGTCTTGCTGGGACTTGGTCTGATCCTGGTCCCGGCATCCGCCATTGCCACGCTTCTGCCCTCTCTCGGGCGCAGCCGCCGCCGGTCTCTGGACGCGCTTGGCTTTGCCCTTCTGGCATGGGCCGGCTTTCTGATCGTCACCGGCTTTGCGGCAATTCACGCCTTCCTGCCGGCCTTGCTCTGGGCCGCCGGACTGGGCGCCTTTCCGGCAAGCCAGGAGACAGGCTGGCACATCCTGTTCCACAATCTGCATTACTTGCCGCTCATGGCGACGGTGGTTGTCTGGTACATCCTGATGCAGGTGCTGACCGGCGCAAAGTCGGTGTTTGGTGCCAGATTCTCGAAGCTGGTCTTCAGCCTGTATCTCGTCTTCGTGCCGCCAACCTCGCTATACCACATGTTCCTCGACCCCGGCCTGCCGGAGTATGTCAAGGTGGCGGGTTCGGCGCTCTCGCTGTTCGTTTCGGTACCGACGCTGACCGCCTTCCTGGTGATCGTCGCAACGCTGGAGGTTCACGCGCGAGCCTCGGGTGCAACGGGTCTGTTCGGCTGGTTGCGCAAGCTGCCGTGGGAGCATCCCGCGACAAACGCGGCAAGCATGGCCGTGGTCAACATGATCTTCGGCATCTCGCTGGCATTCGTGCTGATCCAGGAGAAGCTGGCACCGCTGCTGTCGGATACGTTCTTCGTTCCGGGGTACTTCCATTTCTTCACGGTGGGAACCGTCAGCCTGTCGCTGCTCGCGGGACTCACGGCGTTGTTGCCAGAGTTGACTGGCCGCCCGCTTCGTGCGCCGGGGCTGCTGCGGTCGCTGCCGTGGGTGGCATCGGCAGGGCTTCTGGTATTTGGCAGCGCGGGCGTGGCTGCGGGTTACATGGGCGTGCCGCGGCGGGTGATGGATGTCACATACGGCGGCGAAGCGCCTGCGGTCTGGTCGACACTCATGGGATTTGTCGGCTTGGGCGGAACCGTCATGGCGCTCTCCCTCCTTGCCTATGCAGCGATCGCTCTGGCTTCGGTGTTCGGCCGGTCGGAAACAGCGGAGGCATCCTACCGGGCTCCGGTCCAATGGGAGGCCTTGCCCGTCGGGCGCAACGCTGCTTGGACAGGGCCGGTGTCCATCCTCGTGATTGCGGTCGCCATGTATGGCTTCAGCACCCTTGGGTTCGAGTTGCTGCAAGCGGTTCCCCTCATCGCCACTGGCGAGATGGGTCACTGACAGGAAATTCCACAGGAGATCTGACATGAAAGAAGATATCTGGCTGTTGATTGGCGTGGCGTGCATCTGGACCGCCTTGGCGATCGGCTATGCCTTGGCCCCATGGGGCGACATGATTGGCTATGCCCGCGTGTGGGGCTTCGGGGCCGCCCTGTTCTTTGCCATCGCCGCAGTTGTCTGGAGGGCGGCAAGAAGCTGAAACCAGCTTCTCTTTGCAAGCGGGCTCCTGCCTGCAGGCAGGTAGTTTTGATTTGACGGAGATAGTCATCGGGGCAAGGACGCGCGCCACATCCGAAATCGTCCTTGCCCCGTCACTTCGCGGATCAATCCTCTTTCATCTGTCCAGCTGAGGTTTCGCTGGACTGCCGCGCGGCTCGTGCGCGTCACGACATCGGCGATCAGAGCCGAGATCACCGGCTGTCGCGTTGCCTTTAAATCGGGTCATCCTC
>JAFLCY010000239.1 GCA_017303485.1 Rhodobacterales bacterium
CGGGCGATGACCAGGCCGCTCATCAGGAAGAACAGGTCGACCGCAAGGAAGCTGCCGCTGATGAGGCCGAAAACATGGATCTGGCCCTTGTAGTGGTACAGGAAGACCGCAATCGCGGCCAAACCCCTCGCGGCATCCAGCGCAAGATAATGCGAGTTTTCGCTGGCTTTGGCCAAATGCTTCCCTGCCCAAGATGCCGCCCGGGTTCTGACGCCCGGCTCATGCGCGGTTCGCAAGGTTAGGCCAGCGCAGCGCCGCGTTGCAACCTCGGATCGCCCCGCCGCTCAGGCCCAGCCGTAGTTGAAGCTGACCGAGATCCGCTCCTCTTCCGACATGTTCATCGGCACTTCATGGCGCAGCCAGCTTTCCCACAGCAGCACCTCGCCCACCATGGGCTGGACATAGACGAAGCGGCGCAGCGCCTCGGGCGCGTCCTTGCGGGTGACCGGCGCCATCATCATCATCGGCAGGCGCGGGTCTTCCAGTTTCAGCGCCGATGTGCCCTCGGGCATCGCCACATAGGTGGTGCCCGAGATCACCGAATGCGGGTGGATGTGGCTGGCATGGGTGCCGCCTTCGGGCAGGATGTTGATCCAGAGCGAGTTGCATTTGAGCTTCTTGCCCTGAAGATCGAAGCCCAGATCGTCGCAGAAGGCCGCGACATGCTTGTCCAGCGCCTTTTCCAGATCGCCGAAGATCGGGAACCGCCAGGGCAGATCGTCCAGCGAAGCGTAAGAGGTATAGCCCGGATAGCCATTGGCCTCGCACCAGTCCTGCCCGGCCTCGTCATCCTCGGCGATGGCGTCGCAAGAGGAATGCAGCTCGGCGTAATCCACCTTCTTCTTCGCCAGCTCGTTCAGCTTGGCGCGGTAAAGGCGGGTGACGAAGAGAGAGGTGATCTCGGGCATGGCGTTACTTTCTTGAGTTTTCTTAATGGTTTAACAACTGCTACTTCGCATACGGTCTTCGTCTAGGATCACCGGCTAGTGCGTCTCGCCTGACGGTTCCGGTGTAATGAGAACGCGCTCAGCAAACCAGACGTCACCTTCATCTTTGATCTTTGCGATATAGCCTAGATTGCGACGCAGCCAGTCGGCAGAGAGCGTGTAGGGTTGGCCTTCGTAGTTGGATTCCTCGGGAAGTGGTTCACCCCCGTTAGACCAAGTCCTACCTTCTGCCGAAACGAGCAGAAACTGCCTGTCACCGTCACAAAGCACCGCGATTGCAAATTGGTAGCGACCTTGTGGACCACTGTCGTCCGTCTTGAACATAAAGGTTGTTCCCGCGAAGAAACGACGATCGTCACAAGTGCGCAGTTGCTTCCAACCCAAGTCACTCGGCGTCATAGTCCACTCCCTTCAGCGCGCAGTAAAAGGCGGTCAACGCAAACGAAAAGCCCCCGCCGTTTCCGGCAGGGGCCCATTCTTTCAACCGTGTGACGGCCCGCTGATTTCGGGGAAATCCGCTTTGCCGCACTGGTTTTGCCCGAGGGCAAAACCTTACCAGTCTTCCTTGGCGACGATGCGCGAGGTGACCGGCAGCTTCATCGCGCCCAGGCGCAGCGCTTCACGCGCGATCTCTTCGGCGACGCCGTCGATCTCGAACATGATGCGGCCCGGCTTGACCTTGCAGGCCCAGTAATCGACCGAACCCTTGCCCTTACCCATACGAACTTCGACGGGCTTGGCCGAGACCGGAACATCCGGGAAAATCCGAATCCAGACCCGACCCTGACGCTTCATGTGACGGGTGATCGCGCGGCGGGCCGCTTCGATCTGACGGGCCGTCACACGCTCGGGCTCGGTGGCCTTCAGCGCGAAGGAGCCGAAATTCAGCAGGAAGCCGCCTTTGGCTTCACCGCTGATGCGGCCCTTGTGCATCTTGCGGAACTTTGTGCGCTTCGGTTGCAGCATCTCTTCTCACTCCTTACGCGCGTTCGCGGTCGCCGCGCTCGCGGCGCGGGCCACGCGACGACGGGGCATCGGCGGCTTCGGCGAGGCGACGGTCATGCGCTTGCGGATCGTGCTCAAGGATCTCGCCCTTGAAGATCCACACCTTCACACCGATGATCCCATAGGGGGTTTCGGCTTCGGACAGCGCATAGTCGATGTCGGCGCGCAGGGTGTGCAGCGGCACGCGGCCTTCGCGATACCACTCGGTACGGGCGATTTCGGCACCGCCAAGACGGCCACCGACATTCACACGGATCCCGAGGGCGCCCATGCGCATCGCGTTCTGCACGCCGCGCTTCATGGCGCGACGGAAGGACACCCGGCGCTCCATCTGCTGGGCGATCGATTCCGCCACCAGCTGCGCATCGACTTCGGGCTTGCGCACTTCGACGATGTTCAGATGCAGGTCCGACTTGGTGAAGGCGGCCAGCTTCTTGCGCAGGGTTTCGATATCGGCGCCCTTCTTGCCGATGATCACGCCCGGACGCGCGGTGTGGATCGTCACGCGGCACTTCTTGTGCGGCCGCTCGATGATCACTTTCGACACGCCGGCCTGCTTGCATTCCTTGTGGATGAATTCGCGCATCCGCAGGTCTTCAAGCAGCAGGTTGCCGTAGTCTTTCGAATCGGCGAACCAACGGCTGTCCCAGGTACGGTTGACCTGAAGACGCATCCCGATCGGGTTAACCTTCTGTCCCATTACGCGGTCTCCCCGGCTTGACGGACCTTGATGGTGATTTCCGAGAACGGCTTCATGATCTTGCCGAACCGGCCACGAGCCCGCGGACGGCCCCGCTTCATCACCAGGTTCTTGCCGACCCAGGCCTCGGCCACGACAAGGCTGTC
>JAFLCY010000240.1 GCA_017303485.1 Rhodobacterales bacterium
AGCTGGGCTGCCCGGTGGAGATCCGCCCGGTGGATCTGGTGCAGGAGGCCATCGACGGGCCCTTCGACGGGATCATCTCGTCGATGACCCTGCATCACGTGGCCGACATCGGCGCGATCTTCCGGCGTTTCCGGGCGATGCTGAAGGACGGCGGCTTCATCGCCCTGGCCGATCTGGATGCCGAGGACGGGAGCTTTCATAGCGAGGACACCGGCGTCTTCCACAACGGCTTCGACCGCGCCGCGATCAGCCGGGCTGCCGAAGAAGCGGGTTTTGGCGAGGTCGCGGTGGTGTCGGCCAGCGTGGTGAGGAAGCCCCAGCGGGATTACCCGGTGTTCCTGCTGACGGGGCGCTGCTGAAGTTTCGCTCCGCTCATTGAAAAGGCCCGCCGACGCGGGCTTTTTTTCTTTCTGGCCGGCGAGATCAGGCCTTGCGACGGCGTACTTGGCGTAATCACCCGGCCAGAAGAACGCGAGAGGCTGCTTGCATATCTACCAACTGGTAGGTAGAGTCTGTTCGCGGCCAGGTGCAATCCGGCCAAGCCGGGGGCGCCAGCCTTCATCGGGGGGATTCAACAACTGTCAAAGGAGGGGGCCATGAGGCTCGCAGCAACCTTGATTGCCGTGCTTCTAGCACTGACGTGTGGCGGCAATCCTGCAATCGCGCACGGAAAAGAAACGGCTGATCCGCTGGGCTCGGCAAGGTGGAAGGACATGGAGCGGGATTTCCTTTCGGATGGGCCGGTCCAGTTCGACGAGCGCGTGAAGGTGATCTCGTCCGGGCTTGCAGAGAATCCGCTGCAGGTTCCGATTACGGTCGATGCCACCGCGCTGACCGGCGTCAAGGAGGTTCTGGTCTTTGCCGACTTCAACCCCATCCTGGAAATCCTCAGGTTCTATCCGGAATCAACCAGCGCCTATCTGGGCTTCCGGGCCAAGCTGCAGCAGTCGTCCCCGGTTCGCGCTGCGGCCAAAACGGCCGATGGTGTGTGGCACGTTGGCGGGGTCTGGGTGAATACCACGGGTGGCGGCTGCACGGCGCCGTCGGCCGCCTCGACCTCGTCCGAGTGGCAGAAGCGCCTGAACGAAGTGACCGCGCGGACCTGGAGCGAAGGGCCGATGTCCGGCCGGGTTCGGCTGCGGATCATTCATCCGATGGATACGGGGCTGATGGCGGGCGTACCGGCCTTTCACCTCGAGGAGGTCGTCCTGAAGGACGACGCCGGAAAGCGCCTGATGCGTCTGGAGATCTCCCAGCCAGTCAGCGAGAACCCGGTGTTCACACTGAATCGCGGAGCCGTGCAGGGCAGCCTGATGGTCAGTGGCCGCGACAACAACGGCAACATGTTCGACGTGCGGGTTGCGCCATGAAAAATTTCGTTCTCGCCCTCGTGATCTGGGTGTCGGCATTGGCCCATGCCGCTGACTTCAATTACAACCTGGTGCCACAGGAAATAGCCTCGGGTGTTTACGCCTTTGTCGGTCAGACGACCGATTTCAATACCGAGAATGGCGGCAACATTGTCAATACCGGGTTCATTGTCGCGCCGGATGGCGTGATCGTCGTCGATACCGGCCCGTCGCTGCGCTACGGGCAGCAAATGCGGGCGGCGATCGGTCGGGTCACCCGCAAGCCTGTCGTTCTGGTCTTGAATACCCATCACCACCCGGATCATTTTCTGGGCAATCAGGCGTTCTCGGACGTACCCATTGCGACCTTGGCGGAGATCCAGAAAGCCATGGCCGCCGAAGGCAATGCCTTTGCCGAGAACCTCTATCGGATGAGTGGAGACTGGATGGCCGGCACCGAGGTGTTCCTGCCCACCCGCAACATCGGGGGAGGCGCCCTTGATATTGCCGGGCGTCACCTGCAGCTCCTGGCCCTCGAGGGGCACACGGGGGCTGATCTGGCGATCTACGATGCGTCGAGCGGTGTCTTGTTTGCGGGTGATCTGGTCTTCAACGACCGGGCGCCGACGACGCCGCACGCGCAGGTCGAACGCTGGCTGCGTTCGTTGTCCGAACTCGAGCAGCTGACCCGGGCGTCCACCTTTCGGGCGCTTGTTCCGGGGCACGGCGCAGTGACGCGCGATGCCTCGGCCATCGCCCGCACCAGAGACTGGCTGACCTGGCTCACCGGCTTTCTGCGTGCCTCAGCCGCCACCGGCATGGATATGACGGAAGTCATCGCCAGCCCGCTGCCGTCGCGCTTCAAGCAGTTGCCGATGGCGCCGGACGAATACCGGCGCTCGGTCGGGCATCTGTATCCGGCCATCGAGCTTGAAGTGCTGGAAAAAACACACACCCATTAAGGCCTTCGGCTACCGCATCACGGGACGTGCGCCCCCCGTCTCAAGGGCGCGAATTCTTCAAACCTCAAGGAAATCAATCATGCTGGATTGGAATCAATTTCGTTCGGACATTCTCGGCCGCATCGGGGACTTTGGAAAACTTGCCCCGGAGGTGCTGAAAGGCGTCCTGACCATTGACCGGGCCGGGAGCAAGACCCAGCGCCTCGACGAAAAGACCCGCGAATTGATCTCCCTGGCTTGCGCCGTCACCACCCGTTGCGACGGTTGCATCTCGGTGCATGCCGAGGCTGCGGTAAAGGCGGGCGCTTCCGAGGAGGAAATCGCAGAAGCGCTGGGGGTCGCCATCAACCTCAATGCGGGTGCCGCGCTGGTGTTTTCGGCCCGGGTCCTGGATGCGGTCAGGAAGCTGCCGGCCCAGGCTTGAGACCCGGACAGGCGAGAGGTTGGTCATGTATCTGCGGCTCGGTCTGGCGATGCTGG
>JAFLCY010000241.1 GCA_017303485.1 Rhodobacterales bacterium
TGCTGAAAAATCCAGCAGATCGCGGCTCTTGAACAGGTCAAAGCCCACCGCCGCTGCCATGGTGGGCAGCGACAGGAAAAAGCTGAACTCGGCCGCCGCCCGCTTTTCCACCCGCAGCATCAGCGCCCCGACGATCGTCGCGCCCGACCGCGACACACCCGGCACCATCGCCAGGCACTGCGCCACCCCGATCAGCAGCGCCTTGCGGAAGGGCAGGGCGCTGGCGTCGAAATCCTCGGGCGGCGGCGCCAGCCGGTCGATGAACAGCAGCACCACACCGCCCAGAATCAGCATCACGGCAATCAGCGCGGGCGTCTCGAACAGCACGGTCTTGATGAAATCATGCGCCAGAACGCCCACGATCACCGCCGGAAAGAAGGCCAGCGTCACCGACACGGCAAAGCGCCGGCTGGCCTCATCATGGTGAAGGGAGGAAAAGGTCTGCCACAACTTGGCGGCATAGACCGTCATCAGCGCCAGCACCGCGCCCAGCTGGATCACCACCTCAAAGGTCTTGCCGGCACTCTGGAATCCCAGGAAATGCGACGCCAGCAACAGATGGCCGGTCGAGGATACCGGGATGAACTCGGTCAGCCCCTCAAGCAGCCCCAGAAGGGCCGAAACCCCAAGGTTTTCCAAGCGTCAGGCCTTGCGCAGGTTCTTGGCCGATTCCTTGATGGCTGCATACTGCCCCGAGGGGCGATAGCGCCACAGATACTCGGGCAGCAGCGCATCCATGTCCGTCGCGGTGATCCCCAGATCGGCCAGCGTCTTGGCGCCTTCCGACACCACGCTGTCTTTGCGCCGCGAGGTCACCTGATCGCGCGTCAGGATGCGGTTGGTCACCAGACCCAGCGTCAGCGCCGATCCGGCATCGGCCAGTCCGCCGATGATGCTGCCCACGAAGAACGGCAGGTTCAGCACCAGACGGCGGCGGCGGATCACCGCCAGCATCTTGGCGACATGGCCCTTCAGCGTATCAACATCCGGCCCGCCAAGTTCATAGATCCCGGGCGCAGCGGCCCCGGTCAGCCCTTTCACCGCCGCCTGCGCCACGTCATCGACATAGACCGGCTGGAAGCGCGTGTTGCCCCCCACCAGCGGCAGAACCGGCCCCAGCCGCGCCATGCCGGCAAAGCGGTTGAAGAACCCGTCCTCGGGCCCGAAGATCACCGAAGGCCGCAGGATCACGGCATTGGGGAAGGCTGCCAAAACCGCCTTCTCACCCTCGCCCTTCGACGCGGCATAAAGGCTGGCGCCTTCGGGGTCGGCCCCGATGGCCGAGATATGAACCAGCGCCCCCACAGCCTCTTCGGCGGCGATCCGGGCAATGCGCCCTGCGCCCTCGGCCTGCACGGCGGCAAAGTTGTTGCGCCCGCCCCGGTCAAAGGTGCCGACGCAGTTCACCACCGCATCCGCCCCCTGCATCACGGCGCGCACGCTGGCATCATCGCGGATGTTGCAGAACACCGGCTCGACCTGGCCGACCACGCCGTAGGGCTTGACGAACAGCGCCTCATTCGGGCGGCGGCAGGCCACGCGGACGCGCCAGCCCTCTTTGGCCATGCGCCGCGCGATGTAGCGCCCGACAAAGCCCGAACCGCCGTAGATCGTGACAAGCTTGCTCATGGGAAATCCCTCTGGCGCCTTCCTGAACCCGTTCCTGAATAGCTTCGCCACGCCGCCCGGACAAGGCCAAACGCCGCGCTGCGGCTTGCGACGAAAAAACGCGCGAACCCCGTTGACACCCCCATCGGGGGCGGCTACATCGCGCCCCACGACATCGCCCAGATGGCGGAATTGGTAGACGCGCTGGTTTCAGGTACCAGTGCCGCAAGGCGTGGAGGTTCGAGTCCTCTTCTGGGCACCACTACCACAGAAAAGCCGCGTAGCCCTTGGGTTACGCGGCTTTTCTGCTTTTCCGGCCGGGTCTGCCGCAAAGCGGCCCCCTCAACCCAAATCCGCGCCTCACCGGCGACTCGGCCCTTGCGCGGCGCCCTGTGACCGGCTAAACGCCAGCGCACACTTGCTCGTCCCCGCCGATGCCCCGAAACGGGCGCTGAAAGCGGGAAACGGCCTGACAATCAGCAGCGGAACACCCAGCAGGTTCCGGTTGGATTTCAGGCGGTCAGAGCAAGGCGCCGGTGTAGCTCAGTTGGTAGAGCGCGTCATTTGCAAGCAGCAGGTTCGCTGCGGAATGATGTGTAAAGCCAAAGGATTACAGAGGCGGTTGTAGAACGTGGCGGGCCTTCGTAGGGCCTGCAAATGGAAGCGTGCCGGTGTAGCTCAGCTGGTAGAGCACGTCATTCGTAATGATGGGGTCGGGGGTTCGAGTCCCTTCACCGGCACCACCAGTCCCTTGCAGATGAAGCGGCTGGTGGTGCGCACCTTCTTCCCGGCGCCGGATGGCAGCGCCATTTCCACGCTCTTCACAACATGGCGCGCAGTGTGATGCACCTGCGACCCGCCTCTCTCGGGCCGCAGATCCGCTGAAGTCGCCAGGAAACCCCTGCGACCCCAGATCCTGGCCCAGCCTTTTCACTCTGCTGGCCAGACCAGGCCATATCGCGCGCGTGGACCCAGCCGGAACGCTCCACAACCCCAGGAAAGGTGTTTACAGCCGTCGATTCGGAATCATATGGTCGACAATATACAGTTGACTGTAGTCTTGATGGAGATCCTCATGGTTTCTGCGGCTGCTTCTCGCTCCGGCCTGTGCCGGACTGTGGCTTTTCTTGCTGGAGCCGCGGCGGCAGCGC
>JAFLCY010000242.1 GCA_017303485.1 Rhodobacterales bacterium
GGGCCGCGCCCCAGATCCAACTGGCCGTCGGTGACCTTCACCACGCCGGGAAAGCGGCCATGGACCGAGTCGTATTTCAGGAGATGGGCGTTGGTCTCGACCGGGCCTGTGGCGTTAATCGCCACCACCTGCACATCGTTGCGGTTCGATTCTGCGATATGGGCAAGGGTGCAGCGGCCGATCCGGCCGAAACCGTTGATGCCGACGGTGATGGTCATGATCTCGCGCTCCGGGCTTGGCTTTTACTGGAACTCTTCAGGGCATAGGCCGTTACCTAATGTGTATCCCGGAGTATTCAAAGCCCGAAAACGACGTGATTTCATGTTGTTAGCGCAAACCTGGCATGTTTGCGCTAACCGGCGTCGCTGCTTTGCAGAATCTCTGGTGAATGGTTAACTCGACACAGGTTTTCAAGGGGAAGCAGTAGGATGAGTGGACTTCTGGCACTCTTGGACGATGTGGCCGCGATCGCCAAGGTTGCGGCGGCTTCGGTTGACGATATCGCCGCCGCCGCCGCAAAAGCCGGGGCCAAGGCCGCAGGCGTGGTCATCGACGATGCGGCGGTGACGCCCAAATATGTCCATGGCTTCTCGGCAGACCGCGAACTGCCGATCATCTGGCGCATTTCGCTCGGTTCGCTCAAAAACAAGCTGGTCGTCCTTCTGCCCGGGCTTCTGGCGCTGGACTATTTTCTGCCACAGGCGATCACGCCCCTGCTGATGCTGGGCGGGGCCTATCTGTGCTTCGAGGGCGCGGAGAAGCTGTTTCATGCCATGGCGCCCCATGCGGACGAGGCTGTCGCGGCGGATTTCGAGCAGAAGGATGCAGCGCATCTTGAAGAGGAAAAGGTCGCGGGCGCGATCAAGACCGATTTCATCCTGTCGGCCGAGATCATGACCATCGCCCTGTCCACCATCGAGAACCCGAATTTCTGGTTGCAGGCGCTGACATTGGCGATCGTCGGCGCGATGATCACGGTTGCGGTTTACGGCGCGGTGGCGCTGATCGTGAAGATGGACGATGTCGGCCTGCATCTGGCGGCCAATGCCAGGGGCGGCTTTCTGCGCGGCCTTGGCCGGGGGCTGGTGCGCGGGATGCCCAGGCTGATGGCCGTCCTGTCCACGGTCGGCACGGCGGCGATGCTCTGGGTCGGCGGCAGCATCATCCTGCACGGGCTTGAGGTGACGCATCTCTGGCCCTGGCCCTATGAGGCGATCCACGCGATTGCGGTGACACTCGCCCAGGCGATGCCCGCGACCTTGCAGGGGGCGACGGAATGGCTGGTGACGGCGGCGCTGGACGCGGTAGCGGGGCTGGTCCTGGGGCTGCTGTTGATCCCGGTCGCGACGCGGGTCATCGGGCCGCTCTGGGCCAGGCTGACCGGCGGCAGGGCCGCCGCGCATTAAGCGCCGTCTCAGCGGCGGCGCAGCACTGCGGTCAGATAGGCCGCAAGCGAGGCCCAGATGAAGGCAAAGCCCAGAAGCTTGCCCGCGCTGAACGGCTCGCCGAACAGGAAGACCGCCGTGAGGAAGATCATCGTCGGCGCGATGTATTGCAGGATCGCGATGGTCGACAGCGTCAGGCCCTTGGCGCCGTTGGCGTAAAGGATCAGCGGCACGGCCGTCACGACACCCAGCCCCAGGAGCAGCAGGTCGTCCGAAAGATTGCCCTGAAGGAAATGGCTTTCGCCCTGTGCTGCCAGCCAGATCACATAGGCCAGGGCGAAGGGCAGCAGGATCAGCACTTCCAGCGCAAACCCCTGGTTCGGCCCCAGCGGCAGGCGGCGCTTGAGATAGGCATAGAAGCCCCAAGTCACGAAGAGGCCGATGGCGACCACCGGAACCTTGCCGCTTTCCACAGTCAGGATGATGACCGCGATGGCCGCGCCGGCGATGGCCACCCATTGCAGGCCGCGCAGCCGCTCGCCCAGCAACAGCGCGCCCAGCAGGATCGAGAAGAGCGGGTTGATGTAATAGCCCAGGGCCGCGTCCAGCGCATGTCCCGCGGCGATGGCCCAGACATAGATCCCCCAGTTGACGCTGATCAGCGCCGCCGTCATCGCCGCCATGCCCAGCATCTTCGGGCTGCGCAGCGCGGCGCGCAGATCGGCAGTGCGCCCGCGCAGGGCCAGCAGGGCCACCGCCACGGGAACCGACCAGATCACCCGATGCGCCACCACCTCGGACGAGGGGATATGGGCAACCAGCTTCATGTAAAGCGGCAGGAAGCCCCAAAGAAGATAGGCGGACAGGGCATAGAGAAACCCAGCGCGGGTGTCGCCATGCAGCGGGGGGGAGAGGGTCTCGGACATGAGCCGGGTCTAGAGTGCCGCGCCCTGCGGCGCCACGGCAAACTTGTGCCCCTTACAATGGCGGATCAGCGGCGGCGGGCCAGATAGTCGCGGGTAAACGCGGCATAGCCGTCAGCCGTGACCTTGAGATGCGCCTTCATCCGCTGGTGCAGCGCGGGCAGGCGATGGAAGGGCACCGCCGGATAGGTGTGATGTTCGGCATGGTAGGGCATGTTCCAGGCGAGGAACCTGACGATCCGGGTGGTGAATGTGGTGCGGGTGTTGAGGAACATGTCGGCCACTTCAGGGCAATCGCCATGCTCGGCCAGAAGATACAGCCTCAGGAAGGGCTGGCCCAGCAGAACGGGAACCAGCCAGAGCCAGAGAAGCGCCGGAGTGAAAAACAGCGTGAATGCCGCAGCGGCATAGAGCGCCAGCAGCACGCGCG
>JAFLCY010000025.1 GCA_017303485.1 Rhodobacterales bacterium
GTCGCGCTGGCCGCCACCGCCGCCAGATTAGCCGCAAAGCTGGGCGAGGCGAGCCCCACTGAACGAGACTTGCCCAACCGCGTCAGCGCCACGTCCACCGGGCTTTGCCCCGGATCGCCCAGCGAAACCACCGCATGCGACAGCGCCAGATACTCCTCCAGCCCCAAAGTGCCCTGCGCCAGCACCGGATGATCGGACCTCAGGGCCAGCACAAAGGTCTCCCGGAACAGCGCCGCATGATGGAAGGGGGTGCCCGGTGCCTCGGTCCCCCAAAAGCACAGGTCGATCTCCCCCGCTTCCAGTTGCCGCAGCGCCCCAGGCCCCACCGTGCGCGCCTCGATCGCCGCCTTCGGCGCCAGCACCCGCACCCTTGCCACCAGACGGGGCAACAGCACCATCCCGGCATAGTCGCTGACCCCAAGCCGAAAGCGTGGCGCATCCCGGACGGGGTCGAACATCTCGGGCCTGAGGCAAGCCTGCCCGGTCGCCACCAGTCCCGCCACCGTCTCGGCCAACGCCACCGCGCGCGGCGTGGGCACCAGCCCGCGCCCGCTGCGGGCAAACAGCGGATCGCCCGTCGCCGCGCGCAAGCGATTCAGCGCATGGCTGACGGCTGGCTGGCTTAATGCCAGCGCCTCGGAGGCCTTCGAGACCGACCCCGTCCGGCACAGGGCATCCAGCACAACCAGAAGATTGAGATCAGGTTTCATGCATGCAGTTTATATCAAACCGAAAATCATTTCATTAGTCGCATCTGTGTGGCCGTGGCACCCCGCTCTGATCCCAGGAACCCACGAGGACCAAGATGACATCCCCGATCCCGACCCGCGCCAAGCTTTTCGGCTGGCTTCTCGTCCTTGCCGGCTGCTTCTTCGCCTATGTCTACGCCGTGACCCCCGGCAGCTTCTTTCCCGGCGTGACGGTCGAGAGCTTTTCGGAACGCTTCGGCCTTTACTCCACCGGCGTCCGCATCCTCGGCTCGGTCCTTGGCATCCTTGTCGCACTCCTCCTGAACAATGCCGCCCTCCTCGCCCTCATGCTCCTGACCCGGATCTTCATCGAGCTTGGCGATGTGGTCATCGGCCTTGTCCTGAACGGCGGTCCCGACGCCAATACGGTGACGCTGCTCGCCCTTGCCGCGGCCGAGCTTTACATGACAATCTTCCTCGTCGCCCGCATCCGCGCCGCAGACCGGCAAGCCTAGCCCCCCGGTCAGCCCGCCTCCGGCAGCATCGCCGGGTTCCAGGCGATCTCCCACAGATGGCCGTCCGGGTCGCGGAAATACCCCGCATAGCCGCCGTAGAACGCGTCCTGCGGCGGCTTGACGATCCCGGCCCCGGCCCGCGCCGCCGCCGTCATCACCGCATCCACCTCCTCCCGCCGCATCACGTTATGGGCCAGCGCGAACGCCGTGGAACTGACCGGGGTCTTCTCCAGCCCGGTGTCGAAGGCCAGGTCGTCCTGTTTCCACAGCGCCAGTGTCAGCCCGCCCGCCAGCTTGAAGAACACCACCGCGCCATGATCGAACTCCTGCCCGATGATCCCCTCGGTCGGCAGGCCCAGCCCGTCGCGGTAAAAGGCCAGCGACCTTTCCAGATCGGCGACGCCCAGCGTCACCAGCGAAAGCCTTGGTTGCATGGCGCCCTCCGGCAAGTGATCCCTGAAGCCGATCCTGACCCGAAGCCGGCGCCCGCGCCACCCACCTTCTGCCGCCAGTCCCCCTCCTTTCTTGCCGCTCCCCCTTCCCCCTGCCCCCGGCCCCGTGCAATCTGCCGCACATGGCCGCGACCGATCCCCTGCCCGAACCCGACCGTCTGGAAGGTGCCCCCCATCCGCGCGAGACGCAGGTGCTTTACGGCCATGCTGCGCAGCAGGACGAGTTCCTGCGCACCTTCAATACCGGCCGGTTGCACCACGCCTGGATGCTCACCGGACCGAAGGGCGTCGGCAAGGCCACCCTCGCCTGGCGCCTGGCCCGCTTCCTGCTGGCAACACCCGAGGACGACGACGGCATGTTCGCTGCCCCGCCGCCCGAGACGCTGGAGGTGCCGCCCGACCATCCCGTCGCCCGCCGCCTGCGTCAGGGCGCGGAGCCGCGCCACTTCCTTCTTCGCCGTGGCCCCAACGACAAGGAAACCGCCCTGTCGCAGGTCATCTCGGTGGACGAGGTCCGCAAGATGAAAAGCTTTTTCGCCCTCTCCGCCGCCGATGGTGGCCGTCGCGCCGCAATCATCGATTCGCTCGACGAGATGAACACCGCCGCAGCAAACGCGCTGTTGAAACTGTTGGAAGAACCGCCCGCCAACGTGACGCTGTTCCTGATCGCGCATCAGCCCGCGCGGCTGTTGCCCACCATCCGCTCCCGCTGCCGCGAGTTGCGCCTGACACCCCTTGCCCCGCAGGACCTCGCCGACGCGCTGACACAGGCGGGCGGCGACATCGCCCCCGAGGACCGCACGGCGCTGGCCGAACTCTCCGGCGGATCGGTGGGCGAGGCCTTCCGCCTCACCAACCTCGACGGGCTGAAGCTTTATGCCGCCCTCAACCGCCTCTTCGCCACCCTTCCCCGGCTCGACCGTCCGCAGGCCCTGGCCCTTGCCGAACTCGCGGGCGCAAGGGGGGCGGCGGAGACCTTCGATCTTCTCGTCACCCTCATCGATCTTTTCCTCGCCCGCCTCGCACGGGCAGGCGCCACCGGCCAGACCCCGCCCGAAGCCGCGCCGGGAGAGGCGCAGCTTTTCCACCGCCTCGCCCCTCAACCCGATGCTGCCCGCGCCTGGGCGGAACTGGCCCAGACCCTTTCGGCCCGGGCCCGGCGCGGCAAGGCGGTCAACCTTGACCCTGCCGCGCTTCTGATGGATATGCTCCTGAAGGTCGACGAGACGGCGGGAAGCCTCGCCCAGAGGTAGCTCAGCGATGTCCCCCATGCTTCCCGATCTGGTCGACAGCCACTGCCATCTGGACTTCCCCGATCTCTTTGAAGAGACAGCGGAAATCATCGCCCGCGCCCGCGCCGCCGGGGTGAACCGGATGGTGACGATCTGCACCCGGCTGAAGAACGAACCCAAGGTACGCGCCATGGCCGAGACCTGGCCGGAGGTGTTCTACGCCGCGGGCATCCACCCGATGAGCGCACATGAGGAACCGCCGGTCACGGTCGAACACTTGGTCGCCTTCGCCCGCCATCCCCGCTTTGTCGGGATCGGCGAGACCGGGCTCGACTACCACTACACCGCCGAGACCAAGGCCATCCAGCAGACCAGCCTCCGCATCCACATCGAGGCCGCGCAGGAAACCGGCCTGCCGCTGATCATCCATTCCCGCGATGCCGATCAGGACATGGAGACGATCCTCGCCGAGGGCATGGCGCGGAAACCCTATTCCTGCGTGATGCACTGCTTCTCTTCCGGTCCGCGCCTCGCCGAGGCCGCGCTGGAGATGGGCTTCACCCTTTCGATCTCCGGCATCGCCGCCTTCCCAAAATCGCAGGATTTGCGCGATATCTTCGCAAAAACCCCGCTCGACCGGCTGATCCTGGAAACCGACAGCCCCTATCTTGCCCCCCCGCCCTTCCGCGGCAAGCGCAACGAACCCGCCTATGTCGCCCATACCGCCCGCGCTCTGGCTCCGGTCTTTGGTCTGAGCCTGGAGGATTTCGCCAGTCGAACGACGGCCAATTTCGACCGCCTCTTCCCCCGCGCCGCGCCTGCGGCCAGGGTCGCCTGATGGCACGGCTGACTTTCACCATCCTAGGCTGCGGCTCCTCCGGCGGGGTGCCCCGTCTTGGCGGCGTCTGGGGCGATTGCGACCCCGAGAACCCTAAGAACCGCCGCCGCCGCTGCTCGCTCCTCGTCACCCGTGAGACGGCCGAAGGCATGACGCGCGTGCTGATCGACACCTCGCCCGACATGCGCGAACAGCTCCTTGACGCAGGAGTCGGCGCGCTCGACGGTGTCGTCTACACCCACAGCCACGCCGACCACATGCACGGCATCGACGACCTGCGCCAGGTCGTCTTCGCCCAGCGTCAGCGCCTGCCGGTCTGGGCCGATAGCGCGACGCAAGAGGCGCTCCTCTCGCGCTTCGGCTATGCCTTCGTGCAGCCCGAAGGCTCGCCCTATCCGCCGATCCTTGATCTGCACACAATCGACGGCCCGGTCACCGTGACAGGCGCAGGTGGTCCCGTCACCCTGATCCCCTTCCGCGCCGATCATGGCAGCATGGACGCGCTCGGCTTCCGCATCGGGCCGCTGGCCTACCTGCCCGATGCCGTCGACATCCCGGCAGAGAGCTGGCCGGTGCTGGCCGGTCTCGACTGCTGGATCGTCGACGCGCTGCGGAGGAAGCCGCATCCGACGCATGCGCATCTCGATATGACCCTCGGCTGGATCGCCCGCGCGAAGCCCGCCCGCGCGGTGATCACCAACATGCACATCGACCTCGACTACGAGACCCTGCTTGCAGAGTTGCCCGGCCACATCACGCCTGCCTACGATGGCATGACCCTGTCCTATGACAACCAGCCGTAGGCCGGCCCGCTCATGAGCGCGCTCCTCGATGTCATTCTCCCCGTCTTCCTCGTCATCGGCTTCGGCTATGCCGTCGTCCGGGCGAACCTTCTGGCCGAGCCGGCCGTCGATGGCCTGATGCGGTTCGCACAGAACTTTGCCGTCCCCTGCCTCCTCTTCCGCTCCATCGCGCATCTCGACCTCTCCGCCGCCTATGACCCCGGCCTGATGACGAGCTTCTACACCGGCGCCTTTGCGGGCTTCTTCGCCTGCTTCTTCGGGGCGATGCTGGTCTTCCGCCGTGCCATGCCGGATGCGGTCTCGATCGGTTTCGCCGGTCTCTTCTCGAACTCGCTCCTGCTCGGCCTCGCGATCACCGAACGCGCCTATGGATCGCAGGCGCTGCAGGGCAACTACGCGATCATCTCGCTTCATGCCCCCATGCTCTACGGCTTCGGAATCGCCCTGATGGAATGGGCGCGGACCCGCGGGCACGGGCTGTCGGGGACTGCGCTCCTGCGCCAAATCGCGCGGGCGGTGCTGTCGCAGTCGCTGGTGATCGGCATCCTTCTGGGCTTCGCGGTGAACCTGGCGGGCAATCCGCTGCCCGGGTTCTTCTGGTCCGGCATCGACATGATCGCCCAGGCGGCGATTCCGGTGGCGCTTTTCGGTCTTGGCGGTGTCCTCGTCCGCTACCGGATCGAGGGCGACCTTGGCCCGGTCCTGATGGTGACGGCGGCCTCGCTGGTCCTGCATCCGGGCGTGACCTGGCTTCTGGCAACCCAGGTCTTTCACCTCGACACCCCGGCGCTGCGCTCGGCGGTGGTGACGGCGGCGATGGCGCCCGGGGTGAACGCCTATATGTTCGCCCATATGTATGGGGTCGGCAAACGGGTGAACGCCTCAAGCGTTCTGGTCGCGACCGCCGCCTCCATCCTCACCGCCTGGTTCTGGCTGCACATCCTGCCATAGGTGGCTCCTCGTTCGCCTTCGTCTCCTCGTCGCGGATGGTCCTGCGACGAGTGACGAAGTCATCGAGGAGCGTCAGCGCCCGGTCACGCCCCGCAGCCGGTCCGAGCGTCGCCTGAGCAGTTCGACCGTGGTCAGCAGCAGCACCGAGATCACGACGAGGATCGTCGCCACCGCCAGGATCGCCGGGGAAATCGCCTCTCGGATGCCGTTGAACATCTGCCTCGGAATGGTCTGCTGGTCGGGACCTGCGATGAACAGCACCGCGACCACCTCGTCGAACGATGTCACGAAGGCGAAAAGCGCGCCCGAGATGATGCCGGGCAGAATCAGTGGCATGATCACCTTGAAGAAGGTCGTGCGCGGGTTGGCCCCGAGCGAATGCGCGGCGCGGATCAGCGACTGGTCGAAGCCCGTCAAGGTCGCCGTAACCGTGATGATCACGAAGGGAATCCCCAAGACCGCATGGGCCACGATCACGCCCAGATGCGAATTGGCCAGACAGCCCTTGTCAGAGAGGAAATAGCCAAAGATCGCCCCCATCGCCGAATCCGGCGCAACGCAGGCCTTGGCGAAAAAGAAGCTCATCCCGACCGCGATGATGATGATCGGTACGATCATGGGCGAGATCAACAGTGCCATGATCACCCGTCGGTACGGCATCTCGGGCCGCGACAGGCCAAGCGCCGCGATCGTGCCGAGCGTCGTCGCCAGAATGGTCGCCCAGAGCCCGACCCAGAACGAGTTCTTCGCCGCCTGCACCCAAGTCGCCCGCTCCCACACGGTCGACCACCAGCTGCTGTCGCGCACAGTCTCGGGCGCGGGGTGCCCCAGGGTCAGAAGCGTGTCGTACCAGCGCAGGGAATACCCCGTCGGGTCGAAGGACAGCATCTTCTCGGTGAAGGTGAAATAGGGCTCGGCGTTGAACGACAACGGAATCACGATCAGGATCGGCGCGATCAGGAACAGGAACACCAGGCAACAAATGACAAGGTAGGTGTAGTACCAGACGCGTTCCAGCGGCGAGGCGTAGGTGGGAAGGGCCATGGTGTTCTCCTCAACCCAGCTTCAGCCGGTCGATGCCGATCAGTTGGTCATAGAGCCAGTACAGAAGCAGGATCGCGACCAGCAGCATCCCGGCTATGGCAGCAGCAAGCGACCAGTTGGACTTCGACATGTGGAAGCTGATCAAGTTCGAGATCAGCTGCCCGTCCGCACCGCCGACCAGCGCCGGGGTGATGTAATAGCCGACCGCCAGGATGAAGACGAGAAGCGACCCGGCGGCGATTCCCGGCAAGGTCTGCGGAAGGTAGACCCGGCGGAAGGTCGTCCAGCTGGTCGCCCCCAGGCTGCGCGCCGCGCGGGCATAGCTGGGCGGGATCACCCGCATCACCGAATAGAGCGGCAGGATCATGAAAGGCAGCAGCACATGCGTCATCGCGACGATCGTGCCGGTCATGTTGTACATCATCGTCAGGCGACCATTGTCGCCGATCAGGCCAAGCCCGACGAGCAAGTCGTTGACGATCCCCTGCTCTTGCAGCAGCGCGATCCAGCTTGTCGTCCTCACCAGAAGCGAAGTCCAGAACGGCAACAGGACCAGGATCATCAGAAGTGATGATTTCGCCATCGGCAGCGTCGCCAGAAGATGCGAGACCGGAAAGGCGATCAAAAGGCAGATCAACGTGATGAGACCCGAGATCAGGAAGGTCTTGAAGAAGAGATACAGATAGATCCGTTCCTTATCGCCGCCCCGGGCCCAGCCATCGTCGGTCAGCTTCATGTCCGAAGCAACTTTGTAGAATTCGGCCGTGTACACGTGGCTGGCGGACTGCATCCCGCGCCAGAGCGCCGGTCTGGCCCAATCGTCATCAACGGCGATCAGCGCCTCCTTGTAGGGCGCGACCAGATCCTTTGCGGCGCGCGCGCCAGCCTTGAACATCGAGATCGAGCCAGGCACCGAATAGTTGATGCGAGTGCCCGAAAGCCCGGTGGTCTTTTCATCCTGCATCCGGGCCAGGTCCTGCACCAGTGCGGCATAGGCCTCTTCCGGTGGGTTCGCCGGATCGAAATCCGGGTTCTCGTCGAACCACGTCACCAATGCTGGGGCGGTTGAGGAAAATCCGTCATGTTCGAACGACCGCTTCAGCATGTAGCCGATCGGGACCAGGAAGGTCAGCAGCACGAACAGCAAGAGCGGCAGAACCAGCAGGAAGGCCCGCCGTTTGGCGCGTGCCTGCGCCGCGGCGAGCGCGGCTTTCAGCGGTCGGCCATCGGCGGTGGTAAGAAGTTCGGTCGCTGCCTCGGCCATTCCTGCCTCGTTTGGAAATGAGACCGGGCGCGGGAAATCCCGCGCCCGGAAAGAAGGATTACTGCGACAGCCAGGCCTGGAAGCGCTCGTTCAGCTCGGCATCATGGTCGACCCAGAACGCCGACGAGGTTTCCAGCGCGTTGGTCAGGTTCTCCGGTGCGGTCGGCAGGTGCGGAGCCATGACCGTCTTGCCGTCCTTGAAGATCAGTTCTTCCTTCATCGACGACTTGCGTGCCGGGCCATAGGAGATCTGCTGGGCCGAAGCGCGCAGGCCCTCGGTCGAGGTCGCGAACTTCACGAACTCCATCGCGTCAGCCGCGTTCGGAGCGCCCTTCGGCACGACGAACATTTCGTTTTCATAGATCTGGCCGTCCCAGACGATCTGGAAGGGTTTGCCTTCGTTCTGTGCCGCCGCAAAGATCCGGCCGTTGTAGGCGGTGGTCATCGCGACTTCGCCGTCAGCCAGAAGTTGCGGGGCCTGGGCACCGGCTTCCCACCAGACGACGTCCTTCTTGATCGTGTCCAGCTTGGCGAAGGCGCGGTCCACTCCCTCAGGGGTCGACAGCACGTTGTAAACTTCGGCAGCCGGGACGCCATCGCCCAGAAGCGCCAGTTCCAGCACCGCCTTGGCACCCTTGCGCAGACCGCGCTTGCCGGGGAACTTCTCCAGGTCGAAGAAGTCGGCAACCGTGGTCGGGCCTTCGGGGAACTTGGTGGTGTCATAGGCGAAGACGTTGGCCCAGATGTCGGTCGACACGCCGCACTCGGTCACGGCGCCGGCCAGGAAGTCATCGGCGGCCGGGGTGCCGTCAGAGCCAGCGGGCAGCGAGGCGGCGTCGATCGGCTCCAGCACGCCTTCGTCGCAAAGACGGATCGCGTCGGCATATTCGACCGAGGCGACGTCGACAGTGACGTTGCCAGCCTCGACCATGGCTTTGATCGCCGGGGCGGGGTTATCGCTGTCGACCATGATCGTCGCCTTGCCGGTGGCGGCGGCGAAGGGCTTCACGAAGGCTTCGTTCTGGGCTTCGCCATAGGCGCCACCCCAGGACATCACAGTGATGTCGGCATTGGCCGCGAAGGCCAGCGACGACAGCGCGGTGGAAAGGATGAGGATCTTCTTCATGCGTAAGCTCCCTGTGTTTTAACGCATTTCCGTATTGGCCGCACTGGAGTGTCGGCAGGCATCAAGGGTCCAGCGCGCGGGCATCCTGGGGATGCCAGCCCACCTTGATCTTCTGGCCGGGGGAGAGCTTGGTCTGCCCCAGCGTATTGCGCATCTTCATCACGAAATCATCCGCGCCCGCGACCTTCAGGACCGCGCGCAGGATGTCGCCCATGTAGATGATCTCGACCACTTCGGCGTCGATGGTATGGGCGCCCGGCGGCATCATCTCGGGCTTGAACTCCACCCGCTCGGGCCGGATCGAGACGAGCGTCTTGCCGCCCTTTTCCTTGGCGTTGACTGCCGTCGCGTCGATCAACTCGCCGGTCGCCAGCCGCACCAGCGCCTTGTCCCCGGTCAGGTCTTCGATGGTGCCGAGCAGCTTGTTGTTCTCGCCGATGAACTGGGCGACGAAGCTGTTCTCGGGGCGCTCATAGAGATCTGCGGGCGGCGCAAGCTGCTGGATGCGACCGTCGTTGAAGACGGCCACGCGGTCCGACATCGTCAGCGCCTCGCCCTGGTCGTGGGTCACGTAGACCACGGTAATGCCCAGCGATTCATGCAGGTGCTTGATCTCGAACTGCATATGTTCGCGCAGTTGCTTGTCCAGCGCGCCAAGGGGTTCGTCCATCAACACGAGCTTGGGATCGAACACCAGTGCCCGGGCCAGCGCGATCCGCTGCTGCTGGCCGCCCGAAAGCTGCGCCGGGCGACGGTTGGCGAAGGCTCCCATCTGCACCATGTCCAGCGCGCGCTTGATCTTGGCCTCGCGCTCATCCTTGCCCATGCCGCGGACTTCCAGCGGGAAGGCGAGGTTTTCGCCCACTGTCATATGCGGGAAAAGCGCGTAGTTCTGGAACACCATCCCAATGCCGCGCTTGTGCGGCGGGACCTGGTTGATGTTGACGCCATCGAGCTTGATCTCGCCATGGGTCGCGGTCTCGAAGCCCGCCAGCATCATCAGACAGGTGGTCTTGCCGGAACCGGAGGGCCCGAGCATCGTCAGAAACTCACCCTTTCCGATGGAAAGGTTCAAGTCCTTCACGACCAGGCTCACGCCATCATAGCTTTTCTGGACATGCTCAAAAGCGACGAAAGCGTCGTTGCGGGGCTCAAGCGTCACCCGGGTCTCCCTGATGTAATGGGCGCTTTGCGCCTTCTGACTTGATTCGTTTAAACCGAAACGTGACCCTCATTGCAACGCACATTTTCCGACACGATGGGTCAAATCGCGGCAGCCATGACCCGAAATGCGGCAAGCGGGAAAATCGGGCAGTTATCCGCTTTCCGACAGTCGTTTTGCCCGCAGGCAAGGCAAGAAAAGGAAGGCTTCCGCAACGCAGGCGGTGCCTGAAAGGCGAAGGGCGCAGCGGTTTTCGCCCCTGCGCCCTTCGCCATTATCCCGAAACCGACCCTGGTGCGGATGAAAAGACTCGAACTTTCACTCCGGTTAAGGAACAGCGACCTCAACGCTGCGCGTCTACCAATTCCGCCACATCCGCACGGGGTCTGGTTTCGGACGCCCGCTATCTAGCGACTGCCGCGCGGGATGAAAAGGGGGATTTTCGTCGTCCTGTCCGGCGCATCGAACCGGACTGTCGCTTTCGCGCCCCGCCGCCTATATCTGGACCGCGCACCCGCAACGCCATGCAAGGCAGATCATGGTTGACTGGACACATATCCCCGGACTTGCCCCCTACCCCGAAACCCTCGCCGCGATGGAGGCGCATGTCGCAGCGATGACCGAAGGCCGCGCAGGCGAGGCGATCTGGCTTCTGGAGCATCCCCCGCTCTACACCGCCGGCACTTCGGCCAAACCCGCCGACCTTGTCGATGCCGACCGTTTCCCGGTCTATCCCGTGGGGCGCGGCGGGCAGTATACCTATCACGGGCCGGGCCAGCGGGTGATCTACTGCATGCTCGACGTCAAGGCGCGCGGCGGCGACGTGCGCTGCTTCGTGCGCGAGCTGGAGCGCTGGGTGATCGACACCCTGTCCGAGTTCAACGTGACGGGCGAAATCCGTGACGGCCGCGTCGGCGTCTGGGTGCAGCGTCCCGACCGCCCCGGCCTGGATGGCCGCCCCGCCGAAGACAAGATCGCCGCCCTCGGCATCAAGCTGCGCCGCTGGGTCAGCTTCCACGGCATCTCGATCAACGTCGAGCCCGACCTCACGCATTTCGACGGAATCATCCCCTGCGGCATCCGCGACCACGGGGTGACCAGCCTTGTCGACCTGGGCCTGCCGGTGACGATGGCCGATCTCGACGCCGCCCTGATGGCCACCTTTCCGCGCCGGTTCCAGGGGGTTTGCCCCGCATGAGATAGCGGGTAACGCCACGATGCTATTGCATAACAACGGGTCCCGCCCCCATGTTGCCGCCGTGGGAGCGCCGCAACGCGCCCGAACCATGAGGGGACACCATGACGAAGTTCATCCTTCTTGCGCTGACCGCTGCTGCCATTGCGGGCCCGGCTTTCGCGGGCGATCCGGCCGCGGGCGAGGAGGCGTTCAAGAAGTGCAAGGCCTGCCATTCGGTGATCGCTGCCGACGGAACCGAGATCCAGAAGGGCGGCAAGACCGGCCCGAACCTGTATGGCGTCATCGGGCGGGCCGTCGCGTCCGACCCCGACTTCAAATATGGCGAGGGTTTCATGGAAGTGGGCGCCACCGGCGCGATCTGGGACGAGGCTTCGCTCGCGGCCTATGTCGCCGACCCGACGGGCTGGGTGAAGGAAAAGAGCGGCGACGAGGCGTCCAAGTCGAAGATGTCGTTCAAGCTGACCTCGGGCGGCGAGGACGTGGCGGCCTACCTCGCCTCGGTCGTTCAGTAAGCCTCAGGCGCCGGAAGAATTCAGGGTGCGTCCCCGGCCGGGGGGCGCACCCTTTCCGTTTTCCCCGCGATTTCTGCCCGCTGCGGCAAAGTCATGCATTGCGACGCGGACGCGGCGCGGCTAAAGACAAGCTCACAAGGGAACCGGGCGGGCCGTCAGCGGCACCTGAACCGGCATGACGAAAACGACCAAAGCGGGAGCAGCCAATGGCGGACGCAGCCATCCACGGCCACGAACACCACCGACCCGGGTTCTTCACCCGCTGGTTCATGTCGACCAACCACAAGGACATCGGAATCCTTTATCTCTTCGTCGGCGGACTCGTCGGCCTGATCTCGGTGATCTTCACGGTCTACATGCGACTGGAGCTGATGCATCCGGGCGTGCAGTACATGTGCCAGGAGGGCGCGCGGTTCTTCGCCTCGTCCGAGGTCTGTACTCCGAACGGACACTTGTGGAACGTGATGATCACCTATCACGGCGTCCTGATGATGTTCTTCGTCGTGATCCCGGCGCTCTTCGGCGGCTTCGGCAACTATTTCATGCCGCTGCAGATCGGCGCGCCGGACATGGCCTTCCCGCGGATGAACAACCTGTCGTTCTGGCTTTACGTCGCCGGAACCTCGCTGGGTGTCGCCTCGATGCTGTCGCCGGGTGGCGGTGGCGACCTTGGCAGCGGCGCGGGCGTGGGCTGGGTGCTTTACCCGCCGCTGACCACCACGGCGGAAGGCGGCTATGCGATGGATCTCGCGATCTTCGCCGTCCACCTGTCGGGCGCGTCGTCGATCCTTGGCGCGATCAACATGATCACCACCTTCCTGAACATGCGCGCGCCCGGCATGACGCTGCACAAGGTGCCGCTCTTCGGCTGGTCGATCTTCGTCACCGCCTGGCTGATCCTTCTGGCCCTGCCCGTGCTGGCCGGCGCGATCACCATGCTCCTGACCGACCGCAACTTCGGCACCACCTTCTTCACCCCCTCGGGCGGTGGCGACCCGATCCTCTACCAGCACATCCTGTGGTTCTTCGGCCACCCGGAAGTGTACATCATCGTCATCCCGGCCTTCGGGATCATCTCCCAGGTCATCTCGACCTTCTCGAAGAAGCCGATCTTCGGCTATCTGCCGATGGTCTATGCGATGGTGGCGATCGGTGTCCTCGGCTTCGTCGTCTGGGCGCACCACATGTACACCGTCGGCATGTCGCTGACCCAGCAGTCCTACTTCATGCTGGCAACGATGGTCATCGCGGTGCCGACCGGCGTGAAGATCTTCTCCTGGATCGCGACGATCTGGGGCGGGTCGGTGGAGTTCAAGACTCCGATGCTCTGGGCCTTCGGCTTCCTGTTCCTGTTCACCGTCGGCGGCGTGACCGGCATCGTGCTGAGCCAGGCGCCGGTCGACCGTGCCTATCACGACACCTACTATGTGGTCGCCCACTTCCACTATGTGATGTCGCTGGGCGCCGTGTTCGGGATTTTCGCCGGGATCTACTTCTGGATCGGCAAGATGTCGGGCCGGCAGTACCCGGAATGGGCAGGCAAGCTGCACTTCTGGATGATGTTCATCGGGGCCAACCTGACCTTCTTCCCGCAGCATTTCCTGGGTCGCCAGGGCATGCCGCGCCGTTACATCGACTATCCGGAAGCCTTCGCTTACTGGAACTGGTTCTCGTCGATCGGGGCGTTTCTGTCCTTTGCCTCCTTTGTGTTCTTCATCGGCATCGTGTTCTACACCTTGCGCTGGGGCCGCAGGATCACCGTGAACAACTACTGGAACGAATACGCCGACACCCTGGAATGGACCCTGCCCTGCCCGCCGCCCGAACATACGTTCGAGCAGCTGCCGAAGCAGTCCGATTGGGACAAAGGCCACGCGCACTGAGCGCCTGAACTGACCGAAGGCCCCGGGCTGCGACTGCACCCGGGGCCTTCTTCATTTGCACTCCGGGACAGGTCGCATGCGGATCGTCGTCTTTCTTGTGAGCCTCTTCGCTCTGGCCGTCGTCGGCTATGCCGGGATCAGCGGATATTTCCTCGCCCATGGCGTCGCCGGGATGCTGATGACAGGTCCGCTTTCTGCGGCCCTCGCCACGGCCGAACCACCGACCGACCCGCTTGCCCTCGGCTATCGCGGCGACCCGATGAAGGCGTTCTCGCTGCCGTTCCAGACGGTTGCGCTGGAGACACCCCTTGGCGCGGCAAAGGCCTGGCTTGTCCCTGCCGCGGGTCCCGAGGCAGGTCGTGCGATCTATGTCCATGGCATCGCGGGCGCGCGCGAGGACGGCTACCGGGCGCTGTCGATCCTGCACGAGGCGGGATGGTCCGTCCTTCTCATCTCGTACCGGAATGATCCCGACGCCCCTGCCGCACCCGAAGGCAGCTACGGCTTCGGGCTGACCGAATGGCCCGATCTTGAGGCTGCGGTCGCCAACATGGCCCCCACGGACAACGATCCGGGGCTTCTGGTGGTCGCCGAATCGATGGGCGGCGCGATCCTGGGTCAGTTCCTGGCGCAAAGCCCGCTCGCCATCCGGGTGAAGGCCGTGGCGCTTGACAGCCCGGCGCTCAGCTTCGACGCGGTAATCGACCATCTCGCCACGCAAAGCGGCAAGCCTCTGCCGGCAGTCGTCGCCTGGACCGCAAAACAGGTGTTGCCGATTGAGACCAGCCTGCCGTTTGCCAGGGCCGAGGTCTCCGTCCCCTATCAGGCTTTCGCCGGACCGCTTTTCCTGGCCCATGGCAGCGCCGACCGCATCGTCCCGATCGGCCCGTCCCAGGCCCTTGCTGCCGCCCGGTCAGCGCCGACCGTGACACTGTGGACTACGGCCGACCACCTCGGCTCTTACGCCGCAGACCCCGCCGCCTACCGCGCCGCGTTCACCGATTTCCTCTCTCGCCTGACACCTTGACGCCCCCGCAGCCCCTAGTGCCCGACACGTTGCCCGCATGCCCTACGAATGGCTTCCACCGGACGCAGGCGCGACCCGCCTGCACCTTTGGCCGCATCGGTCGCTGACCCAGCGCGGCTTCGTCTGGTTCATCGGCGTGACCGCAGCGCTGATTGCCTTGCCGCTGGTCGGGATCATCGGCAGCCCGGTCCTGTGGGCGCTGCTGCCCTTTCTGGTCGGCGCGATCTGGGCCATATGGTTCGCGCTGCGCAAGAACGGCCGTGACCGCAACATCGTCGAGGACCTGCATCTGTCACCCGACCGGATCACCCTTGTCCGCCACGGCCCGAAGGGCAAGCGGCAAGCCTGGGAGGCGAACCCCTACTGGGTGCGGGTGACCCTGCACCAGACCGGCGGCCCGGTGCCCAACTACCTGACATTGAAGGGCGACGGCCGCGAGGTCGAACTGGGTGCCTTCCTGTCGGAAGACGAGCGGATCAGCTTGCGCGGCGAACTGGATGCGGCCCTGTCGGCACTGCGCTAGGATGTGCCTCAGACCAGCGCGAAAGAGCCGCCCCCGACCGTTGCCAGCGCAAAATATCCGCCCGCCATGCCTGCATGGGCAAGCAACTGGTTGATGTCATTGCGATGGGCAACCCAGGCGGTCACAAGGCACCACAGACCCAAAGGCAGCGCAAACAGGGCGGTGTAAACGCCAAGGGCGACGCCCAGCCCGCCAAGCAGTTCACACAGTCCGACAAGCCAGGCGAGCCCCCTGGCATCCGGCAGGCCCATCCCGGCAAGAACCGGCACCAGTTTCGCGTCACCGCCCCGCAGCTTCATGATGCCCCATATGATGAACGGCACCCCAAGAAACAGGCGGGCGAGCAACAGTCCCAGGTCGATCATGGCGTCCCCCTTGGCCAAGGCAATGCATCAGGCTGGCACGGGTCAGTCTACAATCGCCCCGGTGCCGCTCAATACGCTTTCCGCGGATTGCCCAAGGGTCAGCCAAAACGGCCCTTGACCAGGGCACCCACGGCGCCAAAATCCATCTGGCCAGTGTACTTCGCCTTCAGCGCCGCCATCACCTTGCCCACGTCGCGGATCGAGGTGGCACCCGTCTCGGTCACGGCCGCGTCGACGGCCGCCGCGACCTCGGCCTGGTCCATCTGGCGCGGCAGGAATTCCTGGATCACGCCGATTTCCGCCAGTTCCTTCTCGGCCAGCTCCAGCCGCCCGCCCTCTTCATAGGCCCGCGCCGATTCCTGGCGCTGCTTCACCATCTTGCCCATGATCTGCAGGATTTCGGCCTCGCCGACCTCGCCCGCGTCCGCCTCGCCCCGAACGGCGATCTCGCGGTCCTTGATGGCGGCGTTGATCAGGCGCAGCGTGGACAGACGGTCGGCCTCCTTGGCCTTCATGGCCTCCTTGAGGGCCGTCTGCAGACGGTCGCGCAAAAGCATGGTCAGACTTTCCGATAGTTTCCCCAGCCTCGGACAATACCCCGATCCGGCTCTGATCGCAACCACAGCGGATTTTCGCAAACCATTGATTTTATGACATAAACCTTTTCGCATCCGCTCTTGACCCTGCGCCCCGCGCCCCTTAGTTTCCGCGCAATTTGCCGAATGGAGAGTCGCCCATGCCTGCGCCGCAGAAGCCAACCGCCTGCCTCGCGCTTGCCGATGGCACTCTCTTTTACGGCCACGGCTTCGGCGCCACCGGCGAAACGGTGGCCGAACTGGTGTTCAACACCGCGATGACCGGCTACCAGGAAATCATGACTGACCCTTCCTACGCAGGCCAGGTCGTGACCTTCACCTTCCCGCACATCGGCAACACCGGCGTCACCGCCGAGGATGACGAGACCGCCACCCCCGCCGCCGCCGGGATGGTGGTGAAATGGGACCCGACCGAGCCGTCGAACTGGCGCGCGACGGGCGAGCTGACCGACTGGCTGGTAAAGATCGGCCGCATCGGCATCGGCGGGATCGACACAAGGCGGCTGACCCGGGCGATCCGCCAGCAGGGTGCGCCACATGTGGCACTGGCGCATGACCCGGAAGGCCGCTTCGATATCGAGAAGCTGGTGGCCAGGGCACGGGCCTGGAAGGGCCTCGTCGGGCTTGACCTGGCCAAGGACGTGACCTGCGCGCAAAGCTACCGCTGGGACGAGAAGCGGTGGGCCTGGCCCGAAGGCTATACCCGGCGTGAAGGCCCGGGCTTCCGGGTCGTTGCCGTGGACTACGGTGCCAAGCGCAACATCCTGCGCTGCCTGGCGTCCGTCGGCTGCGAGGTGACCGTCCTGCCTGCCACCGCCACCGCCGAAGACGTCCTTGCCCTGAATCCCGAGGGCATTTTCCTCTCGAACGGCCCCGGCGACCCGGCTGCAACCGGCGACTATGCCGTGCCGATGATCCAGGGCGTGCTGGCCAAGGACCTGCCCCTGTTCGGCATCTGCCTTGGCCACCAGATGCTTGCCCTCGCTCTTGGTGCGAAGACGCGCAAGATGAATCACGGCCACCACGGCGCGAACCACCCGGTCAAGGACCTGACCACCGGCAAGGTCGAGATCACCTCGATGAACCACGGCTTCACTGTCGACGCCGACACCCTGCCGAAAGGCGTCAGCGAGACGCATGTCAGCCTTTTCGACGGCACCAACTGCGGCATCGCGGTGGATGGCAAGCCGGTCTATTCGGTGCAGTACCACCCCGAAGCCTCGCCCGGTCCGCAGGACAGCTTCTACCTCTTCGAACGCTTCGCCGAAGCAATGCAGGCCCGCCGCGCCGCCTGAAGGGCGTTAACCGGCCGTTAACCCCCCGCGCGCAAGCTGGCGCGCGGTAGAGGGGCGAACGGACATGGGTGCCGCCGAACGGATCACCGCCGACCATTTGGACGCGACGCCGGGCGTGGACCGCTCGCGTCGCCGCAGTTTCGCCGTCGGCGCCTCGCTTTTGCGCGAGGGTGTCATCTCACCGGATGAGATGCTGACCGCCCTGTCTCAGCAGGGCCGCGAATCCGGGCGGCTGCCGGATGTCCTGCGCGCCCGCGGCCTGGTGGTGGAGCGCGACCTGCTGGGCGTCGATGCCCGCAACTGGGGCATCCGGCTGGTCGATCTCGACACAACCCTCCCCGACCCCCGGCTGATCGACGCGGTGGGCGTGCAGGATTGCCTGCGCCACGGCCTTGTCCCCTGGCAGAAGCTGGGCGATGTCACCCTCGTCGCCCTCTCCCGGCCCGAGGAATTCCGCCGCCTCCGCCCGATGCTGGAAGCCCGACTTGGACCCGTCGCCGCGGGCCTCGCCTCCTCCCGGGCAATTCTGGGTGCGATCCACGCCCGGCGCAGCGACCTTCTGGCCCATGCCGCCGAAACCCGCGTGGCCGAGGCGGAAAGTTGCCGCTCCTGGCCGCGCCTGCACCGCTCGCCCGCCGCGATGGCCACGCTGGCCGCCCTCGCCGCCGCGCTGATCCTCGCGCCCCTCGCCACCGGCCTTGCCGTGCTTGGCTTTGCGCTGGTGTCGCTTGCGGCCATCGTCGCCCTGAAGATCGCCGCCACCATCGCCGCCCTGCGCGCGCCGCTGCCCGGCCCGGCCCCGGCGAGCGATGCCATTCCCCCGGTGATCTCGGTCATCGTCGCCTTGTACCGCGAGGCCGATATTGCGCCCCGCCTCATCCGCCGCCTCGCCCGGCTGGACTACCCGGTCGAGCTTCTCGACGTGATCCTCGCCGTCGAGGCCGAGGACCGCGTCACCCTCGACGCCCTTTCGAATGCCGAACTGCCGCCCTGGATGCGTGTCGTCATCGTGCCCGCGGGCCAGGTCAAGACCAAGCCGCGGGCGCTGAACCACGCGCTTGACCACGCGCGCGGCGCCATCGTCGGGATCTACGACGCCGAGGACGCGCCCGACCCCGACCAGCTCCGCCGCGTTGTCGAACGTTTCCAGCGCTCCGGGCCGGAAGTCGCCTGCCTGCAAGGCATGCTCGACTACTACAATCCGCGTACCAACTGGCTAAGCCGCTGTTTCACCATCGAATATGCCGGCTGGTTCCGCCTGGTGCTGCCCGGCCTGGCCCGACTGGGGCTGGTGGTTCCCCTTGGCGGCACCACGCTCTTTTTCCGCCGCGATGTGCTGGACCAGCTTGGCGCATGGGATGCGCATAACGTGACCGAGGACGCCGATCTCGGCATCCGGCTGGCCCGTCACGGCTACCGGACGGAACTGATCGACACCGTCACGCATGAAGAGGCGAACTGCCGTCCCCTTCCCTGGATCAAGCAGCGCTCGCGCTGGATCAAGGGCTACATCATGACCTGGGCCGTCCACATGCGGCAGCCACGCCTGTTGTGGCGGCAACTCGGGCCGAAAGGGTTCCTGGGCTTCCAGGTCCTGTTCCTCGGCAGCATCGCGCAATTCCTGCTGGCGCCGATCCTTTGGTCCTTCTTGCTGCTTCCCCTCGGCGTCGACAATCCGCTTTACGACGCGCTGCCAACCTGGGGCACCTGGGCCCTGGCGGCCGTCTTCTTCCTGTCCGAGGCGGCGAACATCCTGATCGGCGCGATAGGCCTTGGCCGCACCGCCCATGGGCTCAGCCCGCTTTGGGTGCTGACGCTCAAGGTCTATTACCCGCTCGCGTCGCTGGCGGCCTACAAGGGCCTGATCGAACTCGCGACGCGGCCCTTCTACTGGGACAAGACCACCCACGGGATCTTCGACCATCCGGTCGAGGCGAAGGAGTGACGCCGACGGCATCGCCCGGTCGCGTCACAAGCAGAGGGAACCCAGCCGTCAGACGCGCCACCGCGCAGGTCAGCGCATGCGCAATTCGCCCGCGTCCACCCTGAGGCGTGTCTCGAAGGCCTGGCTGATGTGGGATTTCAGTGCCAGATAGGCCGCATCGCCATCGCCCGCCTCGATCGCCGCGACGATCTGGGCATGTTCGTCCAGCGCAACCTCGTCACGTCCTTCGGCCGCGAAGGAGGTATTCGCCATCAGCGCCATGCTGCGATGCACAAGGTCAAGCTGCTGCACCAGAAAACGGTTGTGACTGGCCAGGTGGATCTGCTTGTGGAACCGCTTGTTGGCACGGCTGAGGGCGCGGGGATCACCGCCCAGAAGCGCCCGGTCCTCGGCCACCATGCCCTTCAGGACCCGCACTTCCTCGGGCGTCGCATGCCGGGCGGCCAGCCGCGCCGCCAGCCCTTCCAGCTCGGTCCGGACCGCGTAAAGCTCGGCCAGCTGGTTGTGGTCAAGGCTTGCCACGATCAGGCTGCGGCCATCGCGCGTCAGCATCGCCTGCGTCTCCAGCCGCTGCAGCGCCTCGCGCACCGGGGTGCGGCTGACGCCCAGCCGTTCGGCCAGCTCGCTTTCGACCAGCCGGTCGCCGGGCTTGTAGACCCCGGCCTCGATCGCTTCCATGATCAGCGTATAAGCGTCTTTCTGCACCGGTCCCGTCCCCCGCATTCCGCGCGGACCATAAGCCGCGGCGGCCCCGCCAATCAACCCTTCCAAATGCGGCAGGCCTGTCCTAAACCGGGCCCATGCCCAGCCACGAATTCAGCCACGTCACCACATGGGTCTTCGATCTCGACAATACGCTTTACCCGCCGCACATGCGGCTTTTCGACCAGATCGAGGTAAAGATGACCGACTGGGTGATGCAGGCGCTCCAGGTTGACCGCGCCCGCGCCGATCATCTGCGCGCTTATTACTGGCAGACCTACGGCACCACGCTCGCAGGCCTGATGCGCGAACACGACGTCGATCCCGGCCCCTATCTGAACGAAGTCCACGACATCGACTTCTCGGTCCTTTTGCCCGATCCCTCCCTGGCCCGCGCCATCGAAGCCCTTCCCGGCCGCAAGATCATCTATACCAACGCCTGTGCGCCCTACGCCGAGAAAGTCCTTGCAGCACGAGGACTTGCGGGGCTTTTCGACGCGATTTACGGGGTGGAGCATGCCGGTTTCCACCCCAAGCCCGATGCCAGCGCCTTTGCGACAGTGTTCGCACGGGACGGGCTGGACCCGACCCGCGGCGCCATGTTCGAGGATGATGTCCGCAACCTTGCCGTGCCCCACGCCCTCGGGATGAAGACCGTCCATGTCGCCCCGATGCCGGCCCCGGCCGACCATATCCACCACCACACCGACGACCTCGCCGCCTTCCTCGCGCGGCTGGTGGGGTGACACCACGCCGCATCGCCGCCACGCCGAAACCGTTTAGAGGGCGGTCATTCCACTGGACAAGGATGCCGCCATGACCGCCACCGTACTCGCCTCTCCCAGCCCCGTCTCGCGGTTCTTCCGGGCGGTCCCGGTCGTCGGCAGGGTGATCCGCGATGTCGAGCGCGACTTCGACGCGGTCTACTATCTGCTCACCATCCTTGTGACGGCCGTGGTCCTGGCCGTGCAGACCTGGGGCCTTCCCGCCCTTGTTCTCACGGCGCTTGCGCTTGTCCCGGTGATGTTCATCCTCCTAGTCATCCTTGCGCGGCCCTGAGACACCCTGCCCTCTGGCCCCGGCCTGCGTCGCGCCCTATGCTGGGCGACATGCGTGAGACGACCGATATCCTGATTTCCGGCGGCGGGGTTGCGGGACTGACCGCCGCCTGCGCCCTCGGCTCCGCCGGGTTCCGGGTGATCTGCGTCGACCCCTCGCCCCCGGTGACCGACGGCGATGCCGCGGGTGCTGACCTACGCACAACGGCCTTCCTGCAGCCCTCAGTCCCCGTGCTGGAGGCCGCCGGCCTCTGGTCGCACCTCGAACCGCATTCCGCGGCCCTGCAGGTGATGCGGATCATCGACGCGGGTGGCGCGCTGCCGGAGCCCCGCCTTACGAAGGAATTCGACGCCGCCGAGATCTCCGATGCCCCCTTCGGATGGAACCTGCCGAACTGGCTTCTCCGCCGCGAGATGGTGGCCCGGCTCGGCGCGCTACCCGATGTCAGCTTCCGCCCCGGCACCGGCTTTGCCCGGATGCTGTCCCGCGAGAGCGAAGCCCTGGTCACCCTGACCGATGGCACCCAGGTCGCGGCAAAGCTGGTCATCGGCGCCGACGGCCGCGCGTCTCCGGTTCGCGACGCGCTTGGAATCGCGGCAAGGACAATCCGCTACGGCCAGAAGGCGCTGGCCTTTGCCGTGGCGCACGACTTGCCGCACCACAATGTCTCGACCGAGGTCCACCGGACAGGTGGCCCCTTCACGCTGGTGCCTTTGCCCGACCGGGACGGTCGCCCCGCCTCTGCCGTCGTCTGGATGGAGACCGGCCCCGAGGTTGCCAGGCTTGCCGCGCTTCCGGTTGCCGGGTTCGAGGCCGAGATGACCGCCCGGTCCGCCGGGATCCTCGGGCCGCTGACCCTGATCGGCCAACGCTCGATCTGGCCGATCATCAGCCAGATCGCCGAACGGATGTCCGGCCCCCGCACTGTCCTGATGGCCGAGGCCGCCCATGTCGTGCCGCCGATCGGTGCGCAGGGTCTGAACATGAGCCTTGCCGACCTTTCCTGCCTCATGACTCTCGCCGGGCAGCACCGGGCCGACCCCGGCCTGCCCGTCGTCACCGAGACCTACCACCGTCAGCGCCATTGGGACGTGCAGGCCCGCGTCACCGGGATCGACCTTCTGAACCGCGCCTCGATGGCCGGGGCGCAAACCCTGCGCGACCTCCGGGCCCGGCTGCTCGACTCACTCTATTCCGCGCGCCCGCTGCGCCAGGGCCTGATGCGCGCGGGTCTTGGCATTGGCGCAGGGAAATCCACCTCCTGACCATATGTGCATTTTTGCACATATCGGGCTCACCGTCACAAGCGCCCGTGAGAAACCTGCAACATGTGAATGGCCCGCCTTCAACCGGCCAGAAAAATCGCTGACGTTTGCGGGCCACAAAGCGCAAGACGCACGCCCGTTCACAGTCCTGCGACGGCCAGCGATCAGGCCGTGATTTCCCTTTGGCGGGCTCCGAGCCTATCTCATCCTCACCGACCCAAAGCAGGGCCGGTCGAAACAAAACCAAAGGTATACAAGATGAAACGCATCGTTCTTGCCACCGCTCTCGTCGCTGCCTCGGGATTCGGCGCCATGGCCCAGGAAGCCCCGCTCGCCCTGACCTCGGCGGTCCAGTCGCAGATCCTGAGCCTGCTTCCCGACGCGGACCTTTCGAACCTGACCTCTTCGCAGTACTCGCGCCTGACCCAGGTTGTCACCAACCCCGACAACCTCAAGCCGAGCAATGACCCGAAGGGTCAGATCCAGGTGATCCTCGGCGCCCAATGATCCGCCGGATCACGGCAAAAACGCACAGGCCGGACTCTCCCGTCCGACCTGTGCGAAACCCCTGACCCAAGATGCGCCCCGCTGGTCAAAGCACCGCGTCAACCGCCCGCCGCAACCGGGTAACCGTGCCCTCCACATCCTTCAGCTTGTCCAGCCCGAACAGTCCCAGCCGGAAGGTCCTGAACTCCGGCCCCTCGCCCACCTGCAAGGGAACCCCGGCCGCGATCTGCAGGCCTTCGGCGCGGAACTTCGCACCGTTCTGCACCTCGGGATCGCCCGTAAAGCTCACCACAACGCCCGGCGCCTGGAAGCCCTCAGCCGCGACAGAGGGCACGCCCTTTTCGGCCAGCATGGCCCGCACGGCCCGCCCCAGCGCCCATTGCGCAGCCTTCGCCGCCTCGAACCCCATCGCCTTCGTCTCGACCATCGCGTCGCGGAAGCCCAGGATCGCATCGGTCGGCATCGTCGCGTGATAGGCGTGGCCGCCCTTCTCATAGGCCTCCATGATCGCGCGCCATTTCTTCAGGTCCAGCGCAAAGCTGTTCGACGTGGTCTCAGCCAACCGCGCTTCGCCCGCCGCAGACAGCACCACCACCCCGGCCGACGGTGAGGCGGACCATCCCTTCTGCGGGGCAGAGATCAGCACATCCACCCCGGTCGCCGCCATGTCGACCCAGACGCAGCCAGAGGCGATGCAGTCCAGCACCATCAGCGCGCCAACCTCATGCGCCGCCGCTGCCATCGCCGCGACGTAACCGTCCGGCAGGATGATCCCCGACGAGGTCTCGACATGCGGCGCGAAGACCGCGTCCGGCTTCTCCTCTCGGATCTTCGCCACCACCTCTTCGATGGGTGGCGGCGCATAGGGGGCACGGGCGTCATTCCCGGCCTGCCGCGCCATGACGACCGTGGTTTCCGCCGCGAAGCCGCCCGCCTCGAAGATCTGCGTCCAGCGATAGCTGAACCAGCCGTTCCTGACGATCAGCGCCCGGCCCTGGCCAAACTGCCGCGCCACGGCCTCCATTGCATAGGTTCCCCCACCCGGCACCAAAGCCACGGCAGCGCCCTTGTAGATATCTTTCAGCATCCCCGAGATGTCACGCATGACCGTCTGGAATCGCGCCGACATGTGGTTCAGGGATCGGTCGGTGAAGACGACCGAAAACTCTTCGAGACCCTCGGGGTCAATATTGGCGTGAAGTCCGGGCATGGGTCTCTCCTTTCAGATCAGCCCCACCCTAATGCATTTGCTCTTTTCACAAATACTCAAATCCGACAGCATCCCCGGGCACCACGGTTCAGGACCGACGCGGTGGCAGGGTCAGCGATCCACCGCCCCGGCGCGTCAGCCCAGCGGCCCCGGGCGACGCTCTTCGGTCAGAAGCACGTTCGCCTCGACATTGCCCACCCCCGGCAGCGTCTCGAAATCGGCAAGATCGCGCGCCACCACCCGCAGGCGATAATCGAACAGGCCCAGCACATGCTGCACCACCTGCACTTCGGGAATCGCCTGCACCGCCCGCTCGAAATCCTCCAGCGAGACGCGCCCTTTCGTCGCCAGTTTCACCCCCAGGAAGACGGTGACCCCGAAGCCCAGCTTCTCGCGGTCGACCTCCGGCAGCACCCCCTTCAGCACGCCCGCGTCCTGCAGCCGACGCACCCGCCGCCAGGCCGCCGGCTGCGACAGGCCAAGGCGGCGGCCCAACTCGCCCGCCGACAAGCGCCCATCCTCCGCCAGCGCCCGCAGGATCGCCCGGTCGGTGTCGTCAAGGTCGATCACAGCGGCAACCCTCCCGTCTCCTTGATCGTGGCCACCAGCATCAGCGCCTCCACCTCGGCAATATGCGGAAGGGTGAGGATGCGGTCCCGGTAGATGCCCGTCCAGTGCCCCATGTCGCGGGCAATGACGTTCAGGCGAACATCGACGCGGCCAAGGAAGGTCTCGATCCCGATCACCTCCGGCACCTCGCGCGCCGCCTGGATGAACTCGTCAAAAGCGCGCGGATTGGTCTTGTCCAGCGTGAAGCGAAGGCTGACCTCGACCGCATAGCCAAGCGCCCGCCAGTCGATCACCGCCCCTTCCGCCTTGATCACACCCCCCTCGCGCAGCCGGTCCAGCCGCCGCCACAGCGTCGCCGCCGTCACCCCCGCCCGCTCGGCAAGCTCTGCCCGCTCCAGCGAAGGGTCCGCCAGCCAATGCCGCAGGATACGGCGGTCGGTGTCGTCGATCTGCATGAAAATCTCTTGATATGGCATCTTTGCGAATGATCTTTTGCACATCTTGCAAATTTCGTCAAAGATTGCACGGCTCGCAGCCGCAGGATCGCTATTGTCGCCCCATCAACCAGATGGAGGACGCCATGCGCGTTTACTACGACCGCGACTGCGATGTGAACCTGATCAAGGACAAGAAAGTCGCCATTCTCGGCTACGGCAGCCAGGGCCACGCCCATGCGCTGAACCTGCGCGATTCGGGTGCGAAGAACCTGGTCGTGGCGCTGCGCGAAGGCTCGCCCTCCGCCAAGAAAGCCGAAGGCGAGGGCCTGAAGGTCATGGGCATCGCCGAGGCCGCCAAATGGGCCGACCTGATCATGTTCACCATGCCCGATGAACTCCAGGCCGAGACCTACAAGAAATACGTCCACGACAACCTGCGTGAGGGCGCGGCGATCGCCTTCGCCCATGGCCTGAACGTCCACTTCGGCCTGATCGAGCCGAAAAAGGGCGTCGACGTCATCATGATGGCGCCGAAGGGCCCCGGCCACACCGTCCGCGGCGAATACACCAAGGGCGGCGGCGTGCCCTGCCTCGTCGCCGTCCATCAGGACGCCACCGGCAAGGCAATGGAAATCGGCCTTAGCTACTGCTCGGCCATCGGCGGTGGCCGCTCGGGCATCATCGAGACCAACTTCCGCCAGGAATGCGAAACCGACCTCTTTGGTGAGCAGGCCGTGCTTTGCGGCGGTCTGGTCGAACTGATCCGCATGGGCTTCGAGACCCTGGTCGAAGCCGGCTACGAGCCGGAGATGGCCTATTTCGAATGCCTGCACGAAGTAAAGCTGATCGTGGACCTGATCTACGAAGGCGGCATCGCGAACATGAACTACTCGATCTCGAACACTGCCGAATACGGCGAGTATGTCTCCGGCCCGCGCATCCTGCCCTATGACGAGACCAAGGCCCGGATGAAGGCGGTTCTCCGCGACATCCAGACCGGCAAGTTCGTGCGCGACTTCATGCAGGAGAACGCCGTCGGCCAGCCCTTCTTCAAGGCGACCCGCCGGATCAACGACGAACACCAGATCGAGAAGGTCGGTGAAAAGCTGCGCGCGATGATGCCCTGGATTTCCAAGGGCAAGATGGTGGACAAGGCCCGCAACTGAGCGAAGCCTGCAGCAACCGGAAAGGGGGCGGCAACGCCCCCTTTTTTCTTTTCCGGTCCCGACTTGACGGCTCGTAGCCCCCCTGCAACCCTGCGCCACCCGATGCGAGAGGCTCGATGCCCACCCTGATGATCCTGATGCCGACCGGCGGCCAGATCGACACTCCCGCCGTCCACAGCCTCATGGGCCTCAGCCAGGCCTTGCCCCGGCACGGCATTCCCTTCGCGCTGAAGACCTACGAATGGTCCGACCTTGTCATCTCGCGCAATTACCTGATGTCGGTCTTCCTGGCCGACAGGAAGTTCACCCATGCGCTTCTGCTCGACAGCGACATGAGCTATCATCCGCAGGTCTTCTTCGACCTTCTGGCCTTCGACGCGGATTTCACCTGCGCCCCCTATCCGCAGCGCCGTATGCAATGGTCGAGGTTCCGCGCCCTGATCGAACGCGAGGCCGAGAAGCCCGAGGGGGACCGCGCGCCGACCGACAGGCTGCTGGCCGAGTCCCTGCGCTACAACATCCCCGAGGTCTTCGATGCCGGCCAGCCCTGGCCGCATGAGGTGCGCGACGGGTTCCGCAAGGTTCCCGGTGCGGGCACCGGATTCATGCTGATCCGCCGCGCCGTGCCGGAACGCATGGTGGAAACCGGCGTCGCGAAACCTGTCCCCGCCTTCAACGGTCCCGGCTACCCCGGCGCGGATTTCCACGATTTCTTCAGCCACCTGCGCGGCCGTGGCGGCGCGGTGATGCATGGCGAGGACACCTCGTTCTGCCGCCGCTGGATCGAGGGCTGCGGCGGCGAGATCTGGTGTCATGAGACAGCGAAAATCACCCACCATGGCGACCTCGCCTATCCCGGCAACTACGCGCTGGCGTCCAAACCGCGCGGCTAGGGCGCCCCTTCGGTTACCCCTTCTGCGAAACCCCGGGCCGGAGCCCATGACCAGAACTCGCCGTCGCCCATCGGGTCTTCTTCCAGAAGGATTGCCCCGTTGGTGAACGACAGGCTCAGGTCGGCGCAGGTCGTGAGCGGCCCGTCGGTCGTCACCGCCGGGCTCCACCAGACGACGTAGTATGCGACAGGATTGCCCGACGCGCCCTCGCAGGTATGCGTGCCGGGAACGACCGCAACCAGCGCGGGAATGCCGAGCAGGTCAATTGACACTTCGTCCTCCGTGAAGCCGAGGATCTCGATATCCGGGCCGGACAGCACTTGCGTCTGGTCGCCTGCGTTCGGACCGGTGGTCATCACCTCGCCCGACCCGACAACCGAAATCATCACCATCTGGTCGTCGACAACAAAAGTTCCGTCCCGCTGTTCGGCTTCCGCTGTCGAGGCACCAAGGCTTAAACCCATTGTCAGGACAGCGCGGGCGAAGCTCATTCCCCGACCTCCGTGCGCAACACGGCCATCGCTTCCGGCGGCCATTCCTTTGTATCCCGCGGCCAGACATGCGGCTCGGCTTCGCCGCTGACATGCCAGATCGCAAAGGCTTGTTGGGTTGCCGCATGCAGATAAAGCACGGCATAATCCTCGTCGCAGGTGAATTTCAGGCAGGCCTGGCCCAGATACCCCTCCGCCGTCAGGTCGCCCGAGCCCAAGTCAGAAATCCGTTCTGCAAAGGCCGGATAGTCGGCCCCAAGTCCCGCCCGCAGCGCCTCAAGCACCGGGGCCAGCTTCATCGCATCGACCGGATGCGCGCCCGCAAGGGTCGGCAACGCCTCCCATCCGGCGCCCGGATCGGCACCGAACTCCTCGGGCGCGGCTTCGGTCAGGCCGGTGGTCGGGTTCCAGACCCAGACCTCGCCGGGCTCGGACGGCAGGGGTTCGGTCGAAAACACCAGCGCCTCGGGCTGGGCCTGCAGCGAGAACTCCCGGCAACTGTCCAGCGGGCCGTAAAGCTGCGGGGCCGCGCCCTCCGGCAGCGCAAGAACAAACGGCGCGGCTCCACAGGCATTGCCGCCGGCACCTGCAACCCCGGTCACAACCGTCATGCCGCCGACCTGCTGCGTCGCCTCGTCCAGGTAGATCACCCCGTTCTCGTGCAGAACCTCGCCATCGACCAGAAGCGCCGCGCCGCCCATGCCGTCGTCCTTGACTTCAAGCGCATGGCCCGCGACCGTCAGCCCTTCCGCCCCGGCAGTCGTGCCCCAAAGCACTGCCAGAACCCCTGCCAGATGTCCGATCTTCGGCATCGCAAACCTCGCTTCCCATGGCCTTCGACGCGACCATGCCCCAGTCACGGCCACCAGCGCCAGAGTGGAAAGCCTGACCTTCCGTCCCATCGGAAAAGGCACAGGCAGCACTACCGTGGCTTGCCATGTCCTTGATTTGGATGGCAACCTTGATGTGATGGGTGGCGGACCTGCCTCAGACCGCCGCCTCGACTGCACCCACGATCTCGTCGACCACAGCCGCCAGCAGCGCCTCGTCCTCGCATTCCGCCATCACCCGGATCAGGGGCTCGGTCCCCGATTTCCGGATCAGGATGCGTCCTCGCCCCTCGATCCGCTGTTCGGAGGCCCGGATCACCGCCTGCACGGACGCCACCTCCAGGGGCCGCGCCCCGGCGGTGAAGCGGACGTTCTTCAGAAGCTGCGGCACGGTCGCGAAACTGCGGGTCAGCTCCGACGCCGGCTTCCCGGTCCGCACCATCTCGGCCAGGAACTGCAGCCCGGCGATCAGCCCGTCGCCGGTGGTGGCATAGTCGGTCATCACGATATGCCCGGACTGCTCGCCCCCAAGGTTGAACCCGCCCTCCCGCATCCGCTCCACCACATAGCGGTCGCCCACTGCAGTGCGCTCCAGCCTGAGGCCGCGGCCTTCCAGAAACCGCTCCAGCCCCAGGTTCGACATCACCGTCGCGACCAGCGCCCCGCCGGTCAGTCGCCCGTCCGCCGCCCAACGCGCCGCAAGGAGAGCCATGATCTGATCGCCATCTGCGGCCCGGCCCGCCTCATCCAGGATCATCACCCGGTCGGCATCGCCATCCAATGATATCCCGACATGTGCGCCATGGGCGACAACCGCTTCCGCCGCCGTCTCGGTATGGGTCGACCCGCAGCGGTCGTTGATGTTGGTCCCGTTCGGACTGACCCCCACCGGGATCACCTCGGCGCCCAGTTCCCACAACACCTCCGGCGCCGCCTTGTAGGCCGCCCCGTTCGCGCAGTCGATCACCACCTTCAGCCCGTCCAGCCGCAACCCGGTCGGGAAGCTGGTCTTGACGAACTCCTGATACCGACCCCGCCCGTCCTCGATCCGCTTGGCCCGACCGATATTCTCGGGCTTGGCAGGCTGGATCTCGCCCTCGATCAGCGCTTCGATCTCGGCCTCCGCCGCATCCGACAGTTTGAACCCGTCCGGCCCGAAGAACTTGATCCCGTTGTCCTCATGCGGGTTGTGCGAGGCGCTGATCATCACGCCGACATCCGCCCGCATCGACCGGGTCAGGTAGCCCACCGCCGGGGTCGGCACCGGGCCGAGCAGGAGGACGTTCATACCCGTCGAGGTGAACCCCGCCGTCAGCGCGTTCTCCAGCATGTAGCCCGACAGCCGCGTGTCCTTGCCGATCACCACCCGATGTGCGGCCGAGCCGTCGCGACGGAAATACCGCCCCGCCGCCGCGCCGAGTTTCAGCGCCAGTTCCGCCGTCATCGGCCAGCTGTTCGCCCGGCCGCGCACGCCATCGGTGCCGAAAAGCTTGCGGGTCATGCCCCGTCCTCCAGATGATCGGTATTCATTGCCTGCCAGAGCCGCAGCGCCTGCCGCGTCTCGGCCACGTCATGTACGCGGACGACCTGCACCCCCTGCGCCACGCCCGCCAGCGCCGTGGCGATCGAGCCCGGCACGCGGTCCTGCGCGGCGTCGGCCCGGCCAATCGCCCCGATGAAGCGCTTGCGCGAGGTGCCCAGCAGGATCGGGCAGCCGAGGCCGTGGAACAGTGACAGCCCCCGCAGAAGAGCCAGATTATGGGCCTGCGTCTTGCCAAAACCGATGCCGGGGTCGAGCATGATGCGGGCGCGGTCGATCCCCAGCGCCTCGGCCCGGGCCAGCCGGGCGGCCAGCGCGTCGTAGACGTCTAGAAGGACGTCGCCATACAGCGGATTGTCCTGCATCGTCGCGGGCACGCCTTGGGCATGCATCAGGATCACCGGCGTCCCGGACGCGGCAACCAGCGAACCGAGCGTCGGGTCGAAGTCAAAAGCTGAAACGTCATTGACCACAGTCGCACCAGCCTGAAGTGCTGCCTCGGCCACCGGCGCCTTGCGGGTGTCGATGGAAACCGGCGCGGTCAGCCCGCCCGCGCGCAGGGCGCGGATCACCGGCGCGGTGCGGGCGATCTCTTCCTCGACCCCCACTTCCACGGCGCCGGGGCGGGTGCTTTCGCCGCCGATGTCGATGATCTCGGCCCCCTCCGCCATCGCGCGGGCCTGCGCCAAAGCTGCGTCAGCCGCAAGAAAGCGCCCGCCATCTGAAAAACTGTCTGGTGTCACGTTCAGGATGCCCATCAGCCGGGGCCGGTCCATTGCCAGCCCGGCAAAGCCCGCACGCGGGGCGGTCAGGCGGTGCAGCACCGGCGCTGGAACCTCGGCGGCAGGGATCACCCGCGTCGGCGCGGCACGGCTGATGACCTCGACCCGGTCGAACCAGCACCAGCCTCCGGCAAGGGCACGGGCCGAAGCCGGACGGGCCGGATCGGTCATCGCGATGGGGCGGAAGTAGTCCATGGCGTTGGGAGTGGCCGAAGCCCGCCCCATTGGCAAGGGGGAAGCGTCAGGCGCGTTTCACCGGAACGCGGCTTCCTGCCGGAACTGCAACCTCGCCGTGAACGACCAGAGCCGTGGCCGACAGGGTTTCCGCAAGCCAGAGGGCCAGGCCCACCGGATCGGTTCCCTTCGGCCCGTCGACCGCATCCAGCACCAGCTTCGAGGGCGCCCAGACCACGGTCTGCCCGCGCTTCATCGCCCAGTCGATCTCGGTCCGCGTCGCCACCACCACGCAACGCGGGTCGCGCGCGGCCAGCGTCCAGGCGTTCTGTTCCACCGCCAAAAGGTCCACCCGACGCTGGGTCGGCTTGTGGCCGGTGACCGGGCGCGGCAGATCGGGCAGGCCCACGGTCAGGACCAGTGGCAGCCCGGCGGCCAAAAGCGCATCCAGCCGCGCCGACAAGTCGGGTGCATGGATCGCGGCATTGTCCAGGAAGACGACCAGTGGATGCACCGCCTCCATCCCCTCGTCCCCCGCCTTCTGCACCGGATGTTCGGCGCGGGAGCGGACGATCTCCACCCCCAGAGCGTAGGGGCCAACGTCCAGCTTCTCGATGCGGATGAAGACCCGCATCGCAGCGGGTTCGGCAAGGATGTGGTCCGCCAGCCGCTCCGCCAGCGTTTCCAACAGGTTCAGCCGTTCCGCCGCAAGTTCGGCCGCGATGGATTCGGTGATCCGGTCATAGCTGAGGATGCGGTCGACATCGTCCTCCAACGGCTCCGTCACCGGGCGCACTTCGACCACAACGTTGAAACGCAGGCGCTGCTTGTGGCCGCGTTCCTTCTGGAATGCACCGATGTCGGCCTCGACCACATGGTCGCGCAAGGAAATCCGGTCGCGCGGCGCGGCCCCGGCGGACGCCTCGGCCCGGTCCTCGGGATGGGCGAAGGCCAGCTCGATATCGGACATGGTGGCCTCCCTGACGGTTCGGCCTCTCATAGCACGCGCGGCGGGCGAACCAAGCGAGAAGGCGTCAAAGAAGCTGCATTAGCCGACATCAGCCATTTGCGCCCGGCTGGCGATAGAAGAGATGCGCCCCGATGGACGCCGTCCGGGCAAAGCGCTTCGACCAGCTGGGCCGGACGCCCTTTGTGTGGAAATGCGTGGCGCCGTCGGTCAGCACGCGCGGCGCGCCGTCCAGCATGGCCCGCGCAATGCGGCCGGCAAGGTCGGCCGCCCCCTTTTCGCGCATTTTCGCCTTGCCGTTGCAGACATAGGAGAACTGGCAGCCGCCGCCGCCGCGCTGCTTGACCACGCCGCAAACCGTGCGCGGATAAAGCGGGCTGTCCACGCGGTTCAGGATCACTTCGGCTACCGCGATCTGCCCTTCCAGGCTTTCGCCGCGCGCCTCGAAATACAGTGCCTCAGTCAGGCATTGCCATTGTTCGTCGCCAGTGGGCCTGGGCTGGTCCATCAGCCAGTCTTCCGTCAGCCCTCCGGTCATCGCGATGGCGGGCAAGGGGGCGTCCAGATCGGGCGCAGGCAGGGGTTTCAGATCGACAGCAAAGGACGCCGGGGTCGGCATCAGGCCAAACATGCCGGTCGTCCAACCGGCGTCAGCGGCAGCGGTGTTGGCTGCCAGCGCCATCGCCAGAGCGAGGGCTGCAAGGTCGCGTTTCATTCTGCTCTTCCGTTTTGGTTTCCCGGCGGGCGTCCCCCCGCCTTGGCAAGCTGGCGGCGAGGTAGGGGAAGCGGCGGCAGGGGTCTACCGCTGTTGCGGAAATGCCACGAATTTCAATGCTGCATGAGCGAAATGCCGCCGAAATTTGGCGAATTCTCTTAAGAAAATGCTACAACGATCTGATATTAAACATCTTTCGCCCTATCGTTGAGCGCAAGATGCGCTGCCGCCAGACGGGCCATCGGCACTCGGTAGGGCGAACAGGACACATAGTCGAACCCGGCGCGGCGGCAAAAGTCGATGGATTCCGGGTTGCCGCCATGCTCACCGCAGATCGACAAAGTGAGGTCCTTCCGTGTCTTGCGTCCACGGTCGGCACCGATATGCAGCAGTTCGCCCACCCCATCCACGTCAAGGATATGGAACGGATCCTCGGGGAAAACGCCCTGCCTGACATAGGTATTCATGAAGCGCCCGGCGTCGTCGCGGCTCAACCCATAGGTCATTTGCGTAAGATCATTGGTCCCGAAGGACAGGAAGGCCGCATGCTGGGCGATGTCTCCGGCCCGCAGCGCCGCGCGCGGGGTTTCCACCATGACGCCCAGCTTGTAATCGAACCCGGCCCCCGCCTTGGTCCGCACCATAGCCGCCACGGCGTCGATCCGGGTCTTGACCAGTTCGACCTCGCGGCGGGCAGAGACCAGCGGAATCATGATCTCGGGCACCACCGGGGCACCCCGTCGGGCGCTTTCCAGCGTCGCCTCGAAGATCGCCTGCGCCTGCATGTCGTAGATTTCGGGCAGGACGACACCCAATCGCACCCCCCGCATCCCCAGCATCGGGTTCACCTCGGTCAAAGCCTCGGCCCGGCGGGTAACCTCGGACAGGGGACGGTCCAGCGCCTCGGACAGATCGCGCAGGCCTTCGCGATCCTGCGGCAGGAATTCGTGCAAGGGCGGATCGAACAGGCGGATGCAGACCGGCAGACCTTGCATGATTTCAAAAAGTTGCACGAAATCCGCGCGCTGCATCGGCAGAAGCCGGGCGAGTGCCGCCGCCCGGTCGCCCGGGGTATCGGCGAAGATCATCTCGCGCATGACGACCAGCCGGTCCTCGTCGAAGAACATATGTTCAGTCCGGCAAAGACCGATGCCCTCGGCCTCGAACTTCCGCGCCGTCTCGGCATCGGCGGGCGTGTCGGCGTTGGCCCTGACGCCGATGTCTCGCACCTCGTCGGCCCAGGCGAGCAGACGGCGGAAACTGTCGTCGAGCGCAGGGGGAAGCATCACGGCTGCCCCCGCCAGGGCCTCGCCCTTGGACCCGTCCACCGTCACCACGTCACCTTCGCGGAACACCCGCCCGTCCATCGCGGTGAGCTTCCGGTCGCGCGCGTCAAGCCGCAGGTCCGACGCGCCCACCACGCAAGGCAAGCCCAACCCGCGGGCGATCACGGCGGCATGGCTGGTCATCCCGCCCCGTTCGGTCAGGACCGCCGCTGCCGAATGCATGCCGCGAATATCCTCGGGCGCGGTTTCGCGCCGGACAAGGATACAGGCCTCGCCCCGCGCCGCCGCCGCCTGCGCCGCCGTCGAGGAAAACACCAGGATCCCCGTCGCCGCGCCGGGCGAGGCCGCAATACCCCGGGCGATCACGTCCCGCTCGCCGCGCGGATCGACCTGATGGTGCAGAAGTTCCGACAGCGCGCGTGGTTCCACCCGCAGCACCGCCTCGTTGCGCGGGATCACCCCGTCCTCGGCCAGCGCGACCGCGATGTGCAGTCCCGCCCGCGCCGACCGCTGCACCTTCACCGCGTCCAGCACGGCCAGCCGGCCATCCTCGATGGTGAATTCGACCTGCATCTCCTCGCGCAGGCGGGTACGGCAGGTGGCGCCGAATTCCACCAGTTTCGCGAAGATCTCGGGGGCGACATCCTCCAGCGAAGGCCCGCGCGGATCGCGCGTCAGATACAGCGCCTCGGTCGTCTTCAGCGCGTCCCGACCCTGCGATTGCCCCAGATAGCGCCCGGTGACCTGTGGCAGGCCCGTCACCGGATCGACGAACTGGATCACGCCCGAGCCGGAAATCCCCTGCCCGATGCCCTGCGCCATTTCCTGCACGACGAGGCCCAGCGCGGCCTCATCCGGCGCCCCTTTGGCCTGCCGCAGCAGGCGGGCGGAAGTGCCCTCCCAGGCCCGTGCCATCGAGCGCAGAACCTCGGACAGCTGCTTCGCGGGGTCTTGCGGGAAGGGTTCGTCGGTTTCCACCTCATATTCCCGCAGCGCCTCGCGAAGGGCACCGGGGCCGGGCTTCAGCCCGTCGAACACATCCGGGTCCAGCCGGGCGACATGGATCGCATAGGCCTGCACGAAGCGCAGGTACAGCGCATCCGCCGCCGTCTCGCCATGGGTTTCCGCCAGCCGCGCATGGCGCTTGGAGTTCAGCCCGATGTTCAGGATCGTCGCCGGCCCGCCCCAATCCGGGTTGGCGGGCGAGGGGCGAACGGAAATCAGCGGACCGTCGCCGAAATTGTCAAGGATGCCCGCCGCATCCACCCCATGCCCCGCCGCGATGGCGCGGACTGTGGTTGCGGGCAGCGCCACGGATTTCGGCACCGGCAGGTCAAGCCGCACCAGTCGCTGCAGGCATTTCGCCCGCCAGCCATGGCCCGCCGTCGAAATCTGCGCCGAGGGCGTGATCTGGACGAACTCCGCGATGGGGTCGTGTTTCTGCACTGCAGCACCCAATGTTCAGATGCAGCATACGCCGAAAGCCCTGTCACGCAAGCGCGACATAGGCCTGCTATGATGAATCTTTGGGCGCTCTCAGCCGTCGATGCTGGTCAGATCGGCAACCCCGGAACAGATGGTCCGGATGCGGTGGAGAAGGTTGAGCCGGTTCCGCCGCACGATCTGGTTGTCGGAGTTCACCTGAACGGCGGTGAAGAAGGCGTCGATGGGGGTCCGCAGGGCGGCCATCGCGGCCATGGCCCTGGGGAAATCCTCCGCCGCCATCGCAGGCGTGATCACCGCCTCCGCCTTGTCCAGCGCCGCGAAGAGGGCGCGTTCCTCGTCGGTCTCGGCGAATTTCGGGTCGGCGCCGAAGGAATATTCGACGCCGTCCTTCGCTTCCGCCTGCGAGAGGATGTTGTTCGCCCGCTTGAAGCCTTGCAGCAGGTTCGCCCCGTCCTCGGTCTTCATCACCGCCGCGAGCGCCTCGGCCCGCTTGACGAGGAGGGTGAGGTCGTCGCTGCCGGGCATGGCGAGGCAGGCGTCGATGATGTCGTGCCGGATGCCCTGGTCCTTGAGGTAGACCTTGAGGCGGTCGTGGAAGAAGGAGAGGAGGTCGGCGCGCATAGTGGTCAATTTGTCGAATGCGTTCTCCGCCAAACGAGTCAAACTTTTGCTTTGCTCAACCAACCTCTCGCCACGTTGAACATCTTCTACAAGGGCGCGCATCTGCGCAAAATTCTCTAGACTCGTAGGCTCTCCGATGTCTTTCGCATTCAGCTCTGCCATTTGACCGGTTTGACTACTGATCTTCTCAAGAAATGTTTCTCCGCCGACGAGATGGCGCAAGAAAGCATCCGTAAGGCATCCGCCTTCGATGCGCATCCGCACCCCATTCCCCAGCACCAACCGCACCACCCCCAGCGCCGCCCGCCGCAGGGCGAACGGGTCCTTCGACCCAGTCGGCTTCTCGTCAATCGCCCAGAACCCGGTCAGGGTGTCGATCTTGTCGGCCAGCGCCACGGCGACCGAGACCGGCTCGGTCGGCACCCCGTCGCTCTCCCCCTTCGGCCGCCAGTGGTCCCGCGCGGCATCCGCCACCGCCGATTTCTGCCCGGCCTCCAGCGCATAGTAGCGGCCCATGACGCCCTGCAACTCGGGGAACTCGCCCACCATCGCCGACCGCAGGTCCAGCTTGGCAATCCGCGCGGCGCGTTCGGCGTCGTCGGCATCGGCCCCGACCAAAGGCGCGATCTCGCGGGCAAGCGCGGCGATCCGCTCGATCCGATCCGCCTGCGACCCCAGCTTCGCCTGGAAGGTCACCGACTTCAGCCCCTCGGCCCAGTCGCCCATCCCGGCCTTGGCGACCCGCAGGTCGTTCTCCCAGAAGAACTTCGCGTCCGACAGCCGCGCCGCCAGCACCTTCTGGTTCCCTTTCAGGATCACCTCGCCGCCATCCGCCGCCTCGATGTTGGCGACGGTGACAAAGCCCTCGATCCGCCCGGTCTTCGGGTTCCGGACCGAGAAGAACTTCTGGTGTTCCTTCATCGAGGTCTGCAGCACCTCGGGCGGCAGGCCCAGGAAGGCCTCACCGATCCGCCCCATCAGCGGCACCGGCCATTCCACCAGCCCGGCAACTTCGGTCAGCAAACCGGCGTCGGGAACCACTTCCATCCCCGCCGCAAAGGCCAGGTTCTGCGCCCCCTGCCAGATCGAGGCTTCACGCTCGGCGGTGTCCAGCACCACCTTGGCACGCTTCAGCTTCACCGCGTAATCGTCAAAGCCGGTGACGGTGAAGCGGCCATTGCCCATGAAGCGGTGGCCTTCGGTCGCGATCCCAGCCCTGATCCCGTCGATCTCCAGCGGCACGACATGCGCGCCGCCCTCATCCGTCAGGATGCAGAGGATCGACTGCAACGGCCGCACCCAACGCAGGGAACCGCTGCCCCAGCGCATCGACTTTGGCCAGGGGAAGTTGCGGATCACCGCCTCCAGCACCTCGGCCACGATTTCTGCCGCCACACGGCCCGGCTTTTCGACCACGGCATAGAAGGTCTCGCCCTTCTTGTCGGCCCGCCGCTCCAGCTGGTCCAGCGTCAGGCCGGTGGACCGCAGGAACCCCTCTACCGCCTGCGCGGGGGCGCTGGTCGACGGCCCCTTCCGCTCCTCCCGAACGGCGCGACTTTCCGCGGTCAGCCCCTCGACCGACAGGACCAGCCGCCGCGGGGTCGAGAAGGCCCCGGCGGAAGCATAGGTCAGCCCGGCCTCGACCAGTCCGTCCGTCATCAGCTTCCGCAGGTCGTCGCGGGCGCGGGCCTGCATCCGGGCCGGGATTTCCTCGGAGAAGAGTTCGATCAGCAGGTCGGGCATGATCAGTCCTTGAATTGGGCGTTCAGCTGTTGCCAGGCATAGGCCCGGCCATCGGCGAAGACAGCGACCACCCGGTCGACACCGGGGTGGATGTTCGGCTCCGAGAGGAAAGCCAGCGCTTCGCCGGTCTCAAGAGCCTTGCCGATGGCTTCCGCGTCGAAGCAGTCGAAGCCCGAGGGCGCGACCAGCGGCTCGGCGCCGGGATAGTCCTTGTAGGTCTCGGTCAGGGTCGCAAGGGTCAGCGGCGTGGTGAAACAGGCGCGGAACTTGATCGGCGAGCTGTCCGCGTCGATCCCTTCGATTCCATTGACGACGATCGCCTCGGGCTGGTCCGAGGTCAGCGGCACAAGGCGGATCTCGGCGCCGGGCTGGAAGGCGACCGGCGTATAGTAGGCGCGTTCGGCGGTGTACCAGAGGAACCCGCCCGCGATAGCCGAAACGATCACGATGGCCCCCACGATGGCTTTCCCTGCGTTGATTGGGCCCGCATTCACGCGTCCATCCCCGCTTCGGTCTGCCGGAACGCATCGGCGCATTGCTTGGCCAAGGCCCGTACCCTGCCGATATAGGCCTGCCGTTCGGTGACCGAAATCACCCCCCGCGCATCCAGAAGGTTGAAGATGTGGCTGGCCTTGATCGTCTGGTCATAGGCCGGATGCGCCATGATGATCCGCTTGCCCGACTTCGGGTCTTCCGGTTCAAAGGCCAGCAACCGCTCGCATTCCGCCTCGGCATCCTTGAAATGCTGGAACAGCATCTCGGTCGAGGCGCCGTCGAAGTTGTGGCGGCTGTATTCCTCTTCCGTCTGGCGGAAGATGTCGCCGTAGGTCAGGGCGATCGGTGCGTCCGGATCGTTGAACGGCATGTCCATGACGTGATCGACGCCCATCACATACATCGCCAGCCGCTCCAGCCCATAGGTCAGCTCGCCACTGACCGGCTTGCAGTCATGCCCACCGACCTGCTGGAAATAGGTGAACTGGCTGACTTCCATTCCGTCGCACCAGACCTCCCAGCCGAGGCCCCAGGCGCCCAGCGTCGGGCTTTCCCAGTCATCCTCGACAAAGCGGATGTCGTGCAGGGAAAGGTCGATGCCAATGGCGGCCAGCGAACCGAGATACAGGTCCTGCAGATTGGCCGGCGAGGGTTTGATAATCACCTGATACTGGTAGTAGTGCTGCAGCCGGTTCGGGTTCTCGCCATAGCGCCCGTCGGTCGGACGGCGCGAGGGTTGCACATAGGCCGCCGCCCAGGGTTTCGATCCCAGGCTGCGCAATGTGGTGGCCGGGTGGAAGGTACCAGCCCCCACTTCCATGTCATAGGGCTGCAGCACCGCGCAGCCTTTCGAAGCCCAGTAGCTTTGCAGGCGCAGGATGATCTCCTGAAAGCTGCGGGGCGTGGTGGTCTCATGCGGCATGGCGCACCTTCGGCAGGGCTGATCGCGGGTCGCGCCTTCCCTATCCACTAGGGCCGAGAGGGTCAATTCCGGAAAGCGGCACGAGGCGGCCCAGCGGGATTGTGACCGGCACCGCTGACGTTACACCCTTGCCGTTGCTGCCCGGTCAACTAATGTCGGCTCCCAACCGGAAACCGACCCCAGGATGCCGAAATGTTCAGACCCGTTGCCTTGCTTGCCCTGCTGCTGTCCACCTTGTTTCTGATCCATCCGACAGCGGCTCGGGCCCAGGACGACACTGTCTGGCTGCAGGTCGAGGCGCATCCCAATCTGGCCACCGCGACCGACCGCGCCCGGGCCTATGCCTCACTTTTTCCGGAAACTGCGGGCTTCCGGCTTCGCTCTGGCTGGTATGGCATCGCGCTGGGGCCCTACCCCGCAGACGAAGCCTCGCTGCGGCTTGATGCCCTGAAACGCGAGGGCCAGATCCCGTCTGACAGCTTCATCGCCTACGCCCGCGACTATCGTGAGCAATACTGGCCCGAGGCCGGTGTGGCGCCCGCGACCGGGACTCCCGAAGTCGTGGCGACTGCCGAACCTGAACCTGCCCCCGAACCCGCCGAGGCCCCGGATGAGACGAGGGCCGAGGCCCGCGACAGCGAGGCGATCCTCTTGCCCGAGGACCGCAAGGACCTGCAGACCGCGCTGCAATGGTTCGGCTTCTACCAGGGCGGCATCGACGGCGCCTTCGGCCCCGGCACCCGCGCTTCGATGGCCGCCTGGCAAGAGGAACGGGCGCTGGAGCCGACCGGGATCCTGACCACCCGCCAGCGCCGCGCGCTGCTGGACGCCTGGAAGGGCGAGTTGTCGGCCTTCGGATTCACCGAGGTGGTCGAGGCCGAATCCGGCATCACCGTTACCCTGCCGCTTGGTCTTGTCGAGTTCGACCACTACGAGCCGCCCTTCGTCCACTATCGCGCCAAGTCTCCCGACTCGCCGCGCATCGTGCTGATCTCGCAGCCGGGCGACCAGGCAGCTCTCAATGGGCTTTACGACGTGCTGCAGACGCTGGAGTCTGTCCCGTTGGACGGCGCGCGCGACCGCGACGGCCGCAGCTTCCACATCCGCGGCACCAACGCCACCACCGACACCACGGTGTTTGCCGCGCTGTCGGGAAGCCGGATCAAGGGCTGGATGCTGATCTCCTCCCCCGGCAATCAGGCGCGGGATGGCCGCATCCTGAAGGTGCTGGAGCAGAGCTTCAAACCCGATGGCGAAAGCGTGCTTGACCCCGGCATGGTGGCAATGGACGCAGGCACGAGGGCCGGGCTCTTGTCCGGGCTAGAGGTCCGCAAGCCGAAACTCAGCCGGACCGGCTTTTTCATCTCGCCGGAAGGCGCGGTGCTGACCACGACCGAGGCTGTCACCGCCTGTGGCCGCGTCACCATCGACCGCGGGACCGAGGCCACCGTGACCCTGACGGATGCGGCGAGCGGTCTTGCCCTGCTGACCCCGAAATCACCGCTTTCGCCCCGTGCGGTGGCCGGCTTTGCTAGTGCCCCCGCCCGGCCGGGCAGCGAAGTCACCGTTCCCGGCTACTCCTACGAGGACCGCCTGCCCGCACCCACGCTGACCTTCGGCACCCTGGAAGAGGACACCGGCCTGAACGGCGAGACCGGGTTGAACCGGCTGGCACTGCAATCGCTGCCCGGCGATACGGGCGGGGCGGTGCTGGATGCCTCTGGCTCGGTCCTCGGGATGCTGCTTTCCGCCGCCCCACAAGATGGCAAGCAACTTCCCGCCGGGGTGGTCTTTGCCCTGCCCGGGGCCGAGATCGCACGCATCCTCATGCCTTCCGGCGTCGCGCTGCTGCCGGCAACCAACACCAGCGCCCTGACGCCCGCCGCGCTGGCCGAAACCGGAACGGGGATGACGGCGCTGGTCTCCTGCTGGGACTAGCGCCGCCAGAAGCCGGGCAGGACCAGCACCAGGATCGCCAGCAGGCCCAGCCGGCCCAGGATCATGCACAATGTCATGATCGCGATTGCGCCGGGCGGAAAGTCGATGAAGGTTCCCGTGCGCTGGAGCATCGGGCCGAAGCCGTAGCCAATGTTGCCCAGCGTGGTCCAGACCCCGAACAGGGCCGAAACGCTGTCCACTCCCATCAGCGAAAGGAGAACGCACATCAGGCCGAAGATCAGGATAAAGCTTGATACGAACAGGATCAGGGCGTTCAGCACATCCTCCTGAACCACCCGGCCCTGATAGCGGATCGGGTCCACACTCGACGGGCTGGCGATGCGTCTCACCTCGCGTTTCAGCATGGCCAGCGCCAGTTGCACCCGGAACACCGAGAGACCGGCCGCGGATGACCCCGAGCAGGCACCGATGACGCCGATCACAAAGGCGACCACCAGCATGAACCCGCCCCAACCGCCGAAACTTCCCGTTCCGTAGCCGGTCGAGGACATGATCGAGGTCAGGTTGAACAGGCTTTCCCGCACGGCGGTCTCGATGCCGATATTGGTCGTCAGGATGCGCCAGAGGCTGACGGATGCCACCGCCATGCCCAGCCAACGCGCATAGGCCCGCACCTGCGCATCCCGCCAGAGCGGTGTCATCGAGCCGTTCATCAACTGGACAAAGCGAATGTAGGGCAGGCTTGCGAGGAACATGAACAGGGCCGCGGCGTATTCGATCGGCGGACCATAGCGCGAGAAGGAATCGTCGTTCGTCGAGAACCCCCCGGTGGAAACGGTGGTCAAGCCATGCACCACGGCCTCGAACGAGGGCATGCCAAGCACGGCATAGGCCGCCATCGTGGCCACCGTCAGCGTGAGGTAGACGATCAAAAGCTGTTTCGCGATGTCTGTGGCGCGTGGCAGCACCTTTCCGAACGTGTCGAACCCTTCGGTGCGGAAGAACTGCATCCCGCCGACGCGCATCAGTGGCAGGAAGATCATCGCGATGAAGGCGATGCCCAGCCCTCCCAGCCAGTTCAGCATCCCGCGCCAGAGGTTCATGCCCCTCGGCAGATCGGCCAGACCAGAGATCACCGAAGCCCCGGTGGTGGTGATCCCCGAAACCGACTCGAAATAGGCGTATTGCAGGCTCAGCCCCGGCGCGCCGATCCAGAACGGCAGGGCGCCGAAGAAGGGCACCAGAAACCAGATCGCCGCAGTCAGAAGATAGGCCTGGCGGGTATCAAGGCCGTGTCCCAGGGCATTGCCGGTGGACAGGGTAAGCGCCGTGCCGGTCACCCCGGTCAGCGCCGCCGACGCCAGGAAGGCATAGCCGTTGTCCAGTCCCGCCCGCCAGTCGATGATGGCAGGGGCCAGCATCAGGATCGCAAGGACGATCAGGATGCGGCCGATGACGTAGGCGACGGGGCGGAAGTCAACCATGGTCGGGCATGGCTACGCGGCCCCGGCGCTTCCGTCAATCCGCCAATCAGCGGGTATGGATCAGGCTCTGGAACAGGGTCGGGTCCAGGCTTTCGGCGGCGAAGGTCGCGCCTTCCGTCAGCACGCTGACAGCGTCATGGCTGTGCAGCGATTCCTGATGGCTTGCCACCACCCGGAAATCGCCAATCCGTGCATCAGCCCGCAGGGCCTCGCAGAACAGACGTGCTGCATCCTCGACGAAAATCGGGTTGGCGGCGTTCAACTCGGCAAAGGCCTGCTCGTCCTCGCGCTTCACCATCACCTGCGTCTCTGTGACGACAGCGCCCCGGGCAAGCTCGACCAGATCCTCAAAGGCCATGTCGCCGGTCAGTTCCACCGACAGCCGCGCGACCGAGCGCTGGGAATGCGGCGTGGCAAGCTGTCCCCGCGTGGCGCGGGCATGTTCCGACAGTTCCAGGCTGCAGGGGCAGGTC
>JAFLCY010000243.1 GCA_017303485.1 Rhodobacterales bacterium
GTCGACCGCCGAGAGTATGGGCTGGCCGAAACAGGCTCTGCATTCCGAGGAATTCATCGCGCCCGGCACCGGCCTGCCCTTCACGGTCGAACTGGCCGCCAGTGGCAAGACGATCACCGTGGGGCCGACGCAGTCGCTGCTGGAGGCAATCGAGGCGGCGGGTGTGGACGCGCCCTATCTGTGCCGGGGCGGGGCCTGCGGGCAATGCGAAACGGCCATTCTCAAATGCGACGGTACCATCCTGCACCGCGATCACTGGCTTTCACCGGAAGAACAGGCCTCGGGTCAGAAGATCATGCCCTGTGTCAGCCGCTTCGAGGGCAAGACCCTCGTCATCGACCGATAGGAGACGACGATGAGCCTTGATTTCAAGACGGGTGCCTTCAACGACTTCTTCCGGGACGAGACGTTTCGCGGCGATTTCACCTATCGCAATTCGAACCCGCGCCGGTTCCCGTTTCCCTTCGACCGGGACGACTACATGTACTCGGTCAACATGGAGCCACATGTGCCGGGGCGTCCGGGGTCGGTCTTCGAGCATGTCTTCGACGTGGATGAACACTACGTCGCCGAGATGATCGACCGCGCCAAGGTGCTGGCGGACGATCCGCTGCGCTGCCAGTCGCTGCCGCACATGACGCTGGCAGGCTGGGATGTGCTGGAACTGATCATGGAGGCGAAAGCGCGGGATTATCCGCAGTGGTTTTCGCTGACCAAGGACGGCAATCGCTGGCATTGGGTGAACCGGCCGCTGGGCATCGAACAGTCGTTCACGTTCCTCGATGAATCGACGCTGCCCTATCCGCCCTTCGAATACATCATGCGGCAGACCCAGGGCGACTGGACCCTGCAGGACGAACGCGACGGGACATTGTGGATGGACGCGGGGATCGCGACCTCTCAGGCGGACTGGTCGGTGGATTTCGACGTGGGGATGAACTTCCACGAATGGCATGCCCCGGTGCCACTGGCGCATGAGAAGGGCGTGTTCGACCGGGCGCTGAAGTTCCTGCTGAAATTGCAGCACGGGGCGCCGGTCCGCCGCTTCAACTGGACGATGACCGTCAATCCGCTGCTCGACACCGCGCCCGAGACCTATCCGAAATGGGGCCCGATGAAGACCAGCCTCACACCGGAGAACCTGGGGCAGAAGCAGCACCTGCGGGTCGAACTGCAAAGCCTTTACCGTCTGCCCCGGTCCAACGCCATTGCCTTTGACATCCGCTGCTATCTCGCCAGCTTCGACGAGATCGTGACGGTGCCGAAATGGGGTCGCCGTCTGCATCGGGTGGTCCGCGACCTGCCAGAGGAACTGGCGACCTACAAAGGCTTCATCCGCAACCGCCCGGCCATGGTGGAATGGCTGTCCAGATATGACGATGGCGCGCCCACCTCGCCCGGCTGGTGGCCCGATGACTGACCGGGGCGGCCCCCTGCGTCTTGGATTCCTGATGTTCCCGGGCTTTCCGATGGCTTGCCTTACCTCGGCCATCGAACCCTTGCGCGCGGCGAACGAGATCATCGGGCGGCAGGAGTTCGTCTGGAAGCTGGTCGCGGAAAGCGCAGCGCCGGTGCGGTCCTCGGCCGAGATCGGGTTCGAGCCGCATGTGCCTTTGCAGGAGGTGGAGGGGCTGGACCAGCTTTACCTTCTGTCGCCGCCGACGGCCGAATTCGCCGATCCGCGCCGCAGCCCGGCGCGGCTGCGCTGGCTGGACCGGACCGGGGTAACGCTTGGCGCCTTCTCGGGCGGGATCTTCCCGCTGGCCCGCACGGGTCTGCTGGAAGGACGGCCCTGTTCCGTTCACTGGTGCTACGAGGCTGCATTCAAGGCGGATTTTCCCGGCGTCGAGGCGCGCGAGGTGACGATCCTGCGCGAAGGGCGGCGGATCACCGCCAGTGGCGCCGGGGCGGTGTTCGACCTGATGCTGCGGCTGATCGAGGAGCGGCTGGGGCGGGACTGCATGACGGAAGTCGCCTGCTGGTTCCAGCATCCGTTCGTGCGCGATGCGGATGCCAGCCAGAAGGTTCCGGTGGCGCGGGCCGGGGGCACGACCGACAGTCTTCCCGCCGCGATCCGTGAGGCGATCCGGCTGTTCGAGACTCATGTCGAGGACCCGTTGCGCATTCCCGATGTGGCGGCGGCGGTGGGCCTTTCGGGGCGGCATTTCGAGCGCACCTTCAAGCGCGAGACCGGGCAGAGCCCTTTGCGCTATTATCACCACCTACGGCTGATGAAGGCGCGGCAGCGGGTGCTGTATTCCAACGATTCCCTGCGGGAGATCGCGACTTCGGTGGGCTACATGACCTCCAGCCCGATGATCCGGCATTACACCGACCTGTTCGGCGTCAGCCCGCGCGACGAGCGGCGGCTGACCCAGTCGGTCCGACGGGCGGTGCCGCCACGGATCGAGGCGGCGGAGTAGCGCGCAGGCGACCCTAGCCCCAGAGCCCGAGCGCGGCGATGCCTCCGAAGACGGCGGCGATCCCCAGCCACTGGACCGGTCGCACCTTTTCGCGCAGGAACCAGGCGGCGAGGAGGACAGTCAGCACTCCGAAGAGCGAGGCCGTGACCGAAGCGTACTCGGCCTGGGGAAGCCTGCCAGAGGCCGTCACCACACCAATAGCCACGGCATCCATCACGCCCATCAGGCACAGAACCCAGACCTGACTGCGGCGCGGGGCAAGCGGGATATGGCGCAGCACTGCGAGGGCGGTGATCGCAG
>JAFLCY010000244.1 GCA_017303485.1 Rhodobacterales bacterium
CCCGCATCAAGGGTCGCGCATCACGCACCTGGCACGACCTGGCGCTGTACTACCTGCTGTTCGCGACCGGTCTGCGCCCGCTCGAGGTCGCGCGGCTGGAGGTTCGCGACTATGTCCGCGTCGACGGGAGCGTCTGCCGGGAGTCGGAGCTGCGGGAGAACGCGGCGATCAACGGCAAGTCTCGCCCGCTGTACTTCATCAACAGCCGTCTGGACGACGCGCTGGACGCGTACTTTCAGGAACGGTTGAAGAACGGACATGGCCTTGGAACGCCCAGCCGTTACCGGGGGCTGGATCCCGACAGTCGGTTGTTCCTCGGGCCGGCGGGCGAGCCGTACCAGATCACGCCCAATGGCGAGCCCGGGCAGAAGAGGCATGTGTGCCGCGCCGTTCTGGAGATCTACCGGAAGCTGTTCCGATACGCGGACATCAAGGGCCTGTCCACGCAGTCGGCGAGACTGACGCTGATGTCCAGGATGTACGCACGCGGCGCCGACGAGGATCAGGTCGGAGTCATCCTCGGCATAGCCGACCGCAGCGCGGTGCGGGAGCAGCTGCCCAGACCGAAGCCCATGCTGGCCGAACTGCTCGACGAAGTGATCTGACCGCGCCGCCCGGCGCCGATCGCGAAAGCGGCGCGTTTTCGTCGCTGATACGGGTGGCGCCCGGACCCTCGTGCACGGAAGGATGCCGGAACGAGGAGGGCATAGCCATGGACCTGCACCGATTTGCGATCGACGGGCGCGTGATCGGTGCGGACGACGTCCAGCTGCAGGACGCGCTGGCCCGTGCCTACCAATCGCCCTCGCGTCCGCGCTGCCTGTGTGTTCCCGGCGGCGTCGAAATGTACGTGGCCCTCCACCGTCAGTACGTGATCAAGCGGATGCCCGACACGGGGGACCGGCATCACCCCGGATGCCCGTCGTTCGAACCCGAGGCCGGCCAATCCGGGCTCGGCGAGTTGGTCGGCCAGGCCGTGATCGAGGTCGAGCCCGGTCGTGTCGAACTACGGGTTGATTTTCCGTGGGAGCGCATGACGGGTCGGTCGGTGGCGCGCGGCGAACCTGCGGAGGTTGCCGAAGTTGCTCAACCACGCCGGCGGATGAGTCTTCGGGCGTTGATGCACCTCCTGTTCGAGCGGGCGGGGTTCAATCGGTGGAGTCCGGCCATGGAGGGCAAGCGCAATCAGGGCGTGCTCCACAAGTACCTGATGGAGGCGGCCGAGAACGTTCTGGTCAAGGGTGCGGCGCTGGGCGAGAGGCTGTACGTCCCAGAGCCCTTCAGCGAACAACGGAAGGCCGACGCTGCCCAACGCAGGCGCGCCAAGCTCGCGATCCTGCGCCCGCACGACGGGCGCTGGCCCCTGGCCGTTGTACTGGGTGAGTTCAAGGCGTGCGACCACACGGCCGTCGGCAGGCGGATCTGGATCAGGCACATGCCGGATGCGCCGCTGCTGGCCTCGAACCGGCTGTGGGAGCGCAAGGAGCGTGTCTTCGGGCCGCTGTTCGAAGCGCGCGATGCCGACACGGGCGTCGGGGTTCACCTCATCATGGCTGCCCTCATCCGTGCACGCAGGGAGCAGACCTACGAAGTCGAATCTCTGAGTTTGATGCTGACCAGCGAGCACTGGATACCGGTGGAGGGCGTGCACGAGTTGCCGCTCATCCAGGCGCTGGTGGCGCAGCAGCGTCGATTCGTCAAGCCGCTGCGCTACGACGCAAGGAGCGTCTCGGGGTTTGCGAATGCGCTATTGCTCGATGCCAGCCACGCTGCGGTGCCGCTGCATCTGCTCAGCCCGTTCATGAGTCCCGTCGAGAGGACTGCCAAGGAGCAGGCGATTGCGGCAGGATGTGCGGCCTCCTGGGTATGGCGCACGGAGGACTCGATGCCGCCGTTGCCAGCGCCGCTGACGCCGGTTAAACAATGACGCTTTGGACACCGGGAAGAACTTGGCGTAACCGCGAAAACCGCCACGTCTGTAAGCACTTTGCCTGCTTGAGCAGGGGGACCTTGGATAGGATGGAAGCGACGCCTGCGCGGTTTCAAAGGATGCGGGCACTTCTTGGGAGGTGTTGGTGATTGTTCAGAAACCGAAGTTGCGTACCGTCCACGGCCTCGGCGACCTTGGACGGCTTCTCCAATCAGGTGATACGGCGCCGTCGCCAGAGTGGTCCGTCGAGACGCTGAAGAATGCTTCGCAGATCGAGGCAGTTGTGCTGAGTCGGGAGCACGCCAACTGTGACTCCCTGCCACTGCGCTACGGTATGCACTTCGCGGTGGATACGCGAATCGCGCTTAGGGACGTTCGTTTTCTCTATGTCGATTCGAAGTATGCAGACCGCTTCCACGTTGACGCGCGGTTCTCGTCGGATGATGGTGCGGAACATGCGGGGCGTTTCGTTGTTGGCATCCGCAGGGGATACCAAGACCTGATCATTGTCACCGTTTGGCGTCATGACGGAAACACTGAGACGAGGCTTTCAGAGGTGATGACGGCGCTTCGGCTTAGAGGCTTTCTCACTCCGCAGACGCTTCTCGAGCTTCACCCTCTCTATCTGGCGGGCAAGCTCCGCACATCGGCGGATCTCATCGAGCAACTCGCTCACAAGATGAGCATCCAGCAGACTACATCCATGCAGCGCGTGGTGGATGAGGCGCTGGCCAAGGCCGACGCTGCTATCGCAGAGCGCGACCGAGCAATGCA
>JAFLCY010000245.1 GCA_017303485.1 Rhodobacterales bacterium
TGACCTACTATATGTAGTCACCACAGGCCCTGTGATCTATAATTATCAAAGACTTATACATGTCACTATTTCGACGACACAAGATGTAGCTGTGGGCTGTTTTGTGGGTCAGTTTTGCAGGAAATCGAAGGGAGGCGCTCACGGCTTGGCGCTCTTGATAGTACTTAGCATCCAGGCATGCGGGTCGCCAGAGCTGCCGCGATGGCGTGCGAAACCGACCAAGGTCACCTCGACCAAAATGCAAAAAGACGCTACTATTCCTGCTTCGACGACGGGTTCAATTCTACGCTTTTGACACCAAATCGATCAACCGAGTGTACCGCCGGTCAGACACTAGCGCTGGCTCAGTTTCGGAAATCAACGCCAGAATCTTTGGCAGCTCGTACGCTGGACGTGTTACTGTCTGAGGGGTGATTTTGTCGTAACCGTCTGGCCTGACCGCTACCTGCGCCATTTCCAAGGCAGCAGGTCGTCGACCTTGGTGATCTTGTAGTCTGGGATGCGGGCGAGGGTGTCGGCGAGCCAGGCGTGAGGATCGACGGCGTTGAGCTTGGCCGTTTCGATCAGGGTGTAGGCGATGGCCGCGGCTTTGCCGCCTGCCTCGGAGCCGGCGAAGAGGTAATTCTTCCGCCCAAGGGCTATGGCGCGCATGCCGCGTTCGGCGGCGTTATTGTCCAGTTCCAGGATGCCGTTGTCGAGATAGGGGCGCAGGCGTTCCATGCGGGTCAGGGCATAGCGGATGGCCGCTGCGAGCGGGGATTTGCCAGAGATCGTCGTGAGTTGCATTGCCAGCCATACTTCGAGAGCATCGAAGACCGGGGCCGCATGTGCCTTGCGAAGCGCGAGGCGGACATCCGGTGGCGACCCTCTGGCTTCCTTCTCGACGGCATAGAGTTGCGCGATCCGGCCGATGGCCTCCTCGGCGATGGGGGAGCCCTGCGACCGGTGGATGTCGACGAACTTCCGCCGCACATGGGCCATGCAGGCGACCTCGCGGATGGCGCCGGAGCGATAGAGGTCCTCGAACCCGGCATAGCCATCGGCATGCATCCAGCCATGGAAGCGGGCAAGATGATCCTTGGGGTGCTGGCCCTTGCGGTCGCCCGAGAACCGATACCAGGCGGCGGGCGGGGCATCGCTACCCCAGGAGCGTTCATCACGCGCATAGGTCCAGAGCCGGGCGGTCTGGGTCTTGCCGGTGCCGGGGGCGAGCATGCTGATGGGTGTGTCATCGGCGAAGATCGCGTCGGCCGACAGGACATGGCGGCCGATGGCATCGGCCAGAGGTTCCAGCAGGGCAGTGGATTTGCCGACCCAGTCAGCCAGCGTGGAACGATCAAGATCAATGCCTTCGCGGTCGAATATCTGACTTTGGCGATAGAGCGGCAGGTGATCGGCATACTTGCTGACCAGAACATGGGCCAGCAAGCCCGGACCTGGGCGGCCGCGTTCGATGGGGCGCGAGGGCAGCCGCGCCTGGACGAACCGCTCGCAGCACGAACAGGTCAGCCGGGGGCGCACGATCCGGTTCACGATGAAGCGCCCGGGGACGTATTCCAGTTCTTCGGTCACATCCTCACCGATCCGGCGCAGGCGCCCGCCACAGTCGGCACAGGCATCGGCACCGGGGCTGAGTTCCACTTCCATCCGGGCGATGTGATCCGGGATCGGACGGCGCTTGGGTTTGTCCTTCTCCTCGATGTCCGGCAGCTTCATCCGCGCGGTCATGGCCGCCGCCGCAATCTCGCTGGTCTCGAGGGCCAGCTGAAGCTGCTCGGCCGTCTCGGACGAGGCCCCGAACCGGTGCGCCCGGTGCCCGGCAAGCTGATGGCGCAGCTTCTCGATCAGGATCGCCTGCGCCTTCACTTCCGCCAGAAGCCGCGCGGTGAAGCTGCGCAGCTCCTCGGGGTCTTCCGGCAAGGTCAGGGTCTGATCCAGCATGCGGGAAGTTTATCCCACTGTATTCCTTGTGGGAATCCTTCACTTGCGAGCCCCGCAGATTATCCCGCTGCCAGAGGCCGCCACGTCCGCTGTGGCGCTCGCCAGTCGATCCCTTCCAGCAGCATCGACAGTTGTGCAGGCGTCAGGGCGACCTTGCCCTCCTTGGCCGAGGGCCAGACGAACCGCCCCTTCTCCAGCCGCTTCAGGAACATGCAGGCACCCTGACCGTCCCACCAGATGACCTTCACCAGGTCACCCCGGCGACCACGGAAGACAAACAGATCCGTCACCCCGGCTGCCAGCCAGACTCGCGTAGTGGCCGGAACCGGGATCAAATCGACAGTCCCCGGATCAGGCGGGCCAGAGATTCCGGGTCGTAGCTGCCGCTGATGCGCATCCGGTGACCGCCAGCCAACTCGATCTCGATGCAGTTGTCGGGAACGGGTGCGGTCACAGACACCTTACCCTCCGCGACGATCTCCACTGGCAGAAAGCGCGCGATATCGGCCGCGTCGGCATCTGCAAACCGCGGATCGCGCAACCAGGCAAAGACCAGGTTGGCATTCACGTCATAGCGCCGGGCAACCTGACTCACCGATACACCGGGCACGCGCGTCTGCCCGCAGATCATCCGCTTCTCGTCGTCAGACCAGACCCGCCGCTTCCGTCGCTTCGTCACAAGCCACCCCGA
>JAFLCY010000246.1 GCA_017303485.1 Rhodobacterales bacterium
GAACGGGTCGGGCAGGCTGGCCCAGCCATCGGGCGCAAAGCCCCCTGCCCCTTCGCCCGCGCTCACCAGCGCCGCCTCCAGCGCGCGGCGGATCGCGGGTTCATCCATACCGCTGCCGATGAAGACGATCTCTTGCCGGCGGTCGCCCCAGGGGGTCTGGCATTTCGCCTCGATCTCGGCCAGCGCCTCGGGATGGGTGGGCCAGCGGCTTTGCGGCACCGCCGCCCACCACCGCCCCAGGGGCCGCACCGAAGACATCGCCCCGGCCAGCGCGAATTCGGCCGCCCAGTCGGGCCGGGTGGCCAGCCAGAAATGGCCCTTGGCGCGGATCACCCCCGGCAGATCGCCGTTCAGCACCGCATGCAGCCGCGCCGGATGGAACGGCGCGCGGGCGCGGAACACGAAAGAGGCGATGCCGTATTCCTCGGTTTCCGGCACATGGCTGGCAAAACCGTACAGTTCCTGCGCCCAGAGCGGGTGTTCCGAGGCGCGGTCAAAGTCAAAGCGGCCGGTTTTCAGGATGGCGCGCGGCGCGATGCGGCCGTGGTCAACCTCGATCAGCTCGGCGACCGGGTTCAGCGCCCGGATGATCTGCCGGGCGGTCTGTGCCCGGGCCGCACCGGCATCGGAGACCTTGTTCAGGATCACCACATCGGCAAACTCGATCTGCTCGGTCAGAAGCTGCACCAGCCGGCGGTCATCGTCGGGGCCCAGGCTTTCGCCGCGGTCCGACAGGAAGTCATGGCTGGAAAAGTCGCGCGTCAGGTTCACCGCATCGACCACGGTCACCATCGTATCCAGCCGCGCAAGGTCGGACAGGCTGTGGCCGGCCGCATCGCGGAAATCGAAGGTGGCGGCCACCGGCAAAGGCTCACCAATCCCGGTCGATTCGATCAGCAGGTAGTCAAAGCGCCCCTCGGCGGCCAGCCGCCCGACCTCGGTCAGAAGGTCGTCGCGGAGCGTGCAGCAGATGCAGCCGTTGGTCATCTCGACCAGCTTTTCTTCGGAACGCGACAGTTCGGTGCCCTCGCGCACTAGATCGGCGTCGATGTTCACCTCGCTCATGTCATTGACGATGACGGCCACGCGCAGGCCGTCGCGGTTGTTCAGAACGTGGTTCAGGACGGTGGTCTTGCCGGCGCCAAGGAAGCCGGAAAGCACCGTCACGGGAAGGCGGTTGTCGTGCAAGGCGGGTCTCCTGTATGTTATACTATAACATATCGGCGCCCTACCCCCTCTGCAACCCCGCAAAGGAAAGGGGCCGGGCGCTGATGCGCACCGGCCCCCCAAACCTGTTCAGTTCAGGCGTTGATCAGCCCTGAACCATCTTGGCCACTTCGGCGGCGAAGTCTTCGGACTTCTTTTCAACGCCTTCGCCCACGGCCACGCGGGCATAGCCGGTGATTTCCACGCCCGCTTCCTTGGCCGCGGCTTCCACGGTCAGGTCGGGGTTGATCACGAAGGCCTGGCCCAGAAGCGTGTTTTCCGCAAGGAAACGCTTCATCCGGCCCGGGATGATGTTGTTGTGGATCACCGCATCGGGCTTCGGCTTGGCCGACGAGGCGTTTTCTTCCAGCGCCTTGGCGGTCTGCACGGCCAGTTCACGCTCCAGCACCACCGGGTCCAGCGTCGCTTCCGACAGCGACAGCGGGTTGGTCGCGGCGATGTGCATGGCGAACTGCTTGCCGATCGCGGCGGCCTTGTCGGCATCGCCCTTCAGCGCCACCAGAACGCCGATCTTGCCCATGCCCGCGGTTGCGGCGTTGTGGACATAGGACACCACGGTGTCGCCTTCCAGAACGTGCAGGCGGCGGAAGGTCATGTTCTCGCCGATGCGGGCGATGGCTTCCTGGATCACGTCTTCAACGGTCTTGCCGTTCAGATGGGCGGCCTTGACCACCTCAACCGAGTTGCCGGTTTCCAGCGCGACCTTGGCCACGTCACGGACCAGCGCCTGGAAATCGGCGTTCTTGGCGACGAAGTCGGTTTCCGAGTTGATCTCGACGGCAACGCCCTTGCCGTTCGACACGGCCACGCCGATCAGGCCTTCGGCCGCAACGCGGTCGGCCTTCTTGGCGGCTTTCGCCAGGCCCTTGGTGCGCAGCCAGTCCACCGCGGCTTCCATGTTGCCGTCGGTTTCGGTCAGCGCCTTCTTGGCGTCCATCATGCCTGCGCCGGTCGATTCGCGCAGTTCCTTCACCATCTGAGCGGTGATCGTCATGTCAGTCTCCTGAAATCGGTGACCCGGCAGGGGCTATCCCCGCCGGGTGACAATAAGGTGACGGGGCTCAGGCCTCGGCCACGGCCTCTTCTTCCGGCGCGGCTTCCAGCGCACCCAGATCGACGCCGGCGGCGCCCAGCTGGGCCGACATGCCGTCCAGCGCGGCACGGGCCACGAGGTCGCAATAAAGCGCGATGGCGCGGGCGGCGTCGTCGTTGCCGGGGATGATGTAGTCCACGCCCTTGGGCGAGCAGTTGGTGTCAACCACGGCCACGACCGGGATGCCCAGCTTCTGCGCTTCGAGGATGGCGAGGTCTTCCTTGCCAACGTCGATGATGAAGATCAGGTCCGGGGTGCCGCCCATCTCACGGATGCCGCCCAGCGAAGCCTGCAGCTTCGCCTGATCGC
>JAFLCY010000247.1 GCA_017303485.1 Rhodobacterales bacterium
GGTTGGTTCACAGCGAAGAGCGGTCGGGCCTTCTCAGTGGCCCGACGAACCGGACGTCGTGGTGAACTTGTCGTAGAAAATCCGCTCGCTTTCGTAGTCGAGCATGAAGAGCGTCGGCGTCAGCGCGTCGATCATCGGCGGCGGGCCGCAGGCATACACATCGCCTTCGCCGGCCACCCCAAGCTCGCGCAGCTTGCGGTCGACGGCCTGGTGGACAAAGCCGGTCTCGCCGGTCCAGCCGCTGCCTTCCGGGGCGTGGGACAGAACGGGGATGAACTCGACCGAAGGATGCTCGGCGGTGATCGCCGCCAGCTTGTCGAGATGGAAAAGGTCGGCTTCCGTGCGGGCGCCGTAGAAGAACAGAACCGGCCGGTCCTCGCCGCTGTGGATGTGGTCATGCAGGATCGACCAGACCGGCGACATGCCCGACCCCGCGCCGACCAGCACCACCGGCCCCTCGCGCCCTTCGCGGCGGAAGCACATGCCGTAGGGGCCGACGACGCTTACTTTTGCTCCGGCCCGGATTCCGCCGTTGTCGAGCTGGTTCGAGAACTTTCCTTCGGGATACTTTTTGATGATGAAGGAGAGTTTCTGGGTTTCGCTCGGCGGATTTGCCATGGAGAACGAACGCGTGATCGTCTCCCCTTCTTCGGGGGTGACTGTGATGTCGACATACTGACCCGCCCAGAACTTGAGCGGCGCGTTCAGCTCGATCTCGACGCCGCGGATGTCATGCGTGAGTTTCCGGAAATCCGTGATCCGACCGTCGAACTGTTTGACGGGGATGGATTTCGACAGCACCTCCTCATCGTAGTTCAGAAGGTCGATCGTCAGGTTGTCGAAGGCTTTCGCGCGGCACATCAGGATCTGGCCGGAATCCCGGTCGCCGTCATTCAGCGCGAAGGTGGAATATTTCAGCATCTCGACCTCGCCGTCGAGCAGCACGCATTTGCAGGCCGAGCATTGCCCTTCCTTGCATCCGTGGGGCAGCGCGATCCCCTGGCGGAATGCGGCGTCAAGGACGGTTTCATCCTCTTCCACCTCGAATTCCACGCCCACGGGTTCAAGCCTTACGGTGTAAACCTCTCCCATTCTGTCCGGCCTCCCCGCCGTCAGTCCGGCAACCCAACGGGCTGCCCTCGGTCCATTCTGTTGAAAGGCGGGGGCCGGGTCCGGCCCCCGCCCGCCTGCCGTCAGTTGCAGGGATTGATGGTGAAGCCCGCCTGATATTCGGCAACGTGCTTGGCGCGCGCTTCCGGGGTCATCTCACGCAGCAGGGTCAGCGGCGACAGCAGGGTATGGCCGCGCACGTCGTCCAGCGTCCACATGTCCTTGTTGTCAAAGCGCAGGTGCGGCTGCGGCACCAGGGTCTTGCCGTCGTCGCGGACGAAGTTCAGGTCCTTGATCGCATCGGCAAGATCCCAGCCGTGATAGACGGTTTCCCATTCCCGCTTGCCCGAGAACTTGCCCATCGCCGGCGTCGGACGGCCCTGGTATTCGTTCGAGAAGGCCTCGACGGCGGTCCAGCGGTCCAGCTCATGCGCGAAGGTGTGCAGCTGGCCGTCGATTTCATCGACCACCATGTCTTCGCGGATAAGGCAGGGCACCAGGCACGACCAGCAGCGGTGCGGATAGACGTAGCCGGTTTCCTCGTTGAAGGTGATGACCTTGTTGCCCGGCTTGGACAGCTTGGCATACCACTTCCAGAACTCGCCGAATTCGGCATACCAGCCCGGATACTTGTGTTCGAACCATTCGAAGTCCTTGTCGGTCTGGGCTTCGATTCGCCAGAAGTTCACCGGCCAGCCGACCGCGAAGAACTGCGCGACCTTGTGGACATAGTTCTTCTTGGTGATGCGGTTCCAGGCTTCCTGAACGTCATCGTGGTGAACCTTGATGCCGTATTTTTCCAGCGGCAGCATGTAGGTCCGGTAGTAATCCTCGAAGATCCAGCGGTGCCACATTTCCGCGTAGGATTCCTTTTCCTTGTCGCGGTTAGTGGTGCCGTATTCGATCAGCGTGCCGATGGCGGCATCGACGATGGCGTGGTTCTGCCAGAAGGCGTAACGCAGGTCGCGTTCCAGCAGCAGGTGGTTTTCCGGCTCTTTCAGCGCGGCCATCAGGAGCGAGTGGCCGTTGCCGATGTGGCGGCTTTCATCCGACTGCACCGACAGGAACACGGTGGGCAGCGCATAGTCGCCGTTGCGGGCGGCTTCCGACGGCATGGCCACGAAAAGCGTGTTGGTAAAGGCGGTTTCGGCCACAACCGTCAGGTACATACAGGCCGAGGTCATCACGTCGCCAGTGATGAAACCCTCGCCGAACTGGCGGCCGATGGTGGTGGCATAGCACTTGCCGAAGGCTTCTTCGGTGATGTCGAAGCCGGCCGGGTCGATGTAGTTTTCCATGTACCACTTCTTCAGGTTCATCTGAATCGTGGAATGGCGGAATTCATCGACCATCTGCATGGTGAACCCGGTGCGCAGGTCTTCGCCGGGGGCGATCCGCGCCACCATGGCCATCGAGCGCGCGGCCGAGATTTCCGGGAACGGGATGATCGCCAGGAACAGCTTCATCCATTCCACCCAGCGGGGCTGGACGTTGCGGAACA
>JAFLCY010000248.1 GCA_017303485.1 Rhodobacterales bacterium
TCGCGCCTGATGTGGCGGCCGTCCTGCACCATGTGGCGCCCGGCGGCCCAGACATCAGCGACCATGTCGCTGCCTCCGGCAAAGGCGAAGCTGTCCAGGATGGTGTCGCCGACCAGCCCCTCCAGATCCGGGTGCGTCATGTCCAGCGCCAGAAGGTCGGCCAAGGCGCCCGTTGCGATCTGCCCCGCGCCGCGCCCGGCCGTGGCCGCGCCGCCCTTGGCCGCATCCTCCAGTAGCCGCCGCCCGGTCGAACGGTCTGCGGTCGCCAGCGCGGCGCGGCTGTGGTCGCGCAGGCGCTGGCTGGTGTCGAGCTGCCGCATCTCCTCGGTCAGCGAGATGCGGATGTTGCTGTCGGACCCCAGCGCGATCGACCCGCCTTCGCCCAGCCAGGTGACGCCGTCGAAGATTCCGTCGCCAAGGCTGGCTTCGGTCAGCGGGCAAAGTCCGGCCACCGCCCCGCTGCGGGCAAGCGCCCGGGTCTCGTGCGGCTGCATCTGGGTGATGTGGATCAGGCACCAGCGGAAAGACAGGTCGAGGTTCTGAAGCACCCATTCCACCGGACGCCGGCCGAGTGCGGCCTGCACCTGCTCTACCTCGGCCAGCGTCTCGGCCAGGTGCATGTGGATCGGCGCGCCGGGGCGCAGGGCAGCAAGGTCGGCCAGCGACCGGGGATCGACGGCCCGCAGGGAATGGGGCGCGACACCCAGGACGGTATCGGCGGGCATGGGGCGCAGCGCCCGGTCGGCGGCGTCGATCAGTTGGGCATAGCGGTCGGGGTCGTTGCCGAAGCGGCGCTGGCCGGGGCCAAGCGGGCGCTGGTCCAGCCCGCCGAACTGGTAGGCGACGGGCAGAAGCGTCAGGCCGATGCCCGTGGTCTGAGCCGCGGCGGCGATGCGGGCGGACATCTCGGCCAGGTCGTCATAGGCCCCACCGTCGGGGCGGTGGTGCAGGTAGTGAAACTCGACATTGGCGGCATAGCCCGCTTCCAGCATCTCCATCTGCACCTGGGCGGCGATGGCCTGGACCTGCTCGGGCGTGATCCGGTCCAGAAAGGCATACATCAGCTGGCGCCAGGTCCAGAAGCTGTCGGACGGCTGCGCCCCGCGCCGTTCGGTCAGGCCCGCCATTGCGCGCTGGAAGGCGTGGGAATGGCAGTTCGCGGGGGCGGGGACCATAACGCCGACCTTCCGCACATCGGGCGCGGGCGGCCCATCGGCCAGCGCGGCGATCCGTCCGTCTGCCCCGATGTCGACCGTGACGCCCCGATGCCAGCCATCCGCCAGAAGCGCCTGTTCAGCCCAAATCCGTTGCATGTCCTCAACCATCTTGACTTCCCATTATGTCCAGACATAAAACACATTACAACATGCTAAACAAGGGGCATCCATGCTTCTCACCAATGCCACCCTTGCGACGATGACCAATGGCACAAGCCTGATGGACGGTGCGGCGATCCTGATCGAGGGCGACCGCATCGCCTGGGTCGGGCCGATGGCCGACGCCCCGGCCCGCGTCGACAGCCGTGATCTTGGCGGGCGGTTGGTCACGCCTGGGCTGATCGACTGCCACACGCACCTGGTCCACGGCGGCGACCGCGCGCGAGAGTTCGAGATGCGGCTGAACGGCGCCAGTTACGAAGAGGTCGCGCGGGCCGGTGGGGGCATCATCTCGACCGTGCGGGCCACGCGCGAGGCGAGCGAGGCCGATCTGCTGGCCAGCTCCCTTTTGCGGCTGGACCGGATGCTGGCCGAGGGGGTGACGACGGTCGAGGTCAAGTCCGGCTACGGGCTGACCGTGGCGGACGAGCTGAAGATGCTGCGCGTCGCCCGGGCGCTGGCGAAGGCGCGGCCGGTGACGGTGCATGTCAGCTTCCTGGCCGCCCATGCCGTGCCGCCCGAGTTCACGGGCCGGGCCGACGCCTATATCGACGAGGTCTGCCTGCCCGCCCTGCGCGCGGCCCATGCCGAGGGGCTGGTCGATTCGGTCGACGGCTTCTGCGAGGGGATCGCCTTTTCGCCGGCGCAGATCGAGCGGGTCTTTGTCGAGGCCCGCCGTCTGGGCCTGCCCGTGCGCCTGCATGCCGAGCAGCTGTCGAACCTGGGCGGCGCGGCACTCGCGGCGCGGCACGGGGCGCTGTCGGCGGATCATCTGGAATATCTCGACGCCGCGGGCGCGCAGGCGATGGCGCAGGCGGGCACGGTGGCAGTGATCCTGCCGGGCGCCTTCTACACCCTGCGCGACACGCAGCTCCCGCCGATCGGCCTTTTGCGCCAGCACGGCGTTCGCATGGCGGTGGCCACCGACTGCAACCCCGGCACCGCTCCGATGACCTCGCTGACGCTGGCGATGAATATGGCCTGCACCCTGTTCCGCATGACCCCGGACGAGGTTCTGGCCGGCGTGACCACCCATGCCGCCACCGGGCTTGGCCTGTCCGACCGGGGCCGGATCGCCCCGGGCCAGCGCGCCGACCTTGCCATCTGGGAGGCCCGGCATCCGGCCGAACTGTCCTACCGGATCGGCGCCACGCCCCTTTACGCCCGCATTTATGGAGGCCGCCTTGACGCCT
>JAFLCY010000249.1 GCA_017303485.1 Rhodobacterales bacterium
AGCCGCGCGGCATGGGCGGCGATGGCATCGCCGGCATCCAGCGCCGCCAGCACTTCGGCCGAGGTGAGGCTGGCCGGATGGCCCGCGGCATAGGCGGCGAAAGCGTGGAGATTGGCCAGACCCCGGCCCGCCAGCACTTCCTCCACCCCGGCATGGGGAACCTCGTTCTCGGCCTTCAGGCGCGCCTCGACGAAGCGGGCAAGCTGGAAATCCTCTTCGCTGCGCACTGGCATGTTGACATGGCCGCATTCCGACGGCGGCACGACCCTGCCATGCGGCAAGGGATGCACCGGTGCGGCGTTGACCCCGGTTCCAAGGCCCACCACCAGCATCGTCGCGCCCGCCTTGACAGGACCAGAGATCACCGTGCGGAGGTTCGCCGCAGGGATATGGCCAAGCGCCTGGCCTTGCGCCTGCAGGTCGTTGAGGATCGCCACCTTGCGCGCGCCGGTGGCCCCGGTCAGCTTCTCCGCGTCCATCACCCAGGCGAGGTTGGTCATGGTGGCGACTCCGTCCTGCACCGGACCGGCGGCCGCCACGCAAACCCCGCTTACGCTGGCCCCGGTCTGCGCCAGATAGTCGCGCAGGACATGGGCGATGTCCTGTCCGCGCGCCTGATACTCGGCATTCGGGAATCGGCGGATCGAGTCGAGCCGGACCGTTGCCCCGTCGGCCAGCGCCACACGGGTGTTTGTACCGCCGATATCGGCAAGAATCGCTTGGGTCATCAGGGGTCCTGTCCGTCAGGTTGGTCGCAGAAGGGCATGTCCCTTGATGCCTGATAGGGCGAATTGCCGCCTTGCGCCAGTGGTTTGAAAGCGCTTCGGAAGCTGAAGGGCGAAATTCACGGGCCGTATCCGACGAGTGCCCCGACTCATCTGCGCGGGGCAGGGCCTGTCGATTGACCGAGGATCAATTCGGCATCCAGAAGCTGCTGGGAAGGCCCGGCGCCGGGATTGGCGATGCGGTTGAGCAGCATTTCGGCGACCAGCCGCCCCGCCTCGCGGACCGAGGACCGGACAGCGGTAAAGATCGCCTCGTCCTCACCGTTCTTCATGTAGCTGAGGTCGTCGTCGAAGATCACCAGCGAGACATCCTGACCAAGGCGCAGCCCCGCCGCCTCGACTGCCCGCCGCACGCCCATGCCCGAGATCATCGAGGCCGCGACGAAGGCGGTAGGAGGATCGGTCAGCGCAAGCATCGCCCCGGCGGCCCGAAAACCGGCCATTTCGGACATCTCGTCGGACACCATGAGGGCAGGGTCAGGGTCGATGCCGTGCCCGGCCAGGGCATCGACATAGCCGCTGCGGCGGCGGATCGCGAAATCCAGGAACTCCAACCCGTTGACCAGGGCAATTCGGCGGTGGCCGAGGTCAAGAAGATAGTCGGTCGCCTGCCGGATCGCGCGGCGATTGTTCACGTCCAGCCAGAAATAGGGGTCCGTGGAGCCGGTGGCGCGGCCGTGGACCACGAAGGGCAGGCCGATTTCGCGCAGGAGCGGGATGCGGGGATCGTTCTGGCGCGGGCCATGGACGATCACCCCGTCGACATTCCCCTTCACCTTCAGGTTCCGGTAGGTCTGTTCCTCCTCCTCGTCCGGCACCACGGACAGGAGCATGTCATAGTCGTTGCGGCTGTAGACCTCGCCCGCGCCGGCAATGAAATCGGCGAAGACGGGGTTCACGATCTCATGCCGGTTGGCGATCGGGATGACATGGCCGACGGCCATGGCGCGGCCCGTCGCCAGGCGGATCGCGCGGGTGTTCGGATGGTAGTTGTGTTCCTTGGCGGCCGCCATGACGCGTTCCCGCGTCGCCTCGTTCACTTCCGGATAGCCGTTCAGCGCGCGCGACACCGTTGTCGGCGACAAGCCGAGCCTCTGGGCGAGTTCCTTCAGGTTCATCGGGGCGTGAAACACTCAACACGGTTTGGACCGCGCTGACCATAGACCCCGGGCGTTAAGCCGTCAAAGCCTAACACGGAAGGCGGGCCGCTAGAGCCGGATCAGGGACGCGAAACCCAGCCAGACCAGGCTGAGCGAGGTGGCGAGTGCGACCGGAACCCAAAGGGTCAGCCGGGGTGTGGGCGCGAAGGTTCTGCGAAGCGAGACGCGTTTCATGGCATCCATTAAGCGGCTGGAAAGGTTTCGCCAGCGTTAATCGCGCCATGGTATGTTGCGAAGACTCTGACGCATTCCTGCCCTTTCAGCAAAGCACGCCTTACCGCGTGGCGGCTGAGGCCTGCGGCGCGCGGCTTCGCCGGATCGACCTTGGCTGCGGCACGGCCTTGGCGGTCGAGCGCGGGCGGCTGCGGCTGGTGTCGCGAGGGCCGCTCTGGAAGCAGGGGACCGGGACGACGGACCGGCTGGCGGCGATTCGGAGGCTTGCGCGCTGGCCGGGCATCACCGTCGCAACCCTGGCAGAAGAAATCACCGGGCGCGGGTTGATCCCGTTGGTCACGCCGATGCACCACGCGGTCTGGACGCTCGGGCCGGACCTGCGCCGGGGCATGGCGCGCAACTGGCGCGGCCATCTGTCAAGGGCGGAA
>JAFLCY010000250.1 GCA_017303485.1 Rhodobacterales bacterium
CCATTTCGCCGGCGCCGCCGCGGATGAGATCGAGGACCCGCGGCCCTATGCCGAGCTTCTGCGCCAGTGGTCCACCGACCACCCGGAATTCCAGTTCCTGCCGCGCAAGTTCAAGATCGCCATCACCGGCGCGCCGCATGACCGCGCCGTGACCAAGGCGCATGACATCGGCCTGCGCATGGTGAAGAACGCCGCCGGCGAAACCGGGTTCGAGGTCATCGTCGGCGGTGGTCTGGGCCGCACCCCGATGATCGGCATGGTGGTGCGTGACTTCCTGCCGGTGGAGGACCTGCTGCCTTACGTCGAGGCGGTGCTGAGCGTCTACAACACGCTGGGCCGGCGCGACAACAAGTACAAGGCGCGCATCAAGATCACCCTGCACGAAACCGGCAAGGACGAGATCACCCGCCAGATCGAGGAGCGGTTCGCCGAGCTGCGCCCGCTGTTCGGCGGCAACGACCAGAAACTGCTGGCAGACATCCGCGAAGCCTTCGCGCCGCCCGCCTTCCGCACTGCGCCGACCGACGCCTATGACGCCTTCTACAAGGCCGACCCGGTGTTCCGCGCCTGGGCCGACACCAACCTGACCCGGCATCGCAATGACCAGTATGCCATCGTCACCGTCAGCCTGAAGGCGCATGGTGCGACGCCGGGCGATGCGACCTCTGACCAGATGCGGCTTCTGGCCGACCTTGCCGAACGCTACGGCCATTCCGACCTGCGCATCAGCCACGAACAGAACGTGATCCTGCCGCATGTCCACAAGTCGGACCTGCCGGTCCTGCATGCCGCGCTGACCAAGGCCGGGCTTGCCACCGCCAATGTCGGACTTCTCTCCGACATCATCGCCTGCCCCGGTATGGACTATTGCGCACTGGCCACCGCCCGCTCGATCCCCGTCGCGCAGGAACTGGCCATGCATTTCGAGGCGCTGAAGCTGGAGCACGAAATCGGTCCGCTGAAAATCAAGATCAGCGGCTGCATCAACGCCTGCGGGCACCACCACGTCGGCCATATCGGCATCCTGGGGCTGGATCGCGCTGGGGTGGAGAACTACCAGATCACCCTTGGCGGCGACGGCACCGAAGACGCGGTGATCGGTGAAAAGACCGGCCCGGGCTTTGCCTATACCGAGATCGTCCCGGCCATCGAACGCATCCTGCGCGCCTATCTCGACCTTCGGCTGGAGTCGTCGGAAACTTTCCTGCAGGCATTCAAGCGTGTCGGGATGGAGCCGTTCAAGGCCGCGCTCTATGACACGGAAGACGCGCAAGATGCCGCGTGACGGGCGCCACGAAGGCCCGGTGGCAGAGCGGGTGGCAGCGCTGAATGCGCGCTACAAGCACCACTCGGCGACGGCGGTGCTGGAACACAGCCTGAAGGACGACGATCTGGGAAAGGTTGCGCTGGTGTCGTCCTTCGGGGCGGAATCCGTCGTCCTCCTGCACCTTGTCTCGGTCATCGCCCCGGAAACCCCGGTCCTCTTCATCGACACGCGCATGCTGTTTCAGGAAACCCTCGACTACCAGCGCGAGCTGGCCGAGAAGCTGCACCTCTGCGACGTCCGCACCATCCGGGCGAACCCCGCGCGGGTGAATTTCGAGGACCCGGACGGCACGCTGCACCAGTTTTCCACCGACAGCTGCTGCAACGTCCGCAAGGTCGAACCGCTGGAACGGGCGCTGGCACCGTTCGACGGCTGGATCACCGGCCGCAAGCGGTTCCAGAACGCCGACCGCGGCACCATCGACTTCTTCGAGAACGAAGGGGATCACCGGATCAAGGTCAACCCGCTGGCCCATTGGGGCCGCGAAGATCTTGAGGAATACATGGTCGAAAACCGCCTGCCCCGGCATCCGCTGGTGGCGAAGGGCTATCCGTCGATCGGCTGCGCGCCCTGCACCAGCCCGGTGAAGCCCGGCGAAGACCCCCGTGCGGGGCGCTGGCGGGGACAGTCGAAGACCGAATGCGGCATCCATTTCATCGACGGCAAGGCCGTTCGGACCCCTAAGGAGAACGCGGCATGAGCGAGCCTCAGACCGTCATCGTGACCGACGCGGGCTTCACCCCCGCCCCCGCGCGCGAGATCGTCGCGCTGGCCGAACTGGCCGACCAGACCTCGGTCGACCTGTCGAACACCGACGATCCCGAGGCGCTGGCCGGCCGGCTGGACCAGCTGACCCTGATCCGCATCGCCTTCCCGGCCTTCAGTGACGGCCGCGCCTTCACCATCGCGCGGAAGCTCAGGATGCTGGGCTATACGGGGCAGCTTCTGGCCTTGGGTCCGGTGATCGCCGACCAGTACGCCATGCTCCGCCGGGTGGGCTTTGACGGAGCCGAGATCCCGGCCGAGCTTGCCGCGCGCCAGCCTGCCGAGCAGTGGCAGTTCCGCGCCGCCAACTGGCGGGCGAACCACTATCAGGCTCGCCTCCGCGCCTGACCTATCCGACCCAGAGAATTCGCCGCAGGGGGAAGGCTTCCCTTGGCCAGCGTGTTTGCCTATGGAGGGCGAAACGATGAACGAGACCGTGACGATGGACAGC
>JAFLCY010000251.1 GCA_017303485.1 Rhodobacterales bacterium
GCCCGGTTCGCGCTGGACCATCAGACGCGGCTCGGTCGGGCTTTTCTTCCATTCGCCCTTGGGGTCGGGCACCCGCATGTTGACGATATACCCGTCGCCATTGATGTCCTGCGGGATCAAGCCATCGATCCGGTCTTCGCCCGGCAGGAACCGGCCATTGCCGCACCAGGGGTGATAGGGTTCCTTGAGCGAATATTCCGCGCCATCCGGGTTGATGCGGGGAATGACATAGAACACCTGGCTGTCCAGCAGGCGGGTGCATTCCTCATCCGCGCCGTAATGCGTCAGCAAATACCAGATCGCATACAGCGCCGTCGCGCTGGTGGCATGTTCTTCGGCATGGATCTGGGCGTCGATATAGAAGCCGGGCTTCTCATGCGCCGGGCCGGTGGCCGGATTGGTCAGGGTGGCCATCCAGACCTTGCGGCCGCGAAACGACGTCGCGATCGAGGTCAGCTGGCACAGCGCCGGATAGGCGGCCGCCAGCGCCTGAAGATGCGCCGTCATCGCGTCATAGTCGTGATAGCTGTCAAAAGGGATATCGACCTTGGGCACAGGTTCCTCCGGGGTGGGTATCAGATCAGCCGGTCAAGGCTGTGGCGGGCGTGAAACTCGGCCATGCGGATCGCGCGGCCGGTCTCTGAACTTTCGATTCCGGCGAAGCACAGGGCCAGCGACCGCAGATGGTCGCGCCCGTCGCAGGGCAAGGGGCCGTCGCCCCGCAGGGCCAGACGGAAAGCCGCAAGCAAAGCGATGCTGTCATCGTAATAGGGTCGCGCTTCCGGCAGCGGAACCTGGGTCAGTTCCGGCTCGCTGCGCCGGGCGACGGCGAGGTCCGAATGCAACTCGCGCTGGATCACCACGCCCTCGGCGCAATCGGTGCGCCATTCGAAGCCGGGTGTGTTCCAGCCGCCAGACCAGGTGCCGAAATAGTTGACCTCGGCCCCGTCCGACAGACCCAGAAGGCAGTGCACATTGGCATCATGGGCATACATGCTCCAATCCGGGTTCCAGGTCCGGCAGGCGATCACTTCGACCTCGGCGCCGTGGCAGAATCGGATCAGGTCGAGATGATGGATCGTCTGCTCAAGCATCATCGGATGCCGCATGGTCAGCGGATAGCGGTTGATCCCCGGGCGTCGCCCGTCGCGATTGCGCAAATAGCGGAACTGACCAAAGCCCGGGCGCCCCATACGACGCCCCGCCAGCCAGTCGCGCAGCGCCATCGACACCGGCAGATAGCGAAAGTTCAGTCCCACCGACAGCGGCACCTCCGCCGCCTCGGCGGCGTCGATGATCGCCACCGCCTCGGCCAGGCTGGTCGCGAGCGGCTTTTCCGCAAGAACCGGCAGCCCGGCATCGAACAGGCGGCAGCACTGATCCAGATGCCCGTCCGGTGGCGTGACCAGAAGTGCCGCCTCGTAAGGTCCGGCCGCCAAGGCCGCCTCAAGATCGGGAAACCAGGGCGGGCCCGGATGCTCGGCCCTGAACATCGCGCGGGCGGCTGGACTGGGATCGACCACCGCCGCCACCTCTGCATCGGGGCTCTCCGCCACGACCTGCGCCCACATGCGCCCGCGCGTTCCGGCGCCGATCAGCAGGAACCGCCCTGCCCCGGCAAGCACCGTCTTACTTTGCAAGCTGGACATCCCAGAGGTCGATGGTTTCGTCGCGCCGCGCCGTCCAGTCGACCCGCTGCCCCACGCCATAGAAGTCGGGCTGATAATACATCAGCAGCCAGGGGCCGTCGGCGTAGAACACTTCCAGCATCTCGTTGATGATCGCGCGCTGCCGCCCGGGGTCCTGTTCGGCCATCATCTCGTCCCAGCGGTCGAACCATCGCGGATCGGACCAGTTGGTATAGTTCGGTCCCGAGGTGACGCGCGCCATGATCGCCATGTCATAGACCGCGCTCCACAGCACGCCGCCCGACCCCAGCAGGAACAGCGGTCCGGCATCGTGGTTGCGGATCAGGGGGGTATAGACCGAGGCCCAGTCCACCGGCTCGACTTCGGTTTCGATGCCGACCTCGGTCAGAAACGCCCCGACCGCCAGCGCCACGTTCACATCGTTCAGATAACGCCCGCGCGGGGTCTGCAGCTTGGTGCGGAACCGCACGCCATCGGCTCCGCGCGGATATCCGGCCTCGTCCAGCAGACGTTCGGCCATCGCCGGATCGTAGGGATAGGGCTCCAGATCCGGGTGGTCATTCGGCGGGTTGACCATGCCGGTCATCCGGCGACAGTCGAAGTTCAGCAATTGCTTGCAGATGCCCGGCACATCCACGGCATATTGCAGCGCCCGGCGTACGTCCGGGTTGCGGAAGGCCGCGCCGTCCACGCCGCCAAAGCTCTCTTTCTGATTGAAGCCGATATACATGCGCCGCAGCCCCTGCACCGCCTGCACCTCGGCCACGCCGCTGGCGTTGATCGCCTCGACCTGGTCAGGCGCGACATTGGTGATGATGTCCACATTGCCCGCCAGCAGCTCGGCCGTCCGGGTCGAGGCTTCGGGGATCACCCGGAAGACGATGGTCCGGAAGG
>JAFLCY010000252.1 GCA_017303485.1 Rhodobacterales bacterium
AAGTCGGCCGGGTCGGCCGAGGTCAGCATGGTCTGGATCAGCCCGTCAACCGCCGGCGAATTGATGCCCATCCAGTTGCGCGAGCCGGGTTCGTTGATGCCCGACGACCCCCAGTACAGCACCTGTTCATTCCCGGGGCTGAGCGACAGCGAACGGATGTAGTGGGTCATGTCGAAGTCGAAGGCGGTGGTGCGTTCCTTGTACTGCGCCGAATCGACCGTGGTCACCCGCGCCTCGATGCCCAGCCGCTTCAGCGCCTCGACATAGATGCTGGCGGCGGCGATCGTGTCATCGGCGCCGATCTGCAACAGGATCTCGAAGGCAAAGGGCGCGCCCGAGGGGTCTTTCAGCACCCCGCCGTCCACCACATAACCCGCTTCTTCCAAGAGCGCCGTCGCGCGGCGCAGGTTGGCGCGGTTGGCTTCGCTGCCATCCGAGGGGGGCAGGGTATAGCCTTCGATGGCGCCGGGCAGAAGGCTGTCCTTGTAGGGTTCCAGAAGCGCCAGAACCTTGCCGGCGGCCGGGTTCGCCACATCGCCCGACAGGGGCGAGTTGCCGAAATATGAGGTGATGCGCGGCAGGGCGCCGGCGTTCAGCGTCATGTTCACCAGTTCGAAGTTGAAGGCCAGCGTCAGCGCCTCACGCACGCGCCAGTCGGCAAAGGCGGGGCGGCGCATGTTGAAGGCAAAGCCCTCGATGCCCGAGGGGCGGGAATGCGGAATCTCGGCCTTGATCACATCGCCCGACCGGGTGGCGGGAAAGTCGTAGTTCGAGGCCCATTTCGCCGGGTTGGTTTCACGGTAGCTCATCAGCTCACCGGCCTTGAAGGCCTCGAAGATCACCAGGCTGTCGCCGAAATACTCGGTCCGCACCTCATCGAAATTGTGCATGCCGCGGTTGAAGGGCAGGTCCTTGCCCCACCAGTCGGGGTTCTTGCGGAAGGAAACGAAGCGGCCGGCTTCCACCTTGTCCACCACATAGGGGCCAGAGCCGATGGGGGCCTCCAGCGTCGAGGCGGTGAAATCCTTGCCCTCCCACTGGGCCTTTTTCAGGATCGGGCGCAGGCCCAGGATCAGCGGCAGTTCGCGGTCGGGCGTGTTGAAGGTGAACTTCACGCTGCGCGGGCCGGTCTGTTCGGATGTGGCGATCTTCTTCCAGGCGGTGGCATAGCGGGTGTGGCCATCGACCCCCAGCTTCTCGAAGGACCAGATCACGTCTTCGACGGTCACGGGGCTGCCGTCCGAGAACCGGGCGCCCTCGCGCAGGGTGAATTCCACCCAGGTCCGGTCGGCGTCGGTATCAATCGATTCGGCCAGCAGCCCGTAGAGCGTGAAGGGCTCGTCATAGGACCGGCCCATCAGCGTCTCGACCGTCAGCGCGGCCACGCCCGAGGCGGGGGCACCCTTGACGATGAAGGGGTTCATCGAATCGAAGCTGCCCGATTCCCCGGTCACGATCCGCCCGCCCTTGGGGGCGTCCGGGTTGGCATAGGGCAGCGACACAAAATCGGGTGGAAGCGCCGGCTCGCCATACATAGCTATGCCGTGCTTCGGTTCCGCCGCAGCGCCGAAGGCGGTGGCGGCCAGAACCGCCGCTGCCAGTCCGGCGCGCTGCAGGCGATGGAAATACATCTGTCCCATTTCGTGAACGATCCTCTGAGATGCCTGTTTTGCCTGACCGGCAGGTTACGGCGGCTTTCAAGCCAATTCAAACTTTTAGCTTGGATTGCTCAGAAACCCGGCGTATAAGGTGGGCACTGCTCGATAGGTTTCTTGCCTGTATGAAACCTGCCTCAACGACTTAACGCCGGCTTCACGCCGGCGTTTTTTTTTGGCCCTGCGCGCGGGCTCGTGACTTTCCTTTGCAGCCGCAGCATGTAGGCTGGCGCCACTCAGGCAAAGGAGGCTTTCATGGCCATGCTCCGCGGCAAGACCGCCATCATCACCGGATCGAATTCAGGCATCGGCCTTGGCGTGGCCGAGGAACTGGCGCGGGCCGGGGCGGATGTGGTGCTGAACAGCTTCACCGACCGCCCCGAGGATCACGCGCTGGCCGAAGCCATCGCCGCGCGCCACGCGGTTTCGGCCCGCTACATCGCCGCCGACATGTCGAACGGTGACGATTGCCGCGCGCTGGTGGAAAAGGCCGGCGGCTGCGACATTCTGGTGAACAACGCCGGCATCCAGTTCGTGGCGCCGGTCGATGAGTTTCCGGTCGAGAAATGGAACCAGATCCTGGCGATCAACCTGTCCTCGGCCTTCCACACCACCGCCGCCGCCCTGCCGGGGATGAAGGCCAAAGGCTGGGGCCGCGTGGTCAACATCGCCTCGGCCCACGGGCTGACGGCCAGCCCCTTCAAATCGGCCTATATCGCGGCCAAGCACGGCGTCGTCGGCCTGTCGAAGACTGTGGCGCTGGAAGTGGCAGGCAAGGGCATCACCTGCAACGCCGTCTGCCCGGGCTATGTGCTGACGCCCCTGGTCGAGGCGCAGATCCCCGACCAGATGAAGGTGCACAACATGGACCGCGAGACGG
>JAFLCY010000026.1 GCA_017303485.1 Rhodobacterales bacterium
AGCGGCTCAACCACCTGCCACTCCTCATCGCTCAGATCATAGCGTGCCATCTTTCCCTCCCGCCTCACGACAAGAGTGAATCACGCCTTCGCCCAAACAGGAATCCCCTATTGGGTACGTGCCCTAGGCGCGGTCGTCCTTGGGGCTGCCCATGACGACGAAGGTGGTGATCGCGCGGACCTGGGGGAGGGTGCCCAGAACCTCGGTATGCCAGTGCTTGAAGGCGGCAAGGTCGGCGCATTCCACCCGCAGGAGATATTCGACGGTGCCGGTGATGTTGTGGCATTCGCGGACTTCGGGCGCGCGGGCGACGGCCCGTTCGAAAGCCTCTTGCGCGGCCTTGGTATGGGCGCCAAGGCCGACGGTGACATAGGCGACGAAGCCGAGCCCGAGCTTTCCCGGATCGAGGACGGCACGGTAGGACTTGATGACGCCTGCCTTTTCCAGCGCCTGCACCCGGCGCAGGCAGGCGGAAGGCGACAGGCCCACCCGGTCGGCCAGGGCGAGATTGGGCTGGCGGGCGTCGCGCGTCAGCTCACGCAATATCCGGTGGTCTATGTCATCAAGCTTGATCATTTGTTGCGAAGAATGCGGCGACGGCTGCATATTTGCAACCCTTCGCCACTGAGGGCGCTGCAGAATTGCAGGCATGACACACGAGCTGTTCCTTGCCCTTCTGGGCTTTGCCTTCGTCACCTCGGTCACGCCGGGGCCGAACAACATGATGCTGCTGGCCAGCGGGGTGAACTTCGGCTTCCGCCGCACGGTGCCGCATATGCTGGGAATCTCCATCGGCCATGCGCTGATGGTGTTTCTGGTCGGGTTGGGGCTGGCGGGGGTGTTCAAGGCCTGGCCGCCGGCGCTGCTGGCGCTGAAGCTCGCCTCGGTGGCCTATATGCTGTGGCTGGCCTGGAAGATCGCCCATTCCGGCGCGCCGGGCGAGGGGCGGGCAAAGGCTAGGCCGATGACCTTCCTGCAGGCGGCGGCCTTCCAGTGGGTGAACCCGAAGGCCTGGGCGATGGCGCTGGGGGCAGTCGCGGCCTATGTGACCGAGCCCTCGGTCTGGGCCTACGCAACAGTGGCGCTGGCCTTCTCGCTGGTCAACCTGCCCTCGGTGTCGGTCTGGGCGGCGGCGGGGCAGGCGGTGCGCCGCTGGCTGGAAGGGCCGGGGCGGCTGCAGGCCTTCAACTGGACGATGGCGGGACTTTTGGTCCTGTCGCTCTGGCCGGTGGTGATGCTGGAGATCTGAGGCCGGGTCTAGCGGACCCAGAGGCCTTCCCGTTTCAGGGTATTGCGGATCACCTGTTCGCGGCGGGGAAGGTTGGCCCGGTCGAAAAGCGCGCGCGCCTTGACGCCTTCGCCCTGGATCACCATGCGTTTGAAGGCGCTCCAGTGCCGGAGGACTGGGCGCAGGTCAGGGTCGGCAGCGAGGCTTTCCAGCACCTCGACCGCACGATCGCTTTCGCGGGCGTAGAGGAGCGGCAGGGTGCGGTAGTGGCTGGTGGCGGCGCGATCCATCGCGTCAAGGTCGGGACCGGGGCGTCCACCGCCGAGGGAATGGACGACCAGCGGCAGGGTGATCTGGTCGAGCCATGGGTAAAGCTCCTGGCAGACCAGTTCAGCGGGCGGGTTGTCGCGGATCTCCTTGGCCCAGGCGAGGAAGCGGTTGCCGAAGGCATGCGGGCGCTCGTGGAAGAACCAGCCCGCGTTGAAGTAAAGGAAGCGCTGCCAGTAGTCCTCGGGATGCGACAGGTCGAGCGAGCTGTCGAAGTCCAGACCGAAGCGGTCGTAGAGCGCCTTCCACGTCTGGGTCGGGGACGGGCCGTAAAGTTCCACCTTGGGCCAGGTATTCTCGCGCTTCATCGAGGCGGAGGGCCGGGCGAAGTCGAATGGGACCTGCGACAGGGGGCCGGTGATCAGGGTGTCGGTGTCGAGGAAGAGGAAGGGCGCGTCGGGCAGGGCGGCCAGGGCCTCGATCTTGTTGCCGTGCGGGTAGTCTGATCCGAAAGCGCGGGTCTCGAAGGGCAGGATCGTCGCACCGAGGGCGGTCAGTGTCCTGCGGCTGCGGTCCGAGATGCGGGGATCGCCCTGCCATTTCGGCCCCGGCTGCGGTTCGGCGATGAAAAGCGTGCCGGCAAAGCCGGGGTCGGACAGCCGCAGCGAGGCGGCGAGGAGGACCGCCTCATGCTCCAGACGCCCGGATTGGGCGATGGCGAGGAGGTTGAAGCTCATGTCGGCGTGAAGCGGAGCGACAGGCAGGACATGCCGCCGTCAAGCTTGGCGCATTCGGAATTGCCGATCTCGCGCAGGTTGAACCCGGCGGTGGCGATGGTGTCGCGGGTGCGGGGGAAGCCTGCGGGCATCAGGACAAGATCGTTGAAGCGGATGGTGTTGGCGGCGGCTTCCTCGCCCTCCGGGATGTCGATGACCCTGTAACCGTGGAAACAGCCGGAGGCCGACAGGCGCCGGGTCGACAGGATGGTTTCTGCGTCGAGAAGCGAGCAGTCGGTCTTGAAATGCAGGACGCCGGGCGGGGTGTGAACCTCGCGCACCGTATGGCCCCAGGGCGCGACGAGGCGGGCAAGTTCGGCGATCCCGGCGGCATTGGTGCGGGCCGAGCGGCCGACGAGGATTTCCCGTTCGGTGACAAGGATGTCGCCGCCCTCGATGAAACTGTCCGCGCTGGTGATCGCGACCACCTGCGCGTAGAGCGCGCGGAGATGCGGGGCCATTTCGGTGGCCTCTCCCAACCGGCTGGGCGCTCCGGGGCGCATGATGACGGCGCCCTGGGGCAGGCATAGCGCGGTGTCCTCGACGAAGACCGAATCCGGATAGGCGTCCAGCGCTGGAAGCTCGACGACCTTGGCGCCGGTCTCGCGCAGTGTCGCGATGTATGCGTCGTGATGCGCCTGCATCACCGCAAGGTCGGGGTTCCCGGTATCCACCGCGCGCAGGCCCCGGGTGATCGAGGCCGCCGGGCGGCGGGTGATGGCGTGGGTGAAACGGAAGGAGAAGGACATGCCGAAGATGTCGCACCCCGCAGGCAGCAGTGCAAGGCCATCGCCGACCGGAAAGCCAGTTCGGGCAAGCCAGTGGCCCAGCACTGTCAGATTGCACACATTTCCTTTGGAAATGGTGGGCGACCCTGGATCGTCGATTTTGCCCAGCCAAACCCTTATTTCTAAGGCGTTTTCTTAACCTTGGTCACAGGCAGATTACCCCGGTTTGTATACCAAAACAAGGGGTCAAAACACCCGGAAGCCCCCCAGCTTCGGGATCAGGTCATCTAGCGTGGCCAGTGTGTCGGAGGTGAGCTTCATCCGGCGGAAGTCGTCTGCGACCCTGAGAAGCCGGAATAGGTCGGTATGGGTGAGGCCCGCTGCCAAGAGTTCATGCAGACGCACCCTGACAACCCAATCCAGGAACGCCGCGAACGCCGCCCCGATTTCCTCGGGGCTGGCACCCTCGTCTGGCATCATCGGGGGTGGCGGGAGAGTTCTGCGGGCGGTCATGGGCTGCCACCTCTATGCGGTTCGGATCAAGGGGGCGTCATCATCGGCAAGAGACGTGCAGGCATAGGTGATTGAAGTGCCCAAGGCGTCGGCACTGTGCACGTGATCGATGGTGTAGAAGGTGCCATCTAGAAGGATCAGGGCCGCACCGTTCGGGGCCACCTCGGATAGGACCGTGACCAAGGCTTTGCCGACATACCCCGGCCCCAGGGTGAGCACGGTTTCCTTGGACCTATCGACATAGCCAAGGGTCACTTCGGCACTGTCAAACTGCAACTCCCCTGCGGCGGTGTAGACCGGAGAACCCGCATCGGTGGCGGTGACATACACCTTTGCCTGCCGGAAGGCCGGATTATGGGCAGCGGCCCGCTTGGCGGTTTGCAGGGGAGAAAGTCGGGTCATTCGTATGCCTCGCCCCAGCCCGCGTATTTCATCGCATCGGCAAGGGGCACTCCCGCCCCCACAAGCACCCCTACCGCGCGAGCACGGCCCGCGACATCGGCGGACATCATCTGCGCAATCGATACGCTTTCGACCCCGATCTTGCGGGACAGTTCGGGGGTGCATTGACGCGCCAGAGGCAGCACCGTCTGAAGCGCAAACAGTCGATAGCCTTCCCGCATGGCACCGGCATTGCCGTTCGCGGTCACAAGAGCCGGGGGAATGCCGCACCCCGCCAATAGCCGGTAATGCAGGTCAGAGGTGAATAGGTTGAGGTCAGCCTTCTGCAGATCGGGGGTGAGGTCCACCCGCCGAAACTCGGACTCGCGTCCCCCGGTCTGGTGCGCGTAGTCCGCTTTGGAAGAGACTACCGCCAGGGATGACGACTGAAGCCCCACGGCGGCTTTCTGCTGTTGCTCTTCGGTGATGCTGGAGGGCATCGGCAGAAGGCCTTTGCCCGCGTAGGGCATGGCATTGCTGACTGCCTTTTCGATCTCGGCAATCAGCGTGGGGGAAAGGCCCATCATCCGCCAAGGGGACCGGCCCCGCCAGGGCTGGGCAGGGTCGGCATTGATCACCAGCTTCAGGACTTCGCCTTCCAATGCCCGCCGGGTTTCGGTGGTGTTCGGCTTGGCGATGTGGAGGTGGTAGCGACCGTTCGCGAGTTCATCCCAATAGGCGACGGGATCAAGCACCAGGGCAGAGCCTTCGGCCCGGATATGCCAGCAACTCTCCCCCTTCAAAAGCAGGTCGCGACCCATAGCGGCCAGGGTGGCAGGGTCCACGGGCACCGGGGAGAGGTCGAGCATGGCGAAGGCAGATGACCAGTAGTGCAGCGCAGTGCCCACGGTCGCGGACAAGGCCACGGTTCCATCCGTCAGAAGCCCCCGGCGGCGGTTGTCCATGTAGTCGAGGGTGATCCCGAGCGAGGACCGTTGCTCTAGGTCGGGTTTCTTGCGGAAGGGCCAGATCATATGCGCACCTCACCCGCCAACAAGGCCCCTGCCCCCGAACCCCGGAAGACTGGCATCAAGGCTTCGCGGCTGAAGCTGAAGTCTCCCGATGACTGCGATTTGAATTCCCGCCGCGAGGGGGCGTGGATCAACTGATACAGGGCGAGGTTTTGAACCGCCTGCACAACCCCGGCAGACACCGGTGCACCGGGCACCGTGCCCTCTTGGGTGAGGCGGTAGAGGGTGAACGGTTCAAGATCGATGGTGCCTACGTCTGCGATGTAGCGGGCGGAAGACGGAACCCAAACACCGCCGCTGTAGGCCTCTACGGTCAAGGCGGCCGGAAAGGGACAACGGGGCCAGCGGAAAGGAACCGCAGAGGCCAGTTTGACGATCACCTTCCCCGCGTCCATGTCGCGATACATCGTGCCCGTGAAGGCTTCGACCATTGCCCAAGAGGCGCTGAGCATGGCTTCCGCTTCCGCCTCGGTGCAGTCGGCTTCAAGCGCCACGTCTGCGGCGACGATTGAGGTGGTCGGGTCCGCCCCAGGCGTGAAGCTGGTTTCCAAGAGTGCGATCATGGGAGGATGATCCTGTGTGGACAGGGCACCGGGGTCTGGGCAGCGAAAGCCCGAAGTTCGGCTTCGCTGTCGCCATAGGCGGGCCGTGTGACAATGCTGAGTTCGTAGAGGATCAACGCCCAAAGCTGGCGGATCATGACGCCGGGATTGCCCGGTTCGGGGATTAGCTTTTCCGCCCCCGGCACCACGTCAGAAGGCGGCACTCGGAAACCGGGCGAGATACCACGCGCAAGGCCGGAACCGATCAGGGCAAGAGCATCCACCACATGGGAAGCCCGTTCTGCCCCTTCCGGGATCGTGGCGACGAATTCAAGGAAGTCTTCCGTGTCCTTCAGGGCCAAGGTTCCCGAAGATCGGGACGCAAGCGGCTTGTCGAAAGAGTGCCCGAACAAGAGATTGATTTCCCGTGTCAGGTCGCCAAGGGCGAAGCTGAACGCCCCCGGCATGATGGTTTCCTTCCGCACCGTGCCCCGGTCGGACAGCACGGCAAGGGAGTTGTAGAGGAAGCGGCCCGCGATGATCGGGCGGCTGTTTTGCTGCCGAACCTCTAGGCCTTCGGCGGGCCAGATCATGCGGGACGCTTCCATCACTTAGGCCCGATCTTGGACAGCGGTCAGCTTGAAGAAATGCGTTGCCGTCCGCTGGATGAGCACGTCCAGGAAGGCAAACATAGTCAGGGCGACCTTGCCCGACTTGCTTTCGCTGTAGGGGTCCACGATCAATTCCGGGCTGCCCCAGGTCGGGACGTAGGCATTGTTGCTGCCTGCCCCAAAGAAGACCGTGGAGGCACCCTTGCCCGTCCCGTCGCGGGCACCACGTGCGGACACCTGCGATGAGAAGACGGGCGAGAACCCTGCAGACTTCAGCCGGTCCAGTTCGGAGACTGCCGTGCCAGTGATTAACGTGTCGGCAAGAGTCTGCATCAGGATCGGGGCACCAGCAATGCGCACCGCCGAAGGATCGGCCAGCTTGGCGGTTTCCATGATTTCCACGGCCCGGAGCAACAGAGCGGAGAAGCTTGCCTTGGCCGTGAGGGCGGCAGTGCGGCCCCCGGTTAGAGAAGCCCCAAAACCGGCAGGTTGCTGATCAGCCCCGGTCCCCCGGAAGACGGCAAGGTCGATACCCTCCCGCAGCACTTCCGAGAGGTCGCGGCGCAGGATCGGTTCAAGGGCAGAATTCTGCCGGATGGCTTGACGGGTCAGGACGTAGCGGCCCGTCGCCGTCTTGATGGCCGGAGTCTTGCTGGTGGTGGTGATCGCCTCGGCATCAGCCCCCGACCCTTCGGCGACCCAAGACAAGCCGACCCCATCGGTGATTTCAGGGAAGACAGGGACGCCCGACACCTGCAGCACGTTGACCCCGAACCGGCCAGCGGCAGAGGCTTCGAAGAACCGTTCCAGGGCGTTCATGACGGGGCGCGAGGCGAGTTCCTGAGAGGTGCCCGCGCTGGCATCAATCGGGGCATCCGCACGGGTTTCCAATGCTTCCCACGGGAAGCGCAGACCCTTCTGCCCAGAGCCGTGACGCTGTTCCAGTTCCGCCGAAACCTCGGCCTCCCGGCCTGTCAGGGCTTTGCCTTCCGTCATCGCCCCGACCATCGCCGCCATTTCGAAGCTGCGGCATTCACGGGCGAAGTCGGTGGTGGCCTTGTCGGGTTCCTTGATCTTGTCGCGTTCGGCCCCTTCGACCAGGAGCGCGGCCCGAAGTTCCACCTCAGCCCCTTCATAGGCATCGGCGAGCGAGCGCAGTTCCGTGCGGGCGTCTTCGGTGATTTCGCTGGCCTTTTGGATTTGGGCCATTTTCTCGCGGCGCTTGGATTGCGCCAGTTGGATTTCCTGAGATTTCAGCATCATAGCGCCTTTCAGTGTTAGTTAAGGGGTTTGGTGAGTGCGTCGAACAAGGCCGTGAGGGCACGGTCAGCGAAGTCTGGGAAGTCGGCTTTCACCTGACTGACCAGCCCCAGGCGCGGACGCACGCGCACCTGTGATTTCAGAGCGTAGAGGGGGATCAGCTTCCGGCCTTTGCGCTGGAAAAGGATCAGGTTCCCCGCCTTGCTTTCGCGGATGAACGTGTCCTGCCACTGTCGGGGGTTCAGTTTCTTGGGAGTGCCGTCCGGGTTCAGGGCATCGGGCAGCGGGACGAACAGATATCCGTCCTTGGGCTTTGTCGTGCCCCCGTATTCCTGCACCTTGTATTGGCCCGGAAGCCTGATCTCGGCTTGGACATCGGCAATCTTTCCGGCTTCGGTGACTGTCCCTGCGGACTTCAGGGATTTGACCAGCGTGCCGGTGCGGGTCGCAAGGCTGGTGTCGGTGGTGATCGGTCCCGAATGTCTTTCCGCCAGCTTGTCGAGTTCCGCACGGATGAAAGACTTCATCTCGCGGGAAAGGACGTGGCTGTAATCGTCCATGCTCTTGTTGAGCGACTTGGCAAGCGCGTGAAGGCCTCGGGCCGCGTCCCGGTATCTCTTGTTCCCGTAGCTGACAGAGAGTTCGACTGCCTGTGTCATGTCGCCACCGGATCAGGGGCGAATTCGCCAAAGCGGGTGCGGGGGTCGTGCGGATCGTGCCGGTAGTGGACGGTGAGGAAGACACTGCCTTCCGCCGTGAGCGTGTCGGGGTGATCGAGGTCCACCACGTTCCCGCCGTCCTGCACATCGATTGCGAGGCCGTTCAATGTGTGGTCTTTCAGGACACGGCGAAGGATCATGCCGCCGATGGTTTCGGCAATGATTGCAGGCACCTCGCCAGTCTGCGCCCGATAGCGGAAGTCGATTGCCACGTCCAGGAAGCAGGTAGTCAGGTCGATCTTTGCCGTCTTGGTTTCCTTTGTGGGAACGATCCCGACGGAGAGGCGCTTGGAGGTCGATTGCGGTAACGGTCCCCGGAAGACTTCCCCGAAGCTGAGGGGATAGGGATCGTCCAGGGGGTGCCCAGCGGTTACGTCCGAAAGGCTGAGATACAGAGTTTGGAGGATGGCTTCCCGAAAAGTGCTGCCCATTGTGTCAAGTCCCACTTTCTTGGGGCGTGCAATTAATTGCACTCAATATGGCGTGGTGGAATTCGTCCCGGCCTTGCACGTTTGATCGCCTGATCTCACCCGTCCGGTCCCGGCGCTGGTGGCCCTCCCACCTTTCCGAGATGCTCTTTGCGTTGTGGCAGGGCGGGCAGAGGTATTGGAGGTTGTCACGCGCCCACGGGCTGAGGCCTGCCTTCCGACCCTTGGCGCGGCTGATGACGTGATCAACGTGACCCTGCATCCCGCAGAACGTCCCGCACCGTTCGCAACGATAGCCCGCCCGGTGCGCGATCTCGGCACGGACGCGCACCCTCCAATGGTGCGTCCCGATGGTGCTGCGATCTTGGACACGCTTCACCATAGCGCCACCTCGTATTCCGGCTTGGGGGCGTCCATTGCCGAGACAAAGGCAGAGCAAGCGAGGCAGAGGGCTTGCGCGACGTCGATCCGCGCATTCCGGTGGGATCGATCGATTTGCATTGCCCCGGTGGTCGAAACCTTCACATCGGTTTCAGCAATGGCGGCTTCGATCAGGAGAGACCGCTTCAGCTTGGCTTTGCCGCTTAGGAAAAGGCGGCGGGTAGCCCGAATGTCATTGTCGCCGTCTTTCGGCCCGGTCCCGCGCGTAATCAGAGGCCAATCAACCTTGGCCCTCGCCATAGCCATGAGGAATTCCGCGTGTCTGTAGCGGTCGCCACTGATCGAAGCCACCGGATGGGTGCCGATTTCATCCCTGAGCCGGGAGAGGAATTCGGCTATATCGGTGATGGCCCCGGATGTTTCGAAAAGTTCGCCGGACTCGGCTAGGCTGACGTAGAGGTTGCCGACCCCATCGCGCTTTCCACGCTGTGCTAGGTCGAGGTCACCTTCACCGGGAAACGCAGCAAGCGCCCGGATCACGCAGCTTTCCTTATAGACGATGACGGCGGCAGTCATCGCTGCAGAGCCGCCCAGGTCGAGGCCCACAAAGCAGGGTTCGTCGGGGATGGGCTGGGCAGTCGGATCATAGGCCCGCTGCAGGGTGCCATACTCGATCAGAAGCTGCCGGGACGGGGAAAGCGGTTGATTGGTCTGCCACACCCGGAATTCAGTCAAGCTGCCGGACTTTTCCGCCTTTTCGAAAGCGTCCCTCATGAACGAAACCGACTTGATGCTGCCAAGGCCGGGGTTTGAGGCTGCCCACACGCCGGGGTCGGAGACGTCGTCCGACAGATCGGCGGCGTAGAGGTGGACGGCGGTGCGGGCGTCGGGGCGTTCGAGAATTGCCCGGAAGTGCGGATTGTCGCCTTGCGTTCCGGTGAGGATCACCCTTCCATTGCGCGCACCCACCGCGTCGAAGACGTTCTGCAAGGACTCGTTAGAGTTCGGCAGAAGGCCGGTTTCGTCCACAATGCCAAGGTCGATATCTAGTCCGTGCCCGGAGTTCCGGGTGCCGCTGAGAAACTGCAGCTTCCCCCCACGCGGCCCATGCAACACCCCCGGCAGCGGGGACCGCACGAACGATATCCCGGGGTTGACCCCTGAGGCTTCTAGGATGTCGATAACCTGATTGCCGACGATTTGGGCATGCACCACAGACGGAGCCGTCACCGCCCCCCGGAAGCCGGGAATGAACAATGGGCTGCCTGGGCACATGTAGCCCAGGATCAGCGCCCCCACGGTTGCGGTCTTGCCGTTCTTCCGGGGCGTGCTGAGAACCGTTGTCCGGTATCGCGGCCCTCCATCTGGATCATCGGCCAGATGGTCGCGAAGGAAGGCGAGTTGGAACGGCAGGAGGGTGAGAGGTTCACCCCGGGATGGTCCGGCAGGCACGACGAAGGTGTCTCCTAACCATTCGGCCAGCAAGCCCACGCGATCCGCCTTCAGCTTCTTCCGAATGGTGATCAACGCAGCACCGCCTGCGTTCCTGCCAACTCCCAGCCCCCTTCGAGAGTTGGGGGGTTCCCCCCTCTGGCGGACAGGGTTCCCTTGGGCCTCTGGATTACCGCAGAGAGGGCTTTGCAGGCCGAGACGGGGCGAGACACCCGAACGCACTGCAACGCGCGTGGCACAAAGCCAATGAGGGAACAGACCGATTGCATCTGCGGGCGCACCATCCAAGCCGAATTTGGGAGAGGTGCTGCCCGCCCGCTTTCGCGAGCGCCGATGGCTAAGGACATCGGCGGGCAACGTGATTTGATTACCAGTGACCGGGGCGAAGGTCAATCGGGTTGATTGCAGCTAATTGCTTGCGGGAGGCGGGGGCTATTGGGGGTGGAGGGCATAGGGTTAAACACCTGCACCCTGTGGCCACTGTTTGCCCAGTTCCATCTTCCCCGAAACCCTCTCCGAAACCTGATCGACCTAAGCTGACCGACCCAAGCGCAGCGCAGGCGTCGTGTCACTGATCTTCGTCTTCAAACTGAGGAAAGATGAAATCTTTCCGAATCCCTGTCCCCTACTTAAAAGAGGAAGATTAGATTCTATGTAGTGGACAAGGTGGGTTCGGAAAGTTCTCGTCTATTCGGAAGATTGTGCTTTGGGTTCGGAAGGTTTCAGGTGTTGCCAAAGCTTCGGGTGCAGGGCCACGATGGATGGTGGTGGCGGTAGCTGGTTCGCTTGCAGGTGCATGACATACATTTCCAAAGCCATCGAATGAAACGCCCGGATGACCGCAATCGAGGGGAAATCATGACGGCGATGGAATGCGTTCTTGCCCTCCGCTATGAGGTCATCCACCACGATAGCGACTAGCGCCTTGAAGCCCTTCCAATCGTTCAAAACCAATCGAAAGATTTCAGCCTGCACACCATCCGGCCAGAATTGGGCCAGCCCCTTCAGCATACCGAAGTCCCTCGGCGACGGCTTCCGTCCCGTCTTGTCGGTGAAGACCTTCGCCATGATGTTCGCGACATGGCGGTCACTCTTGGCACCGGGTTCGCCAAGCCGCAGCAGCACCGTCTTCTTGCCCTCAACCTGCGTTGTGGTGGTGCAGATCGGAGGCATCTTAATAAGGTTGCGCACCGTCCTTTCATCCACACCTAGCAAACTGGACCAGTCGGGTTGCGAACGAACGGCCCAGGTGTATCCTTCGAATTCCTGAGGTTGTTCTGCAATGTCGGCGGCAATAAGCTGACAAAGCTTCTGATGCCTCAATTGCTTGTCTTTCCTCAATTCTTTGATCCTTGCATTTACTGCCAGGATCAGCAATTCTTACGCCGTGACCTAGCTTGGTAACCTCGGTCGCAATCCTGACTGATCCTCGGGGTTTCAAGGTGGGCACTCCGTCGCGCAGGCGGGGTGCCCTTTCTCTTTACAACTGATTTGCAGCGAGTTCTTTTTGCAGCCGTTTGAACGTTGCCCGATAGCTGTTCCGAAACACCGTAGACACGCGCTGGCTTTTTTCGCCACTGAGCATGAAAGGCTCAAGGAACCTGTTCAGAGCGTCCCTTTGACGCTCACCATGCTGGTGTCGCCACGGCTTTGGATTTTCGGCGAAGAAAGCTATCGCCTCGGCTTCACCTGTCTTGTCGGCGAGCACCAGAATTTCGGCATATGTCGCGGGCGGCTTGGCGGGTTTGCGCAGCGTGATCATAGCTTTCCTCCAACGCCGTGTAGGAAGGTTAGATCGAGGCCGGGATAAGCGATTGCGTCAACGTATTCCCGATGCAGATCGGGGTTGCCCACATCCCCATAGTCGTCCGAAACAGACTTGCCAGCCGGTGTCCAGCCGCAGACGGCTAGAAGGGTGTCCGCAGGAGCCTTCACGCGACGGAGTGCGTCCCTGACATTGTGGCGAAGGCTGTAAAATGTTTGCCGTTCCTGCAGTGTGATTTCCTCGGGAATGAAGGTGTCCCGCAAACGCTTCGAAGCATAGGCGGCAAGCGACCCATATTTGTCCGGCTTCAGTTCGGCGAAAATGCGGGGCTCTTTCGGGCCGTTCCTTTTGCGGCGTGCTTCCACGAATTCCAGAAAGCCGATCTTGACCAATTCGGAGTGCAGAGGAACACGGCGACGGCTAGAGCCGGTCTTAAGCGTCTTGCCGTTTTCGTCGCTCAGGCTGAAATACCACGTCCCCGCCTCTGTCTGGCGAATGTCGTCACAATGAAGCTGGGCCAGCTCATTGGGCCTAGCACCACTGAAAAGCATCAAGAGGGGCAACCAGAACCGCCAGCCTTTGTCTTTCAGTGTGTAGGGGCTTGGCAGGTCCGAAGCGCAGCGATGGTAGAACTTGCCCTCAAAGAACCCCTTCACCTGATTAGCGTCCCAGGGCATCCGCTTTTCGGCCTCGGTTTCCTTGTCTTTCTGCAGCGGCTTCAACCCGGTTGCCGGGTTGTTCGGGATTAGGTTCCGCACCCGTCCGGCCTCTAGAATGTCGAAAAGGCAGCGGAGATACAGGCCTTGGCTTTTGATGGACAAGACGGGCTTGCCAGCCTTTGCCGCCCGGTCGATTTGCTGTTGCAGGGTCAGACCAGGAAAGACTTTGTTACGGTTTGCCGGCACCTTGGCGATTAGGACGCGGAACGCCTGCACCCGGTCGTAGGTGATGCTGACCAAGCCGGTTTCCGCCCCCAGGGCTTCCTTGATCAAGGCAATCTCGCCCTCGATCCTGTCGCCGCGCTTTTCGTTTGTCTGGTTCGCCGCGAGTTCGGCTGACTTGACCGTCCAATAGACGTTGCAGAGTTCGCCGAAGGTAACCGGGGGTGCGTTCTGAGTGTCGAATAGCGGATCGTGCGGTCTTGCGCTGAAGTCGTCCCTGAGGCGGTCAAGGCGGCGGTGTTGCAGTTCCATGAGGCCACGGCGGACAATCTCCGCAAAGCCTGTCAGAGCTTCCTTTTGGCTGAGACTGCCCCCGGCCTGCACCAGCACCTTGTCGAAAACAGAGGCGACCCAACGGTCCCCGTCGGGGTCGTCCCGGTCCTTCAGGACGTGCAGGTCGATGCCCACGTCCTTCAAGCGTTCCACCCTTTCGAGTTCGGTTTCCGGCGGGTCTGCAGCAAGGCTGGCGGCGCTGCGCTGATCAAGGCCCTTAATGTGCTGGCGGAGGTGTTCAGTCAGCACGGCAAGAGACATCGGGGCAGGGGGCGTGTCGGTTCCCTGCACCTCTACCGCCGCAAACTCCGCGTCTATTTGGACGTTCAGGGCGTTCCGAAGGATTTTCGCCTTTTTCAGGTCGGATGTGCCCAGGCTTTTCTTGACGAATGCCTTGCCGACTACCGGCACAAGGGCGGTAGGCACTCTTCGGTAGTAGTGCCAAGCGTTGCCACGCTTCTGGAGGTGGTGAGTCTCGGCCATCTTTCGCATACCCCTGTGTATACCAAAATTGTGACCAAGGGGTGTGAAAAAAGCCCAGCTAATACAGTGATCTATGCAAAATCAATGTATTAGAGGGGGAATGGTGGGCGACCCTGGAATCGAACCAGGCGTGGGTCGCCCCGGGGGAGTTACAGTCCCCTGCCGCACCTTGCAGCTCGTCGCCCGCCGGGGGTTCGTCTAACCCCGGTGCCGGGGGGCGTCAAGGGTGGATTGGGGGCAGATCCGGGAAGATTTCGGCTTGCATCGGAACCCGTGCCTGCGCAAAGGTCCGGGCTGGTTTTCGAAAGGGTCGGGCACATGGCAGCGGGCGGCAAGAAACCGGCCTGGGTGGTGGAAAAGGAACGTGGGCAGAAGGCCGAGGCGCGGGAAACCGTCTGGCTGTTTGGTCTGCATGCGGTGCGCGATGCGCTGGTGAACCCGCAGCGCGAAAAGCTGCGGCTGGTGGTTACCAAGAACGCGCTCGACAAGCTGGAAGAGGCGGTCGCGGGGTCCAGCATGGTCCCGGAGGTGGTCGAGCCGCGCCGGTTCGACGTGCCGATCGACCCGGGATCGGTGCATCAGGGGGCGGCGGTCGAGGTGAAACCGCTGAACTGGGGCAAGTTCGCCGATGTCTGCGCCGCCGGTGAAGGGCTGCCGTTGGTCGTGCTCTTGGACCGGGTGACCGATCCGCACAACGTCGGCGCGATCCTGCGGTCAGCGGAGGTGTTCGGTGCCCGTGCTGTGGTGGCCCCCAGGCATCACTCGGCGCCCGAAACCGGGGCGCTGGCCAAGACGGCCAGCGGTGCGCTGGAGCGCCAGCCCTATCTGCGGGTGACGAACCTGGCCGAGGCGATGGAGACGCTGAAGGACATGGGCTTCACCCTGATCGGCCTTGACGGCGAGGCTCCGGTCACGCTGGAGGAAGCCGTTGCCAACGTGGGAGGACGGCCCATCGGGCTGGTCCTCGGCGCGGAAGGGCCGGGCCTGCGGGAAAAGACGCGTGAGACCTGTGACGTTCTGGCGCGCATTCCCTTTGCCGGGGCTTTCGGCAGCCTCAACGTCTCGAACGCGGCCGCTGTGTCGCTTTATGCGGCCACTGCCGGGCTCCGCCCGTGATCACAACTCTGCGACAGGTCTTTAACCGGGGCTTCGGCCTTCTAAATACCATTGATGAGGCACGGGACCGGAACCCCGTACTCTCTTCACTGTCCCTCGTTCCGCGACTTGGCGCCTGAGGAACCCCTCGGGCGCCTTTTTCTTGACCGGAGACCCCATGCCGAGTGAGTCCGAAATCCGTGACATCCTGACCAGCGTAAAGACCATCGCCGTGGTCGGCTGGTCGCCCAAGCCTGACCGCCCGAGCCACGGGGTCGCTGCCTTTCTGAAACGGCGGGGCTATCGGGTGATTCCGGTGAATCCGGGGCAGGCGGGACAGCGGGCTTTGGGCGAGACGGTGGTGGCGACGCTGGCCGAGGCCGGGCCGGTGGACATGGTCGACATCTTCCGCCGCAGCGAAGAGGCGGGCGCGGTGGCCGACGACGCGGTCCGGCTGGGCGCGAAGGTGGTGTGGATGCAGCTTGGCGTGGTCGATGAGTCGGCAGCGGCGCGTGCGCGGGCAGCGGGGGTTCGGGTCGTGATGAACCGCTGTCCGGCGATCGAGATTCCACGGCTGGGGCTGTAGGGCAAGATCCTTCGAGGGATCTTGCAAATCTTTTGGAAAAGATATGACCCGCTTTGGGTTAGCGCTGCGCCTTTTCGGCGAGTCCAGAGGTGCCCTCGCGCCGCTCCAGCTCTGCCAGCACCTCGTCCAGCGCCACATCCCGTGCGGCAAGCATGACCAGGAGGTGATACAGCACATCCGCCGCTTCCGAGGTCAGCCGGGCGCGGTCGCCCTTCACAGCCTCGATGATCGCCTCGACGGCCTCCTCTCCGAACTTCTCTGCGCATTTCTCCGGGCCTCTGGCCAGCAGTTTCGCAGTCCAGGAGCTATCCGGATCGGCCCCTTTGCGGGCGGCGATGGTGGCGGCGAGGCGTTCGAGGGTCATGCGAGCCTCACGGGGATGCCGGCGGCGGCCATGTGGGCCTTGGCCTCGGCGATGGTGAAGGTGCCGAAGTGGAAGATCGACGCGGCAAGGACGGCGCTGGCATGGCCTTCGGTGATCCCCTCGACAAGGTGGTCGAGCGTGCCGACGCCGCCCGAGGCGATGACCGGGATCGACACGGCATCGGCGATGGCGCGGGTCAGGGGCAGGTTGAACCCGGCGCGGGTGCCGTCGCGGTCCATGCTGGTCAGCAGAATCTCTCCGGCCCCCTTGGCGGCGACGGTGCGCGCGAAATCGACCGCGTCGATGCCGGTCGCGCGGCGGCCGCCGTGGGTGAAGATTTCCCAGCGGCCGGGAGAGACGGTCTTCGCGTCGATGGCGACGACGATGCATTGGCTGCCGAAGCGGTCGGCAGCCTCGGCCACCACATCGGGGCGGGCGACGGCGGCAGAGTTGAAGCTGACCTTGTCGGCCCCGGCCAGAAGCAGTTTGCGCACATCCTCGGGTGTCCGGACGCCGCCGCCCACGGTCAGGGGCATGAAGCACTGCTCGGCGGTGCGGGTGACAAGATCGTACATCGTGGCGCGGTTGTCCTCGGTCGCCATGATGTCGAGGAAGCAAAGCTCATCGGCCCCGGCGGCATCATAGGCCTTGGCGGCCTCGACCGGGTCGCCCGCGTCCACCAGATCGGTGAAGTTCACGCCCTTGACTACGCGGCCATCGGCCACGTCAAGACAGGGGATGATGCGGGTCTTGAGCATGGAAGGTGAATGCCGCGCGGGCGGCTGAAAGGCAAGCCTCAGCTTGCCATCCGCGCCACCGCCCCGCGCGAGATCAGGATGTGGAACGGCATCACGGCGGTCAGGTAGGTCCGGCCCCAGCGATTGTGGGGGTGGACCCAGGTTGACATGTAGACCCGGCCGTCCTGACGGATCAGCCCGATGCGGAAGTTCAGGTGCTTGTCATCGGTGCCAAGGACCAGCTCGTCCTCGGTCTCCAGACAGACCGGGAAGATCGGGCTGCCTTCCGCAACTTTGCCCTCGGCCGCGCCGGTCTTGAGGCCGAAGGGCCGGACGAGCGCGTTGCGGAGGCCGAGCAGTGCCTTGCCCCAGGCGGGCAGCGACAGGCCGCGCGTTGCTGCCTCACGCGGGGAAAGGGTCGAGGCGACAGAGTAGCAGTCCAGGAAATCGCCGGGCCGGTGAAGTGACCAGAGCGAGGAAGCGGGCGGAAGAGTGTCGGACTGGATCTTGGCCATGGCACAAGAATGCCTTGGTGGAAGGCCCTGGGGGAATGGGGCGAGACGTCGCGGGAACTGCATGGATCAGTGCGGCGGGCGGAAAAGGCGCGCTGCAAGGCTGGCGCGTGCCTATTCAAGGCGGAGCGGTCGTGCATAAGCTTGTCCCCAGTGGCGCGGGGAGAGCGATGGAAAGTTTGCGGTATCTGGCACTGTGCCTTGCATTCGGGGTGATTGCCGTCTGGGCCGGGGAAAACATGTTCTGGTTCATCCCGCCCGGGGGGCTGCAGCCCCTGGACCTGACACTGACGGTCATCGCCTACTCGATCGCAAGCGGTGTCGGACTGAGCCTGGTGATCTGGACCGGCGTTGGTGGTCTGTCGGCAGCGTTTCTGGGTGGGGCGGTGATGGGCTACATGGCGGAAGGCGTGATCGCGGGCACGATCTACGACCCCTTGCCATTCTACTGGGTCTGGACGCCGCTGGCCTGGCACGCGCTGATCGCAGGCGGGCTGGCGTTTGGGGTGGGGCGTGCGGGGGCGACCCTGGGCGCCGGGCGGATGGCGCTGGTCTGGACGGCGCTGGGCGTCGCCGCGGCCTATTGGGGGCAATACTGGCCGAGTGAAATGACAGGCGCAGCCGCGCTGCCGACAGTCGGGACACTGGCCAGCTATCTGGTGGGGTTCGGGATACTGGTCGTGCTGGCGCAGGTGGGGATGGACCGGATCGGGCAACTGCCGCGACCGGCGAAGCCGGTGTTGTGGGTCGCACCGGCCATCGCGATGTTGGTTTGGCTGGTACAGGGCGCGGCTGATCTCAATCCCTGGCGGGTGGTGTTGCCTCTGGTGATGGCACTCCTGCTGTGGGTAATGCGGCGGCTGGGCCATGCCGGTGCCCCGATCAGCCTTGGCGCGCCGGTCCCGGTCTGGCAACACGCGCTGATCCTGATCGCGCCCGCAATTGCGGTTCTTCTGGCACCCTTGGGCTGGGCACAGGGATGGGGCACGCTTTCGTCCAACATCGTTGTGGCGGTCGCGACTTGTCTTTTGTCGCTGATCTGGCTGGGGCGGCTGATCTGGCGAGCCATCCGGATTTGATCGGGCCGCTCGTCGATGACTTCGTCACTCCTTGCTCGCGCTGCGTCGGGACGGGGCGACGAGAAGACGAAGTCGCTCGAGGAGCTATGCCCTGAGGGTTTTCAGCGCTTCGGCCAGGTCAATCGCCCCGTCGTAAAGCGCACGACCCGAGATCGCGCCGGCGATGATGCCGGTGTCGCGCAGAGCGATCAGGTCTGCCATGCGGGAAACGCCGCCAGAGGCGATGACCGGAATGGCGACAGCCCGGGCGAGGGCCTCGGTCGCCTCGATGTTCGGACCCTGCATCGCACCGTCGCGGTCGATGTCGGTGTAGATGATCGCGGCGACGCCTGCATCCTCGAAGCTGCGGGCGAGGTCTGTGGCCATGACATCGGTCTCTGTCGCCCAGCCTTTGGTCGCGACGCGGCCTTTGCGGGCGTCGATGCCGACGGCGATTTTGCCGGGAAAGGCTTTCGCGGCCTCGCGCACCAGCGCGGGATTTTCCACCGCCACGGTGCCGAGGATCACGCGGGCGAGGCCTTTCTCCAGCCACATCGCGATGGTCGCCATGTCGCGGATGCCGCCGCCGAGCTGGGCGGGGACTTGCACGGCCTTAAGGATCGCCTTGACGGCAGCCCCGTTCACCGGCTGGCCCGCGAAGGCGCCGTTCAGGTCGACAAGGTGCAGCCATTCACAGCCGGCGGACTGAAACTTCAGCGCCTGGGCGGCGGGGTCGTCGCCGAAGACGGTGGCCTCCGACATCTTCCCGCGGAGGAGACGGACGCAGTGACCGTCCTTCAGGTCGATGGCTGGGTAAAGGATCATGCGCAGGCTCCGGTTCCGGTCGCCGGGTCTTTGGCACGGGGCGGCGCGAATGAAAAGGCGGCAAAAGCGACCCCACGTCACGCTTGATCGGTTCTGCAAGGGGCGCATTGTCGCGCGCAGGGACATTGCGGAGGAGAACGCATGATGAAGAGTTTCGCAGTTGCGGCAGGCTTGGCTATGCTGGCGGGCGCGGCGATTGCCGACCCGGTGGAGGGTGTCTGGCAAACCAAGAAGGATGACAACGGCAACTTCGGCTATGTCGAGATCAAGCCCTGTGGCCCCGCGTTCTGCGGCACGCTGATCAAGGCGTTCGACAGCGCCGGCAAAGAGCGCGAGAGCGACAATATCGGCCGCAAGATCGTCTGGGACATGGTGGCCTATCCCGGCGGGCTTTACGACGACGGGCAGATCTATTCGCCGGACCGCGACAAGACCTACAACGGCGACATGACGCTGTCGGGCAACAACCTGTCCGTCCGGGGCTGCGTCCTTGGGATCTGTCGCGACGGCGGAACCTGGAAGCGCGTGAAGTAAGCAGGTTCCGGGTCGCCTTTCCCAACGCGCCGGGGCAGTGTCTCGGCGCGGAGGTGACCGATGCGGCGGAATGACTGGCTGATGCTCTGGACCCTGTCCCTGCTGTGGGGCGGGTCCTTCCTCTTCAATGAACTGGCTCTGGCCGGTCTGCCGGTGATGACGGTGGTCTGGGGCCGGGTGTCTTTGGCGGCGGCGATCCTCTGGGTCGTGATGCTGGCCCGGGGCACCCAGTTCCCCGCCAGAGAGATTTGGCCCGCGCTTGTGGTGATGGGCCTGCTGAACAACGCGGTGCCCTTCACCCTGTTCGTTCTGGCGCAGGGCCAGATCACCGGGGCGCTGGCAAGCGTCCTGAACGCGATGACGCCGATCTTCACCTTGCTGGTGGCTCATTTCGCCACGAGTGACGAGAAGCTGACCGTGGCGCGGACGGTTGGGGTCGCCCTCGGGTTTGCGGGCGTCCTGGCCATGTTGGCCGATGGCGGGATGCAGGGCACGCGCTGGGCACTCATCGGCTGCCTTGGCGCGGCCCTGAGCTATGGGCTGGCAAGCGTCTGGGGCCGCAGGTTCCGGGCGGCGGGGCTGACGCCACTGGCAACCGCCTATGGGCAGCTGATGGCTAGCACGCTGCTTCTCACGCCTGTCTGGCTGGTGGCGGACCGGCCCTGGAGCCTGCACTGGCCAGGTTGGGAGCCGGTGCTGGCCGTCATTGCGCTGGCGAGCCTGTCCTCGGCGCTGGCCTACCTCATCTTCTTCCGCATCCTGGCGCAAGCGGGGGCGACGGCGGTGTCGCTGGTGACCTTCCTTATTCCGATCTCGGCGGCGGGGCTGGGCTGGCTGGTGCTGGGCGAGCGGCTGGAAATGCGGCAGCTTCTGGGTCTGGCGCTGATCCTGGCCGGGCTGGCTGTGATCGACGGGCGGCTTCTGCGGCGCCGTTGACCGGGCGGCAGTGGGAGCGCAGGATGGCGGGATGCGACCCGAGGCAATCCTGGAAACCGCCCTCTATGCTGCCGATCTTGTCGCGGCAAAGGCGTTCTACGGTGAGGTTCTGCGCCTTTCGGTGATCGCAGAGGTGCCGGGACGGCATGTCTTCTTCCGCGTGGGCAAGGGCGTGCTGCTGGTCTTCAACCCCGACGCGACCGAAGTGCCCTCGGCCAATCCCGCGCTGCCGGTGCCGGTGCATGGCGCGCGCGGAGCGGGGCACGTCTGCTTTGCCGCCACGCGGGAAGAGATTGCCGGGTGGCGTGACCGGATGACCCTGGCCGGGGTGGCGGTTGAGGCAGAGTTCGACTGGCCGAACGGTGCGCGGTCGCTTTATGTCCGCGATCCGGGCGGCAACTCGGTGGAGTTCGCGGAAGCGAGGCTTTGGGATTAGGGCTTCCAGCGCAGGAAGTTACCGATCAGGCGCAGGCCAGGGGCCTGGCTTTTCTCCGGGTGGAACTGGGTGCCGATGATGGTGTCGCGGCCGACTATGGCGGTGATTTGCCCGCCATAGTCACAGAAGGCCAGCCGGTGCGCGGGGTCGGTGACGCGGAAATGATAGGAGTGGACGAAATAGGCATGGTCGCCGGTTTTGATGCCGTCAAGGACCGGGTGGGGCCGTTCCACCATCAGATCGTTCCAGCCCATATGGGGGACTTTCAGGGCGCCGTCGGCGGGCTCGATCTTCACCACGTCGCCGGGAATCCAGCCGAAACCTTCGGTCAGGCGGTATTCGTGGCCCCGGCTTGCCAGCATCTGCATGCCGACGCAGATGCCGAGGAAGGGGCGGGCTTTGCGGATCACCGCCTCTTCGATCGCCTCGAAGAGCCCGCCGTAAGACCCGAGCGCCGTGCGGCAGGCCGGGAAGGCCCCATCACCGGGCAGCACGATGCGGTCGGCGCGGGCGACATCCTCGGGGCGGGAGGTGACGAGGATGTCGCCGGCGCCGGTTTCGGCCGACATGCGCTGAAAGGCCTTCTCGGCGGAATGCAGGTTGCCGGAATCATAGTCGACGAGGGCGGTCAGAGGCATGAGGTTCGGGTCTCTGGTTGCGGGCAAGAGTTCTCGAAAACTCTTGCAAATCTTTTCGAAAAGATTTGCGCGCGCCCTGCGCTACAGGGCGCCCTTGGTCGAGGGGAGCGCGTCACCAAGCCGGGGGTCGGGCTCCACCGCCTCGCGCAGGGCGCGGGCGACGGATTTGAAGGCGGCCTCGGCGATGTGGTGGCTGTTCAGTCCGTGCAGCTTGTCGACATGCAGGGTGATCCCGCCATGGGTGGACAGCGCCTGAAAGAACTCGCGCACCAGTTCGGTGTCGAAGGTACCGATTTTCGCCGTGGGAAAATCGACGGTCCAGATCAGGTAGGGCCGGGCCGAGAGATCAAGCGCGGTGGCGATCTGGGCGTCGTCCATCGCCAGCCGGAAATGGCCGTAGCGGCGGATGCCGCGCTTGTCGCCAAGCGCCTTGGCCAGCGCCTGACCCAATGCGATGCCCACATCCTCGACGGTGTGGTGGTCGTCGATGTGCAGGTCGCCCTTGGCCCGGACGTTCAGGTCGATCAGGCTGTGGCGTGCGAGCTGGTCGAGCATGTGGTCGAAGAATCCGACGCCGGTCTGGCAATCATGGCGACCGGTGCCGTCAAGGTTGACGGTGACGGAAATCTCCGTCTCGGCGGTCTTGCGGGTGACTGTCGCGTCGCGCATGGGTATCCCCTTCATGTCGCGCGCCTTATAGGGCCGGGGAGCGCCAAGGGAAAGGCGCTTCGGGCCCCGGGTCGGGCGTGATCACTGGCCGCAGGGAATCCCGGACGTTGCATTTGCGGGGCAAAAGCGTATCCCCTTAGTCTAATTCTGGTCTTGATATGGCCCAGACTTGCCGCAAGACATTCTGGAGGTCCCGGACTTGGTCGTTCGGGAAGAAATGATTGGAGTTCGGTCAGGTCATGCCTGAGATTTTTCCGGTACTACTCTGCGGTGGATCGGGCACGCGGTTGTGGCCGGTGTCGCGCAAGAGCTATCCTAAGCAGTTCGTGCCGCTGGCTGGACAGGGCACGCTCTTCCAGGCGGCGGCCAGCCGGATGCTGGGCGCGCCGGGGGTGGCCAGTCCGCTGGTGATCACCAATTCCGACTTCCGATTCATCGTGGCCGAGCAGCTTGCGGCCGAGGGGATCCGGCCGGGCGCGATCATGATCGAGCCCGCGGCGCGGAACACCGGGCCGGCGATTCTGGCCGCGGCGGTGCATGTTGCGGCGACTCGGCCCGACGCCCTGCTGCTGGTCATGCCGACCGACCACAGCATTCCCGATATGGATGCTTTCCGGGCCGCGGTCGCAGCCGGGGTGCCGCGCGCGGCGGCGGGGCGGATCGTGACCTTCGGCGTCCGGCCAGACCGGCCGGAAACCGGCTATGGCTGGATCGAGGTGAAGGCGGTTCCGATGGACGCCGAGGCACAGCCGGTGCAGCGGTTCGTGGAAAAGCCGCCGCTGGAAATCGCGCAGACCATGCTCGCGGAGGGACGCTATCTGTGGAACGCCGGGATCTTCCTCGTTTCGGCGCAGACCTTGCTTTCCGCCTTTACGGACCATGCGCCGGACCTGATCGATCCCGTGACCGCCGCAGTGGCCGGGGCGCGGGCCGACCTTGATTTCCTGCGCCTGGCCGAAGAGCCCTGGGCGGAGGCGCGCGACATCTCGATCGACTTCGCGGTGATGGAGAAGGCGGCAAACATCGAGGTCGTGCCGCTGGGCACTGCCTGGTCCGACCTGGGCGACTGGAATGCCGTCTGGCGCGAGAACGGCGGCGGGACTGTCGCACAAGGCTCGGTCACCACGATCGACTGCGAGGGGAGCCTGCTGCGGTCGGAGGTCGAAGCGCAGCATGTGGTGGGCATCGGATTGCAGGACCTGGTGGTTGTGGCGATGCCGGATGCGGTGCTGGTCGCCGACCGCTCTCGCAGTCAGGACGTCAAGACAGCGGTGGCGCAGCTGAAGGCGCGCTCGGTGCGGCAGGCCGAGGTCTTTCCGCGCGACCACAGGCCCTGGGGCTGGTTCGAGACGCTTGCTTTGGCCGACCGTTTCCAGGTCAAGCGGATCGTGGTCAAACCCGGTGCCGCACTCAGCCTGCAAAGCCATATCCACCGGGCCGAACACTGGATCGTCGTATCGGGCACCGCACAGGTGACGGTGGGCGAGGATGTGAAGCTATTGAGCGAGAACCAGTCGGTCTATGTGCCGCTTGGCGCGGTTCACCGGCTGGCGAACCCGGGCAAGGTGCCGGTGGTGCTGATCGAAGTGCAGACCGGCGCCTATCTGGGAGAGGACGACATCATCCGCTACGAGGACATCTATGCCCGCGGCGACGAGAAGGGCAGCGCCCGCTGACCCGGCAAACCGGGTCGTGAGGCCCGGATGACCACGCTGACCTGCGCCTTTACGCAATGGAGGCTTGGCCTTGGTGACAATGATGCGGTGGGCTGGCTCACAGTAGCCGTCTACCTGCTGGCGGCAGTCACGTCGATGCGGGTGGCCCTGGTCTTGCTCGGGCCCGATGCCCTGGTTCGGCGCGAGCGGAAGTTCTGGGGCATCTCGGCCCTCGCCATGCTGCTTCTGGCGGTCAACAAGCAGTTGGACCTGCAGTCCCTGTTCACGATGATCGGCCGCTGCAATGCGCAGCTCATGGGCTGGTACGACATGCGCCGGGTGGTGCAGCATGATTTCATTCTGGCGGTGGCGGGCTTCGGCATCCTGATACTGGCCATATTGGCGCAACTGCTGAGGGGCATCCTGAAACGGGTCTGGCCCGCGCTTCTCGGAATCGGCCTTGTCTGCATTTTCGTGCTGATCCGCGCGGCGAGCTTCCATGACGTCGACGGGCTGATTGGAAGCTGGGCGATGGGGCTCAAGGTCAACTGGCTGCTGGAACTGCCCGGCCCTTCGCTGGTGACCATCGTCGCACTGCGCCGCCGGCAGACTGTCCTCACCGGGTGACTCCGGGGTTCGGACGAATCGAGTCTGTCCTCTGGGAGCAGTTGAATCCGCCTGCGCTTGCAGCATCGGCTTTCGAACCGTGGTGAATTGGACACTTTAACGGAAAATTCACCGTTTCGAGAATCCGTACAATTTCGTGCGGAGAATGAGTGCCGAAAACGGCGCCGCTCAGGCCCGAACTTCATCCCGTGATTTGCCGGTAAAAACCGCTTCCCTGCAAAGTAGGTAAAAAACGAGGAAAATCATGGCAATGGTGTGGCATTGGTCCGAATGCTCACGGTGCCGGTCGCCCGGCACCCGGAAAACGATGTCCGCTGTCTGTCTCCGGAAGTGGTCGTCGGCACAACCATAGCGTGTAACCCAATGAGAAGTAACCACTTTCTGTGAGATTTGTCACTTAGGGGAACATTGCGGGAGGGTCAGCCGAATGGTAGAAATCTGAAGAGAGATGTGAAGTGGCGAGTGCGATGTTGAAAGACGGTCCGGCGAATTATGGCCGGGTCCGGAGAATTTCGCTTAGCGATTGGCACCCTTGCGGAGGCGTTGCGGATGGACGTTCGTTCTGGAATAGACCGGCATGATTTTGAGCGGCCTTCCGCGACAGTCAGCCATGGCTGGGTCCGTTCAAAGCAACAACCGCTGTATCGCAGAACCCTGAAGCGCTGGATGGATGTCGGCTTTGTCGTGATGGCGATGCCATTTGTTGTGCCGGTTGTCCTGGTGCTGGTGGTCGTTCTGAAGCTGACCGGACATTCGCCCTTCTTCACCCAGGACCGCGTTGGTCTTGGCGGTCGGACCTTCAAGCTGTGGAAGCTCCGCACCATGGTCCCCGATGCCGAAGCCCGGCTGCATGACTACCTGCGCAACGACGATGCCGCACGCCAGGAATGGGACGCGTTCCAGAAACTGTCGCGCGACCCCCGGATCACCGAATTCGGCCAGTTCCTGCGCAAAAGCTCGCTGGACGAACTGCCTCAGCTCTGGAATGTGCTGGTGGGCGACATGAGCCTGGTGGGCCCGCGGCCGATGCTGGTCGACCAGCAGGATCTTTATCCCGGGAAAGCCTATTTTGCGCTGCGGCCGGGGCTGACCGGAACCTGGCAGATTTCTGATCGCAATCAGTCGACCTTCGCGCAGCGCGCCGAATTCGACGCCGACTACGAACGCAAACTGTCGTTCTTCAAGGATTTGAGGATCCTGCTGGCGACTGTGGGTGTGGTCCTGCGGGCGACTGGGAAGTAAGCAACCCGTCGGGCCCAGTCGTGGGCGGATGCTGTCGCACCCAGCAGATAAGCACAACTCCGGGAAGCAGTATCACTGTGCCTGTCAGCGGATAGGCCAGTAGAACCATCCAGAACGAGAAGCCGTAGGCAAAAAGTACCGCCGAGACGCTGCTTGCGCCAAGCATCGCGATCAGTACCAACCCCAAAGCCATCCCCGTCTCCTTGGTCGGAGCAATTTTTGTTACATAACCTAACCCCGTCAGGCCTGTAGCTTAGGCCCCAAGGGGCAATGCGTCGAGATAGAAGAGTGATAGTTATTCTGGCGGTGTGGGTTTCGTGCCGAACTTGGCGAATCTTGGCCGATCATGAGCGGAAAGAAGGGCTGAGTCCTGCCCGATGTCGGCTCATGCGAAACGGTAATCCAGCAGATCTCTCAGACCTGCGGCCGAAGGGCCTGCACGGACTGCGCGGTATTGGCAGGGCGACGGGCAAGGGCGGTCGCCGCAAGGAGAAGAGTCAGGGTGCAGGCGGCGGGATAGCTCGCCAGAACGACCCAGGCAGGAAAGGACAGGGCGACCGTACCCGCCACAGTCATCAGGCCAACCACCGTCGAGAAAATAACCAGTCCTGCGATCATGTGCCTCAACCCCCACGCGAAGTACTGGGTCAGGTTGCTCGCATGGCGTGGCAAGAATGTGACCGCGTTTGGGAGATTCTGCGATTCCGCGCAACGTGGTCGTCGCGTGGGGAGAACATGATCCGGAACGGTTGGCATGGCGCAATCATAGCGGGTTCAGCCTCGCCTGAGCCGTCATTCTACAGGAAATCGGGCGGCCGTACAGGAAATGACTTTTGTAACGCTTTGAAAGGAAATACATATTGTGAAAATGCCAGTCTGCGCACCGCCGCTGGCGATGAATGAAGGAACCAGCCGGAAAGATTCGCTCCAGGCTTGGACCAGTGCGGCGTCGGGATGTGGGGTGCCTTGGCGCAGCAGGAGTGACGGAGGAATGCCATTCTTTTGTCATGCCGCAACAGCAATGTGCGCCCGCCGCAGACTGTGAGGACAGCAAGTGATCAAGACTTTTAGGAAGCTGTTCAAGCTGCTCGACGCCAGAGAGCGGCGGAATTTCTGGTTGCTGACAGGAATCATGATCCTTGTGGCCGTGGCCGAGATCGCGGGCATATCGGCAGTGCTGATGCTTCTGAATGTGATCGCAGCCCCGGAGAAGATCGAGAGCAACCCGACCCTCTCGTTTCTTTACACTGCCCTGGGCTTTTCCAGCCGGTTCAGCTTCCAGATTGGTTTGGCACTGGCGGTGCTTTTCGTCGTCGCCATCGGGCTGGCCATCAAGGCAGCCGGAACCTATGCCACGATCCGGTATTCATCGATGCGCGGTTTCAGCATTTCCAGTCGCCTGCTGTCGGCCTACCTGCAGCAGCCCTATCCATGGTTCCTGCAAAGGAACAGCGCCGAACTGGAAAAGAACCTCCTGAACGAGGTCGACGGGCTGGTGGGCCGGGTCATCACGCCCAGCCTGCGGCTGTTCGCGAATTGCATGATGGTGGTGGCGATTCTGGGCTTCCTGCTGGTTGTAGATCCTCTGGTCACTCTGTTCTGCGGCGCCGGGTTGGGGATGGGCTACGGTCTGATCTATCTGCGTGTCCGCGAGCGGGTCGTGAAGGTCGGTACGGACATGATGCAAGCGTTGGGAGCCCGCTTTCTTGTCGCGCAGGAGGCGATCGGCGGCATCAAGGACGTGAAGGTGATGGGCCTGGAGGAGGTCTATGTCCACAGCTATTCGGCCGAGGCCTACAAGAGCGCCAAGGCGGTGGCCAGGATGGGGATCGTTTCGGAACTGCCACGCTTCATCCTGGAAGGGATCACCTTTGGAACCCTGATCTCGCTGATCCTGCTGCTGCTGTTCCGCAATGGCGGCAGTGTGACCGAAATCGTTCCGACACTTGGGGTCATTGCATTTGCCACGATGCGACTGCTGCCCTCCCTGCAGCAAATCTACTTTGCCCTGGTTCTGATCCGTGGCGCCGGGCCTGTGCTGGACACCATCGTCGCCGATTTTGCCGCCAGCCCGCCTCCTGCCGGGATTGCCGCGCCAATAGCCGCCGCGCCGATGAAGCTGGAGCAGTCGCTTGAACTTGCCGACGTCAGCTTTGCCTATCAAAGCGCAGAGCGGCCGACACTGCATGGCGTCAGCCTGACTATCCCGGCGCGCAGCACGATCGGAATCGTCGGCGGAACCGGCGCGGGCAAGACCACGCTGGTTGACCTGATCCTTGGCCTGCTGTCGCCCGATTCCGGCGTGATGCGGGTGGACGGAACCACGATCACCCCTGGCAACCTGCGGTCCTGGCAAAGGTCGATCGCCTATGTGCCGCAGGCGATCTTCCTGACGGATGACACCATTGCCGCCAACATCGCCTTCGGGGTTCCGAAGCCCGAGATCGACATGGAAGCCGTCAGGCGCGCCGCCAAGGTTGCGGCCCTGCATGACTTCATTCTGAACGAACTGCCGGCAGGTTACGACACCGCCGTCGGTGAGCGTGGCGTGCGACTGTCGGGCGGCCAGCGGCAGCGGATCGGGATTGCCCGGGCGATGTATCGCGATCCGACGCTTCTGATCATGGACGAGGCGACCTCGGCGCTGGACAACATCACCGAACGGGAAGTTATGGAAGCGGTTGGGCGCATCCGCAAGGACAAGACGATCATCCTCATTGCGCACCGGCTCAGCACGGTACGGACCTGCGACACGATCCTTCTTATGGAACGTGGTCAGCTCCTGGCGCAGGGCAGTTATGATGAATTGCTGGCCACCAGCGCGGTGTTTCAGCGTATGGTCAAGGGCGATGCACCGGCGGTCGCAGACGCAGGCTGAGGTCGTTCAGCGGCGACTGCGGCGGGCCTCTGCTTCGCGGGTGCTGCGCTGGCGGGTCGGGCCGGTGTCGGGCATGAGCCACGAAGCACGCGTCGGTTCGGGTAACGGGCCTGCCGTCGATGAACCGGACACCGCGCCCGACGCAACGCCATCTTCAGTCGGCGCCTGCTGCCACAAGACATAGCCTGCAACGGCGCCAGCTATCAGCCACACATAGTTCTCAAGGCCCGAATTCGGCAGAAGGTCGATCAGGGTCGCACACAGCACCATGATGACCCCGACCGGAATGAAGGAGGGTCTCGTCACGCTTCGTCGCAAGGCAAAGAACAGGATTGGCGCGGTCAGCAACCCGAAGCGCCCGATATAGCCGATCCAGCCGAAGACCCCGATCAGGATAATCCAGATTCCATCGACGGTGCTGATCGATTGACCCGTCGCGGGATCGTAGATCATGTTCCGCCCCCAGCTTCCCCAGCCTGCGAGCGGCTTCTCGTTGGCGCGTGCCAGCAGGGCGTCTTCATTGTCGAGCCTGAACTTCAGCGAGGCCGCGCGTTCGGCGTCGATGGACTGGACGATGTCATGAGCGGCATTGACCGGAATCCAGCCTGCGCCGCGCAAGATGGGGTATAGAATCACCACAGTCGCCACGATCACTGCCAGCGTGACTTGTGGGCGGCGCCCAAGAAGCAAGACGGCTGCGGCCAATCCGACTGCGATCGACATGGCGCCGAAGTTCTTCGACATTAAGAGGACGGCCAACAGCCAGAGTCCGCTCAACAGCCATTTCGTCGCGGACTTTCCTTCACGCTTGGCCTCGCGAAAGAGCGCGATGGCGGCAATGGCCGAAATGCAGAGAAAGATGCCAACCAGAAGACCGTGTGACAGGAAGACCACCGGGCGGAAGCCGCCATTTCGGATGTGCTGGGCAAAGCTGTGCGGGAAAAAACCATAGACCCAGGTGTGAAGCTGCGGACTGAACCGGACTTCAAACAGGACGGGAATGGTATAGGCAAGGCCGCCAAGAGCCAGAGCCTTGAGGATGATACGATGTCCCTCGCGCGAATTCAGGTATCGCAGGCCAAGCCAGAACGGAATGAGTGACACCAGGACTTGCGAGATGAGGCCAAAGGCATCGTAAAGCCGCAGGCCGGGCAAGTATGTCCGCCCGTCGATCACCGGCGCGGTGTTTTGGACCACGGTCAGGATCGGCGACACCAACACGATTGCCAGCAGGTATACCAGGACGTGTCGCCCGGTCCGGGCCAGCGGATCGCGCGTCGGCGGCTGCGCCGGGGCCATGAGCAGACAGAGGATCAGCGCCGGAACGCAGGTTACCATCGCCTTGTCGATGGCGGGCAGCATCGGAAACTTGATCTCCGTGCCGGTGGGCAGGAGCAGGTAGCCCCCGATGAGAGACCAGACCAGCGCCTTTTGCAGCGGCATCATGCGGAACATCAGGATCGTGACAATTGGCCAGGTAAAAATGGCCAGATAGGCAAAGAGATTCGGCATCCCGACAGGCCTTGAAAGAATGGGCTGCCACCGTTGTAACGGGTTCGGCCGTCGAGGAAAATGCAATCCCGACGCATGATCGCAATCGGCGGTTCGTCCGCCAGAGCCCGCTTCCCCTTGGAAGCAGGGAGATTCTGTGCTTTCTGGAACGACAAAAGCATTTGGTCCGGGACGCCAGATTGACACGAGAGTTCGCAGCGACGGGCGGCCTTGGCGCGGTGATCATCGGCCGAAATGAGGGCGAGAGGCTCGTCGCCTGCCTGGCGTCTCTGCAAGGGGCTGTGCGACCGCTGGTCTATGTCGATTCTGGCTCGACCGATGGCAGTGTGGCGGCAGCCCAGGCGGCCGGGGCGGTCGTGGTCGACCTCGACACGACGGTTCCCTTCACCGCTGCCCGGGCGCGCAACGCGGGTTTCGCCCGGATGATGGAAATCGGCGCTCCCGAATTCGTTCAGTTCGTCGATGGTGATTGCCAGATGCGGTCAGGCTGGTTGGTCTCGGCGCGGGACTTTCTGGCTGAGCGGACGGAGGTTGCGGTTGTCTGTGGCCGTCGACGCGAGATGCACCCCGAAGCCTCGGTCTGGAACCGGCTGTGCGATGCCGAGTGGGACACGCCACCGGGTCAGGCCAAGTACTGCGGCGGCGACGCGATGATGCGCACTTTGGCGCTGGAACAGGTCGGTGGCTTCAATCCGGACCTGATCGCCGGCGAGGAGCCCGAGCTTTGCGTCCGGCTTCGGGCGGCGGGCTGGAAGGTCTGGCGGCTCGACAGGGAGATGACCTTGCATGACGCCGCGATGTACCGGATCGGACAATGGTGGAAGCGCACGCGACGGTCGGGTTACGCCTTTGCAGAAGGCGCGGCGATGCATGGCGCGGCGCCAGAGTTCCACTGGGTCGCGGAAACACGGAGTACCCTTTTCTGGGGGCTGGCGCTGCCGCTGACGGGCCTTCTCGGCCTGTTCTTCTCGCCCTGGGCGATGCTGGTCCTTCTTGCCTATCCGCTGCAGATCCTGCGATTGCGGCGACGCCTGGGGACCGAGCGCGCGGTTTTCCTGACGCTTGGCAAGTTTCCCGAAGCGCTGGGAGTGCTGCAATACTATCGAAACCGCGTCCTGCAACGCCGGGGCGGTCTGATCGAGTACAAGTGACGGCGCCATGAGCGGCTGAGCCTGACAGGACCGAAAGTCCTTGCCATTCTGCTTCCGGACGTGCGGTCGACAAGGTTCAAAGACAGGTCGCCGCGCTCAGGGTCGAAGCCGCCCGCCCGCACCGCCATTCCGGAAGATTTCCGCCAGCCAGGCGCTTTCCCGGGCGATGTCGAACCCGGTCTCCACCGCCTCGCGCCCAGCCTCGCCCATGGTGCGCGCTGCGGCGGGATCATCCATCAGGCGGATCATCCGGTCCGCCAGCGTCACCAGATCGCCGGGCGGAACGGTGAAACCGCAGACGCCGTCCACGACCAGTTCCTGCACGCCGGCAACCCGGCTGGCCACCACCGGAATGCGGCTGGCCAGCGCCTCCATGTAGACGACCGGCAGGCCTTCGGCGAAGGAGGGAAGCACAAGCATGTCGGAGTTGGCGAGGAGGTCGGCGACCTGACCCTGCGTCATGAAACCCGCGAAATGAACCGCGTGGTCGATCCCCAGGGCTTTGGCGCGGGCCTCGGCTCCGGCGCGGGCAGGACCGTCGCCCGCCAGGGTAAGGGTAGCCTCGGTGTGGGTTTTCAGGACCGTCGCCATCGCCTCGATCAACAGGAGGGCACCCTTCACCGGATCGAGCCGCCCGACGAAGGCCACGCGTTTGCCCGACCCGCCGGGATCGCGCCGGTAGGATGCCGGGATCACACCGCAATGGACGATTGTGATCTTCGGCCAGTCGGAGGGCCTGGAAAAGAGCATCAGTTGCGAGCGGCAAAAGTGGGTGATTGCCACCACGAAGGCGGCCCGGGCGATCTTCTCCGGCAGCGACCAGCGGTCGACCTCGAAAAAGATCGCGGGTCCGTGTTCGGTGAAACTGAACGGGATGCCCGCCAGTTCCGCGGCAAGCACAGCGACCGAGCAGCTTGAATTGCCAAAATGGTTGTGCAGGTGCCGAACCTGTTTCCCGCGCAGATGGTCAGCCAGAACGCCGGCTTCGAGGAAGTAGAAAAGCTGCCAGATCAGCGCCTTTAGCCCCGGTGACCGCATCCGGATCGCCAGTGCCAGCGTCCGTGCCCAGGTCCCGGGCGACCGCAGAAAGGCCCGGCCATGTGCCGCAATAAGCCGGACCGGATTCTTCGCGGCAGCTATGACATAGAACGTATCTGCGCGGGCGGCCTGTTCCTCCGGTCCGGAGAAATCTGCCGCAGCAGGCTGACGGATCGAACAGGTCAGCACCTCGACTCCCCTGGCGCGCAGGGCCTCGACCTCGCGCAGGATGAAGGTATGCGAGACCTTGGGGTAGTCGCCGGTAAGATAGGCCACGGGGCCGTCGGGTCCGCCCGAACTGGTCATGCCACTCTGTCCCTTGTCATGGTGATATCGGCCACGGCTACCGTCCTCGCGTCCATTCGCCAGAGGAGGGACGCAGCCGGACGGCGAGGTGTACGGTGATATAGACCAGGAAGGCCACTGGCTGCGCGGCCGCGATGGCAAGAAGTCGGCCAGGCGTCAGGCGTGGCTTGGCTTCGTTCGCCAGAAGCTGAGGATAGAGGGCGTGCAGTTCCGCAACGCCCGCATCCTGACGCCGCCGCACCTTGATCAGATTTCCCAGACCTTCGACCATGGGCCAGTGATACCGCGCTGCCACTTCGACCCGCTCCTGCGGCGTAAATTGCAGCCGGACGAAGGTGTCGTCCGATATGATCGCGGGAAAGTCCTGCCATCGCGCGCGTCCTGCAGCATTGACGGCAAAGAGGCCAGCCCCGACCGTACCACTTTGAACAAAGGGCAGGCGGGTCCAGATGTCGGCGTAGCGCCGGGTGACCCAGGAGCGTGCGGGGGCGACCGAGAGGGTTCCGGTCGCATAGCGCGGCGCTGTGGTGTCCAAGACGGTGCGGATCTGTCCGATCAGACCGGCATCGCAGGTAATGTCGGCATCGAGATACAATCGGTTGCGCCCCCGCGCAGCCCGGTCGCCGGCGTTGAGCGCCAGCAACTTCCCGCCCTGGTCGAGGTCGAGAACCTGCATCTCCCAGCCCCGGGCAACGGCCCCGGCAACCCGGTTGCGGGCGATGGCAACGGTCTGGTCCCGGCAGGCATTGGCGACGACGATGATCTCGATCCGCCCGGCCGCGTCATCCTGTGCCAGAAGTGCGGCCAGACAGCGGTCAAGCCAGGCTTCCTCGTCATGGGCCGGAATGATCACGCTCAGATCGAAGGTCGCCATGGAAATGTTGGTCCCAAATCCAATTGGAGCCCAGAGGCTGGACGATATCCGATGTAGGTTCAAGCCTTTAGTGCCGGATCGGGCCGGACCGGAGCGGGCTGTGATGAACAGATTTTTGCCCAGGCGGAAACAGAGACCGGAATAGCGCCAAGATCAATGTCTTGTCGTGCCGTTGCATCGGGGCCGCGAAAGAATTGGCTTGCAGGACGACGGATAAAGGGGTCCGGTGAAACGGCATATGAACCGAGTTGTTAGGCTTTCTGACGTTGTGATGATCCCGAGCCAGCCGCCCCCTTCTGCGACGTTGCCGCAGGACCCGATTTCCCCCCTGACCCTGGTCAATTTCAACGACCAGTCCAGCCTTCTGGCTGATGTCGAGAGGCATCTTAAGGCAGGAACAGGCTTTGCCATTGCCACCCTGAACCTGGATCATGTCGTGAAGATGCGGCGCAATCCGGCCTTTCTGCGGGCCTACCGCGCGCACAGCCACGTAGTTGCCGACGGCAATCCGATTGTCTGGCTTTCGCATCTTGCAGGCAGGTCCGGGGTCCGCTTGGTGCCGGGGTCCGAACTGATTGCGCCGATGGCGGCACTGGCGGCAAGGCTGGGTACACCGCTTGCGTTCCTCGGCTCGACCGATCAGGCGCTGGCGCTGGCGGCAGAGCGGCTCAGGGCCACCCATCCGGGGTTGCAGATCGCGGCCAGCCTGGCGCCGCCCTTCGGATTTGACCCCGAAAGTGCGGCGGCGGATGTGCTTCTGGATCAGGTTGCGGCCTCGGGCGCCCGCATCTGCCTGCTGGCACTTGGGGCGCCCAAACAGGAACTGCTGGCGGCACGCGGCCTCGCCCGGCATCCGGAACTTGGCTTCCTGTCAATCGGTGCGGGGCTCGACTTCATCGCCGGTCACCAAACCCGTGCGCCGGTTTGGGTGCGGAAGATCGCGATGGAATGGCTGTGGCGGATGCTGACGAACCCGCGTCGCCTTGCCCGCCGCTATCTGGATTGCTTGCTGGTGATCCCGTCGCTGGCCGGTCAGGCGCTTTCGGCCCGTGGGAGGCGCAAGGAATGACCATGCCCGGGAAAATGCCGACCGTGCTGACCGTGATCCTGAACTGGCGCACTGCCGAGATGACGCTGAAGGCGGCAGATGCAGCCGAGCGCGCGATGGAAGGCATCGCGGGTGGTATCGTGGTGGTCGACAACGATTCAGGCGATGGCTCTTTCGAGCGCATGACAGAGGCGCTGAAGGACCGCCCCCGGTTCCGAGTGGTGCAATCGGGGCGGAACGGCGGTTTCGGGGCGGGGAACAACACCGGCATCCGTCTCGGCCTGCCCGGGGGTGAGCGGCCGGACTATGCCTATATCCTGAATTCGGATGCCTTTCCGGCGCCTGACGCGATCCGCACCTTGCTGGACTATCTGGAGACGCATCGGGCGGTGGGCTTCGCGGGCAGCTATATCCATGGGCCGGATGGCGAAGCGCATGTCACCTGCTTCCGCTTCCCGTCCCCCGCGTCCGAGTTCGAGGGCGCGGCGCGGACCGGGCCGATCTCGAAGCTGTTGGCCAAGCGCTCGGTGTCGATCGGGGTGCCGGACGCAAGCGGTCCGGTCGACTGGCTGGCCGGCGCAAGCCTGATGATGCGCGAAGAGGTGATCCGCAAAGTCGGCACCTTCGACGAGACCTTCTTCCTGTATTTTGAGGAAACCGACCTTTGCCGTCGCGCGGCGGAGGCGGGCTGGCCAACCCATTTCGTTCGGGACAGCCGGGTCGAGCATATCGGCTCGGTCTCGACGGGGATGAAGACCTGGAAACGGGTGCCGGGCTACTGGTTTGACAGCCGCTGGCACTATTTCCGCAAATCCGGCGGGACGGGGCGGGCCGTCAGTGCGACGCTGGCGCATCTGTCTGGCGGGCTGATCCTGCTGGCGCGGCGCGTCGTCCGTCCCAGCATCCCCAGCGGGCCGCCGCATTTCCTGCGTGACATGGTCGGCCACGCGATCCGCCAACTGGTCCGGCCAGGAAAGGACCTGGCCTGACACACAGGGTTGGCCGACGATGCCAGCCGCCCGATCCGGTCAGGCTGCGGAGGTCAGGGCCGGAACTCGAAGTCCCGGCTGAGCGAGACGAACAGTGTCGGCGATTCGGCATGGCCGTCGGCATCGTCGCGGATGCGGTAGCCAATGCCGCTGTCAAGGTTCCAATCCGCCGTCAGCTCGCGGCTGTAGCCCGCCCCGAACGACACTTGCTCGATCCGCTCGGAGGCTGCATCTCTCAGCTCGTAGTTGATGCCCAACGAGATCGACGAAATATCGTTCACCGTCTTCGCCCAGGACACGCCGGCCACAGTGGTGGTGACGGGCTCGTCGTCATAGCTGACGCTGCGCTCGAGATTCAGGCCCAGACTGCCATCGGGCAGGTTATGCGCCAGGTTCAGTCGGCCGATAACATCCGTTCCTGTTTCGTCGGCATGGGTGACCCCCAGACCGGCAGAAATCGTCATCGAGGGAGTTTCCAGATCACGCCCGATCTCGAAAGTCTCGCGCTGGCCCTCATCTTCGTCGGTCGTGATGCGGAGCAACGCTGTGGCGGTGCCGACCGGCATGTCATAGGTCAGGCCAATCCTGAGGTCCGGTCCAGTCGTCCGATCGGTGATGCCGAATTCTTCGGTTTCGGATTCGGTATAGCCAACCTCGGCCGACAGATCGAGCCGCTCGCTCAGCGCATAGTCCAGCCCAGCATAGGTGACCAGCGTGTCGGTCCGGGTGCTGGCAGCGTCCTCTTCCTCCCGCTCGGTGTAGCGCAGGCCCACGCGACCGGTGGCAATTTCCGAGATATGGAAGATCACCGCCGCATCGGCGCGTGATTCCGTGACATCGACAAGATCGGGGTCTGACGCATCCACATAGTCGGTTTTGGAGTAGCCGGCACCCAAGGCGAAGCCGATCGCAGAGGTCCGGCCAATCTCCAGCGCCGTGTTGATACTGAGATCGGTGCGCGTGCCGGTTTCGTCGATGTCGGCAAGTTCGTCGTCGAACTCATCAACCTCGTCGCTGCGGTAGGAAACGCCAAGATCGAAGACCGCGGAAGGCACCTCACGGTGGTAATTCAGGTCAAGCGCCTCGCGTCCGAAGTCGAAGGAAGTTCCCGGCTCGTCGTTGCCATTCTCGACGATCACGGCGCCAGAGGCGAGGAATTCCAGCCGGTCGATTGCCGTCTCGCTGGTCAGCCCGAAGGACAGCCGGGTCACGTTGGAGATGTCGGTCCCGCCGGCCGGAACCGACAGGCGATCATTGCGGGAGACTTCCAGCCGGTTCTCCAGCCCGAAGATCATGCGCAGACCACCTTCCTGTGCCAGGGCGGCAGAGGAGGACAGCGCTGCGCTGACGGCACAGAAACCGCCAAGGGCGAGGCCAGACCGGCGCATAACGCGTCTACTCGAAAAGTTTGCGCTGCGGGATGACGATCACGTCGCCAGAGACAAGGCGCGTGGCGCCACCACCCGCTTCGCCGCGTTCGATGGCGTCGAGGTCGAACTTGTACACCTTTTCGACGCCCGACTTGTCAACCCGGCGCAGCTGGACGCGCTTCTTCGCAGCAAAGGGCGACAGGCCGCCAGCCTGGGCCAGTGCCTGCAACAGGGTGGCGCCCGGCTTGATTTCGACCTTGCCGGGGGTATTCGCAGCGCCGAGGATGAAGACGTCGATCATGCGCGGTGTGGCCGCGGTGGCCGGCCGACGTTCCGCCAGTGCGTTGAGTGTGACGAAGACCGTCGGCGGCGTTGCAAAGTTCGGCGCCAAGCGGCTGGCCAGTTCGGTCTGCACTTCGGCAAGGCTGCGACCGGCGGCACGCACCGACCCGGCAAGCGGCAGCGAGATCTGGCCATCGGGCAGAACGATCGCGGTGCGGTTCAGCGTCGCGTCTTCCAGAACTTCGATCTGCAGCACATCGCCCGAGCGGACCTTGTAGTCCTGAGCCCAGGTTGAAACTGCCAGAAGCGGCAGCAGGAACATGGCGGCGGCCAGGCGGCGGAGGATAGTCATAAAAAATACTCCCTTGCGTCCAGTCAGAACGGGCGCGACTGCAACAGCCCAAGAGTATTTGGCTCGCGCCGGTTCGGAAAGAGGAAATGCACCCGCAACCGGGCCGAATTGGGGTGGGGGGCGGGCCATTTGCCCGAATGCGGGCATCGGTGGCCGAAATGCCACATCAAGTCGTGGTGCCGGACAACCCCAGAGTGTTGACGACCAAGGCGGTCACCTCCTGCATGAGGCGGGCCGTCTCGGGGTCAGGCGGATCCGCCGCAGTGCCGTCGGCCCGAAGGAGCCGATATGGAAGGCCGACGGGGGATTCGTGATAAAGCGCCGCGAAATGCACCAGGGCGACCAGGTAATTGCCCAGGTCGTTCAGGTGAATCATGTCCTGGCTGCCGTCGGCGGCCCGTGCGAAAAGGTCGGTCCGGCTCTGGACGGACCCGGTCCCGCCCTGGGCCTCAATCGCTCGCACGAAGGCCGCCAGCACCGGGCCTGCCGGAATGAGGTGGATCTGAGCGGTGGGCGGCAGCCTGCGCAGGGCCGGACCCAGCACTTGCCGCAACCAGTAGCGTTCGTGGTCGCGGTCCAGCCGTTCCAGCCAGCCTTCCGGATCGTCCAGCGGGTGCCAGGTTTCGTACAGGTAGAGCCGCACGTCCGGCCGCGCGCGCAGGGCGGTCTCGGCCCAGCGATACAGATACAGAGCGCTGTCGAAGTACCGGATCGCGTCGCGGATTTCGACCATTTCAGTCAGGACGATGGCGTCATACTCGCCGCTGGCCACCGCCTCATGCGCCGGGCGGAAGCGCGCATGGGCGTTCTCGGCCTCGAAACCGTTGATCTCGGCATCGCCCCAATGCGCCTTGAGTGTCGTGCCCCAGCCGAGCTGGCTGTCGTAGTGATGGCCTGGTGGGGCGAGCTGGGCCAGCATTGCCGGCATGTTGCGATTCACGAGGCTGTGGCCAAGGTGGTAGACCGACAGCGGCCCGGTCGGAGCGGACATCGTACCGGCCAGCCGCTTGCGGACATAGTCCAACGAAGGCGGGCGGGACAGAAGCGCGTAAAAGCCTCCCGCACCAAGCAGTGCCCCGAAGCCGCCAAGGAAGGCCCATCGCCTCGTCACCGTCACATTGCCACCCCCGCAAGCACCAGGCCATCCAGCAAGGCCATCCGGCCACGGACGATCTGCCCAGCCTGGAACGCCCCTGCCTCCTTCAGAACGTGGGCATCGAACCTGGTTCCGGCAAGGGTGACGCTCAGGACTTCATGGCCGAACATGGCGCGCCGTCCAGGCTCTTGCGCCTTGAAGACGGCCTCTTTCGCGCAATAGATGTGCTGGACCAGCCGGCCCGTCCCGTCATGAGCCAGACGTCCTAGTTCCTCTGGCCTGCAAACGATCTCCCACAGGTCAGGCGCGATCTCGGCGTCCGCCTCGATGTCGACCCCCACTGCTGCACCCCGCCAGCCCACCGCGACGGCGATGCCTGCGGCATGGGCGATGGAACCGGCGATTCCGTCAGGCCAGATGGCCGCGCGGTCCGGACCCATCGGCAGGGCCTGCTCCGGCTGCCCGAGCGCCCGCAGCACCCGCCGCGCCGCCGTTCGGCCCGCGACGAATTCCGCCAGCCGGGACGCGACCGCGCCTGCAATCCCGGCATGTTCCCCGGGCCACAGCGCTTTCGCGTCGGGAGAGACGATCCGCTCTGCCGCCACCGCCACCTTGTCCGGGAACAGCGAGCGCAGCGCGGTTTCGACCGGCCCGGTGGCCCGGGTCATCCCAACGCCTTCTCCCGTGCTTCGCGCATCGCCCGGCGTCGTGCCATCGCATCCATCCGGCCATCCGCAGCACCGTCCGGTGCAGTGGCTGTCGGCGACGACGCATTGGCCGCAGTGGAGGGAGCGGGCAGCGATTTGCCCAGATGCGCGGCAAGAGCCGAGACGACAGGGAACCGGAAGATGTCGGTTATGGCCAGCCGGTCCGAGTTCAGCGCGACCTTCATCTCGCGATGCGCCTGCACCGCCAGCAGGGAATGCCCGCCGAGGGTGAAGAAGTTGTCCGACCGCCCGACCTGCGGCACGCCGAGGACACGCGCCCAGACCGCGGCGATGGTTTCCTCGATCCCGCCTTCCAGCGCGACGGGCGTTGCGACAACCGGTGCCGTCGCGAAGGGAGCGGGCATCGCCTTGCGGTCGATCTTGCCGTTCGGGGTCAGGGGCATGGCGTCCAGCTTGACGATATGGGCGGGAACCATGACTTCGGGCAGATGCGCGCCAAGGTTGGCCTTCAGCGCCTGTTCGTCGATCATGCCATCGGCGGTGACATAGCCCACCAGCCGCACATCGCCCGGCTGGTCCTCGCGCGCGATGACGACGGCCTGACGGATGCCCGCCGCGGCTTCCAGCGCGGCCTCGATCTCGCCCAGTTCGATCCGGTGGCCGCGGATCTTCACCTGGAAATCGGCACGGCCAAGGTAATCGAGCTTTCCGTCGTCCCTGCGGCGGACAAGGTCGCCGGTCCGATACATCCGGCCCGCGCCCGCGAAAGGATCGGGGCGGAAGCGGTCGGCGGTAAGGTCGGGGCGCTGGAAATAGCCCTGCGCCACGCCCTCGCCGCCGATCCACAACTCTCCTTCCGCGTCGCTGGACACGGGCGCCTGTGCTTCGTCCAGAACGTAAAGAGACGTATTTGCAATGGGTTGTCCGATGTTGACCACGCCCTCGGCCCCGGTCGTCGCCTCGACCGAAGACCAGATCGTCGTCTCGGTCGGGCCATACATGTTCAGGACCGGCGCGCCGGTCAGACTGGCAAGATCGCCCGCCAACCGGCCCATCAGCGCCTCGCCGCCGACAAGCATCCGCTTCAGGCCCTTCAGCGCCGCGCGCGCGCCGTCGTCCTCGGCCAGCATCCGCGCCATCGACGGGGTGCATTGCAGATGCGTCACGCCATGGCGCTGGATCAGACCGGCCATCGTCTCGCCCGTGTCGCCCCCGGCATTGGTCAGGCGCAGGACCTCGGCCACCGGCTTCAGCCCTTCCAGCACGACCGGGGTCGGGATGCCGTAGTCGATCAGGCAGGCAACCTCGTCGATGTCGATGGCCTTCAACTCCTCGACGCGCTTCACGGCATCTTCCACGGTCCCGAAGAGGCCCGAGTCGTCGAAATAGCGCAGGAAGGCGAAATCGAGGATCGCCTCCAGCTCGTCCGGGGCCAGCGAACCAAGGTCGATATCCATCGGGTTCGTCATGCCCTGCGGCTTCTTGAAGGCCGGGAAGGCCCAGGCGTATTGCTTGATCAGCCCCGCAGCCGAGCGCAGGTAGCTTTTCATCGGCTCGCGCGCGACCTCACGCGCGGTCTCGCGGTCGGCGGCAAGGTAGGTGTGCAGCATCAAGGTGACCTTGAATCGGGCGGGGTCATGCCCGGCCTCGGCCAGCGCCTTGCGGTAAAGCTTAACCTTGTCAGCGACTTCAGCAATGGACTGGCCAAGCAGATGGGTCAGCACATTGGCCCCGGCGCGACCGGCCTCGCGCCAGGTTTCCGGGTTTCCGGCGGTGGTCACCCAAGCCGCAACCTCGGCCGAGACTGGGCGCGGCTGGGTCTTCACGGCAAAGGGGGTGCCATCCTTGCGCGGGAATTCCACCGCCTCGCCGCGCCACAACCGGCGCACCTGATCAAGCGCGTCGAAAAGCGCCTGGCGGTTGGCCGGGGGCGTGTTCTCGGGCCGCAATACGAAATCATCCGGCTGCCAGCCCGAGGCAAAGGCCATCCCGGCGCGGCCGTTGGTCAGGTTGTCGATCACCGCCCATTCCTCGGCGATCCGGGCCGGGTGGTGCAGGGGCGCGACGATGCTGCCTGCGCGGACGCCGATATTCTTCGTCAAGGCCGCCGCCGCCGCGCCGGTGACGGCCGGGTTCGGATAGGGGCCGCCGAAGGCGTGGAAATGGCGTTCCGGCGTCCAGACCGCACAAAAGCCGTTCGCATCGGCGAACTTCGCGCCTTCCAGCAGCAGTTCGTACTTCGAGGGACCGGGCAGGTCGTCGTTGCCCCAGTAGTAGACCGAGAACTCCATCCCCCGCGCGCTGACGCCGGTGGCGCCCGAAGGCCGGACCCGTGCGCTGTCGTCGGCGAGGACGACGGTGAAACCGTTGGTCAGCGTCCAGAACAGCTCCAGGACCGAAATGTCGAACGACAGCGAGGTGACGGCCAGCCAGGTGCCGGGATCAGTGCCAAGCACATCGTCCATCCCGGCAAAGAAATTCAGCGCGTTGCGGTGGGTGACGACCACGCCCTTGGGCCTGCCGGTGGAGCCGGAGGTGTAGATCACATAGGCCGGATCCTCGGCAGCCGGGCCTGAGGGTGGCGTCGTCGGCGTGGCGGCAAGGCGCGGGTCGGTGTCCAGCACCAGAAGCGCCGGACCCTTCGGCAGGGCCCCGGCCACCGCGTCTTCGGTGACGATCACCGGGCAGCCGGAATCCTCGGCGTAAAGCGCCAGGCGGTCGGCGGGGTAGGCGGGGTCCATCGGGACATAGGCCGCCCCCGCAAGCTGGATGCCAAGTGCGCCCGCGACCATATCGGTCGTGCGGCGACAGGCAAGGCCGACAAGACTGCCCTTGCCCACGCCCATGTCTTTCAGGGTATGGGCGATGCGCGCGGCGCGGGCGGCGAGGTCGGCGTAGGTCAGCTTTGCCTCGCCCGCGATAACGGCCAGGGCATCGGGTGTCCTGGCGGCCTGCGCAAGGATCGCTGCCGGGATCGCCAGGCTGCGGTCATAGTCGCGCGCCGTGGCGGCGAGGGCGCCCCGGTAGACCAGTGTCTCGGCGTCGGACAGCGGGGACAGGCTGGCGAGATCGGCGTCGGGATGTGTCGCCATCTCGGTCAGCAGGCGGGTGATCCGGGCGGCCAGCTTGGCGGCTTCCGGGGCGGACACCTGCGTCGCGTCGTGCCAGAGCGCGTTGTCCGAAAGGGTGACTGCCGTGCCCGCAAGCGGTTCCGCGCCTTCCGTCACAGCCAATCCTGACGGGGTGACGGCCGTCAGCGCAGGTTCACGCAGGGCGAGATCGGCGGCAAGACCGGTAGCGACGCCGGCAGCCTGCAGCGCCTTTGCTACCTTCGCCTCGGCGGCCATGACCGGGCCGGTGGCCTCCAGCCGCACGGGCACCCAGGGCAGCACATGGCCGGGCGCGGAGTCATGCCCCGAGGC